>NZ_JBHZTC010000005.1:0-199810 GCF_042879195.1 Kocuria nitroreducens
ATAGCGACGAGCCTTCCATGAAGGCCTTCGGCTAGCGACGACAACTGGAAACCAAACTGTAGGTCAGGTCAGGTGGGGTTTCATGCCGCGAGAGTGACGGCGGGCTTCATCATGGTCTCGTACTCGATGGGGGTCAACCGCCCGAGACGGGCTTGCCGGCGGCGCCGGTGGTAGGTCCGCTCGGTCCAGGTGACGATGGCGATTCGCAGTTCTTCCCGGGTCGCCCAGGACCGCCGATCGAGGACGTTCTTCTGCAGCAGGGCGAAGAAGCTCTCCATCGCGGCGTTGTCGCCAGCCGCACCGACCCGGCCCATCGAACCGACCAAGCCGTGCCGGTTCAAGGCGTGGACGAACTTCCGCGACCGAAATTGGGCGAGTTCAACCGGTCGACGCAACACCGGGTTGTTGTAGTGAGCGTAGCTGCTCCTCGAAAGCCTCGGCCGGGGTCCGCCAGTGGAGGATCTTGCGGGGGCGGTTGTTGATCGCGAGGGCGACGGCTTCGAGGTCCTCGGCGGACCACCTGGATAGATCGGTGCCCTTCGGGAAGTACTGACGCAGCAGGCCATTCGTGTTCTCGTTCGTCGGTCGCTGCCATGGCGAGTGGGGGGCGGCGAAGAACACCTTGGTCCCGGTGTCGAGGGTGAGCTGCGCATGTCCCGACAGTTCCTTCCCACGGTCCCAGGTGAGCGTCCGACGCAGCTGCTCCGGCAGTCGGGTGATCGAGGCGGCCAACGCGGCGTTCATCGCGACGGCGCCGTAGCCGCCCAGCGACGGACCGTTCTTCACTGGTGGTTTCTCACCCCAGCCCTCGAGTCGAGGCAGATGGACCAGGAGGGTGGAGCGGCTGCTGCGCTCAACGAGCGTGCCGATCGCGGACCGGCCGGTTCCGATGATCAGGTCCCCTTCCCAGTGACCTGGGACGGCGCGATCCTCGGCTTTGGCGGGGCGTTGGCTGAGGACGACATCGGCGGTGACATGCCCCTGCGGTTTGTTGCGTGATCGGGCTCGTGGTGTCCGCAGCGCCCGGCCGGTGCGCAGACACGTGACCAGCTCTCGCTTGAGCGCGCCACGCCCCTCGATGAACAGCGACTGATAGATCGCCTCGTGGCTGATGCGCATGGCCTCATCATCGGGGAAATCAACCCGGAGCCGGTGGGAGATCTGTTCCGGACTCCACGTCGTTGACCATCTTCTGTCCTGCCGGTGCAGCTCGTTCAGTCCTTTCCACGCCGGCGTCTCGGGGCCGGTGACGATCGTGCCATCGGGTCGGCGGACGCTCCCGTCCAACCGTTCGTGCACGTACTGACGCCACTTGTCGTTGTTCACGAGCTTCGCGGTCTTCGGGCGCTTCGCGGCCTGCTGCGCTTTCCACTGCGTTACCAGGGCTCGGTAGGCCTGCCTGCCGCTTCTGGTCGCCGCGTTGCGGCGCAGCTCGCGAGAGACGGTCCCGGGGTCGCGCCCGATCCGGCGGGCGATCTCGCGCACGCCGAGTTCCTGGGCACGCAGCAGGGCAATCTCCTCCCTCTCGGCGAACGACACGTATCGACCCGAGGGCTCGTCCAGGCTGATCGGCGGCATGCCGCCAGCGTGACGGAACCAGCGGGCCCCGACCGGCCAGGACACACCAATGGACTCCGCGGCCTCGGCCGTCGTCACCCCCGACGCGATGAGCCACCAGAACTCCCGCTGCAGAGCCCGCGAGGGCTCAGGCCGGCCCGGGGAACGCATCGGCGGCCGCAACGCTCGATCCGCTGCCCATTGCCGCCGCGCACCCGCCGGCGCCTTCGGCAGCTGTTTCCTTCCGAGCCCCATCGCAAACCTCCGTGATCGAGGTGTTGCGACCACCGATTGAATCCGCCCTGAATGCCGAGGTCCGAGTGCTCCCCGGCGGTTGCCGATCGGGGTGCCCGCCAGGACCACCTGCCCGGCATCGGCGGCGCCGCCGGCGGGATCGGCGGGAGCGCCGGTGGGGGCCTCGGCAGGAGCGTCGTCGTGGGGTTCCGTGTGCACGGGTCCACTCTACGGCGCGCTCCGCGGGGCCCCCGCGGGTCCGCGGGCGCTGGGACGCGTCCCCTACGATGACACCGTGAGTTCTTCGGTGCGCGCCCCAGTCCTGGTCCCGGGGCCTCGGCCGGCGGCGCCGGTGAGCACCCTGCGCCGGTCCCTGGCCCCCACCGCCCTGCAGGAGCGGCTGCTGCCGGCCCCCGCGGGGGTGGCCCGGCTCGCGTGGCTGGCGCCGCTGCTGGTGGTCCTGCTCGGCGGGTTGCTGCGCTTCCACCGGCTCTCCCACCCGGACGCGATCGTCTTCGACGAGACCTACTACGTGAAGGACTCCTACTCGCTGCTGCTGCACGGCTACGAGCGGCAGTGGCAGGAGGGCGCGGACGAGCTGTTCGTGGCGGGCACCCCGCCGGAGGCCCTGAGCACCCCCTCCTACGTGGTGCACCCGCCGGCCGGGAAGTGGCTCATCGCGTTCGGCATGTGGCTGTTCGGCGCCGGGGACCCCCTGGGGTGGCGCTTCTCCGCGGCGCTGATCGGGACGCTGTCCATCGCGCTGGTGTGCGCCGCCGGGTGGCTACTCTTCCGCTCGGTCACGGTGGCCACGCTGGCGGGGCTGTTCACCGCGGTGGACGGCCTGCACCTGGTGCAGTCCCGGCTGGCGATGCTGGACGTCTTCCTCATGTTCTTCGTCCTGCTCGCGTTCGTCCTGCTCCTGCTGGACCGGGAGCACGGGCGCCGCCGCCTGGTCACCCGGCTCGACGTGCCCCCGGGCCGCGACGTCCCCGACGCGGAGCTGCTGCGCCGCCTGGGGTGGGGGCCGTGGCTGGGCGTGCGCTGGTGGCGGATCGCGGCAGGCGCGGCCTGCGGGCTCGCGGTCGGCGTGAAGTGGAGCGCCCTCTTCCTGGTGGCCGGGCTGGGCCTGCTCTCGGTGCTGTGGGACCTCAACGCCCGCCGGGTGGCCGGCGTGCGGCACTGGCTGCTCGCCGGGGTGCTCAAGGACGGCGTGCCCGCGTTCTTCGCGGTCGTCGGGACGGGCCTGGTGGTCTACGTGTCCACCTGGGCGGGCTGGTTCGCCTCGTCGGACGCCTACGACCGCACCTGGGCGCAGCTGCACCCGGGCGAGGGCCCCCAGTGGCTGCCCGCGTCCCTGCGCTCGCTGTGGGCCTACCACTCCTCGGCCTACGGCTTCCACAGCGGCCTGGGCACCGAGCACTCCTACGAGGCGATGCCGTGGCTGTGGCTGACCCTGGGCCGGCCCACCTCCTACTTCTACGAGGTCCCCGAGCAGGGCACGGCCGGGTGCGCGGTGGAGCACTGCTCGCAGGCGATCCTCAACATCGGCAACCCGCTCCTGTGGTGGACGGCGATCGCCGCCGTGCTCGTGGCGGCGTGGCTGTGGGCCGTGCGGCGGGACTGGCGGTTCGGAGCGCTGACCGGCGTGTTCGCGGCCGGGTACCTGCCCTGGTTCCTGTACCCCGAGCGCACCATGTACTACTTCTACGCGCTGGCCGTGCAGCCGGCCCTGGTGCTCATGCTCGCCGGCATGCTCGGCCTGGTCCTGGGCCGGCCCGGGGACACCGTGCGGCGCCGCCGCGCGGGTCTCGCGGTGGTCGGCGTGTTCACGGCCGCGGTGCTCCTGCTGAGCGCGCACTTCGTGCCCGTCTGGTACGCGGAGACCGTCGAGTACGCCCAGTGGCGGGATCGGATGTGGTTCGCGGCCTGGATCTGAGCCCGCAACGCCCGCTCAGCGGCCGGCCAGCCGCCGCTTGAGCTCCTGCCGCCGGCGCACCCGGTCCAGGGCCCGGTGCCGGCGGAAGGCGGTGGGCCAGGTGGCGGCCATGACCGCGAGCGCCCCCAGGAGGGCGAGGCCGGCCACCGCGATCGCGGCGTCCATCCAGAACTGGGTGGGGTACAGCCGGATGAGAGTGTCCGAGGCCCGGAAGGTCCAGGACCCGTCCACGAAGAAGAGGGAGTGGAACAGCGTGAAGAACTGCTGCCAGCCGAGCACCGCGGCGACCGCCAGCGCGACCAGCAGCGCCACGGTCAGCCACGAGCCGAAGAACAGGGCGCCGGAGGCGGCGCCCGGGGCCTTCGCCCGCAGGTACAGGCACGCGACGATGCCGAGCAGTGCCAGGACTGCGACCACGGCGAGCGCGCTCTGCAGCACGACCTTCACGTCGGTCATGTGCGCCACCTCGGAGCTCAGGAACAGCTGGGCGCCGTCCGTGCCCTGCAGCCCGGCGAGGAACCCGGACGGGGCCCAGTTCATGACGTAGTCCAGTCCGTAGGAGCCGAAGACCATCCGCTCCTCGGTGGAGAAGCCGTAGGAGTCCGCCGGGAAGCTCGGGCGGTGGTACTCCGCCCACAGGAAAAGGGGCGTGGCCACCACGCGCACGGCCGCGGCCAGCAGCGCGAGCGGGAGCACGAGCACCAGGAAGACCTGCTGCAGCCGAGGCAGCCGCGGCTCGTCCGCCAGCGCGTCCCGGCGCAGCGCGGCCCGGCGGCGCGCCTCAGCGTCCGGGTCGTCGTCCCCCGCGGCCTCGTCGGCCCCGACGGCGCGGGAGCCCCGGCCCGTGCGACCGGGCGCACGGCGCTGCCCGGCGCCGCTGAGCTCCCAGGGCTCGCCGGGGCGTTCGTCGTCGTGCTGGTCGTGCTGGTCGTCGTTCTCGGGGTCGTGCACGCTCTGCGCGGGGACGACGGCGGGGAGCAGGCCCGTCCACACGGGCTCCTCGCGCTGCTGGTCGTCCGCGGGCGGGTCGGCCTGCTGCCAGGGGGCCTTGTCGTTGCTGGGGGTGGCCACGGGCGGTCCTTCGGTCGGAGGGGGTCGAGGGGTCCGGGGCGGGCGGGTCCGCTCCGGCCGGTCCCGATCCTACCCACCGCGGGTGCGCCCTCTCCCCACCGGCCCACCCGCCGGTATCCCCGCCGGCGCACTCTCACGCGTCCTCCCCCACCGGCCTCGTGCTCCGGTCTCCTGCCCCGGACTCCGCCGCCAGGGGCCCAGCGGCGGACGCTGCCCGACGGTAGCTCGGCCGCGGGGGTCCAGCGACGAGCGCTCGGCGGCGGGGGCGCCGCGACAGGGGTCCAGCGGCGGGGGCGCGACGACGGGCCCTCAGCGCCGGGGCTCACCAGTCGCCCTTCCACTCCTCGTCCGCGTAGTGCTCGAGCGGGATGTTCCAGTCGCCGTACCCGTCGTCGGGGTCGGCCTGGGGGTAGCCGGTGCCCACGACCTCCACGACGTCCCCGGGGCGGAACACGTCGTGGATGAACTTCGCGCCCTCGGGCGGCATGCCCACGCACCCGTGGGAGACGTTCTCGACCCCCAGGACGGGCATCGCGGAGGGCAGCGCCTGGTGCACGAACTCCCCGCTGGCGGTCAGCCGGGACACGTTGGAGGCCCAGAACGTGTCGTACCAGTGCGGGTCCCCCGGCCGCAGGTCCAGGGAGCCGGCCCGGAACAGGTACTCCGGGGCCTGCTCCATGATGACCTTCTGCCCGGTGGTCGAGGGCCAGTCGGGATTGCCCAGGGTCACGGGGAACGTCGCCGCGATCTCGCCGTCCACCCAGGCGGTCAGCGTCTTGGTCTTGTTGTCCACCCGGGCGTAGTGCTCGGCACCGGTCGAGAAGCTCCGGCGCAGGTCGTGGTTGCCCACCATGCCGTGGCCCACGTCGAGACCGTGCAGGTCGAGGGAGACCGTGATCTCCGAGCGCGGCGCCCACTTCTCGGCCGGGCGGTAGCGGACCGTCGTGTCCGAGTACCAGCGGAAGGCGCCCGCCCGGTCCCCGCCGCCGTCCACGGTCACGGCCTCCTCGACCTGCTCCTTGTTCGCGACGGGCTCGGAGAACGTGAACTCCAGGACCTGCCCGGTGCCGTAGACCCCGCCCTCGACGACGTTGAGGCGCGCGTCGACCTCGTGAGCCGCGACGACGGTCGTGAAGGCGCTGGTGCCCGTGGTCGGCCCGGCCCCGGACGCGGCGCTCCAGTGCACAACGTACGGGGTGTCAAAGGCAAGGACCGCTGTGCTGGTCCAGGTGCTCCCGTCGGCGGAGAGCTCTCCGGGCACCGGTTCGCCGCCCGGGGCGGGAACCAGCACGACGTCGGTCAGCTCGCCCCCGTCGGCCCGCACCACGACCGGCTCCACGGGGTTGTGCTCGACGGCGGCGTCCGCGGGGGCCACCGTGACCTCGGCCGGCGCGGCCGTGACCGCCCGGCTCGGGGCCGGCGTGACCGGGGTGGTGGCGATCCGGGCGGTGGCGGCCGATGCGGTGGCGGTCGGCACTGCCGCGGGGGCCCCGGTGGCCTGCGCGCAGCCGGTGGCGAGCAGCACCGTCACGGCACCCAGCGCGAGCAGGCGCGAGGGGGCCGGCAGCCCTCGGAGGCCAGGGGGAAGGGGATCCGGGTGGGAGGACAGGGGCATGGGGAAGGGCACCTCGGGCGTCAGGGGGGCGGGGGAACGCTGGAGAACTGCTTCCACGATAGGTCCCCGGGCCGCACTCGGCCCCACCCGCTGCCCTCCGGTCACGAATGTTAACGCCTTCGTGTCCCCCGGCGGCGTGCCCGGAGCCTCAGCGTCCGGGGGTCAGGCAGGGAATGCCGCGGGTGATCGGGTAGACCGGGTGCACGCCGTCCCGGAACGGCCGATCGCTCATCAGCCGGTCGGCGTCCACGCGGATCAGCGTGCCGCCCGTCAGGGGGCACCGCAGGATCGCGAGGAGCCCCGGCTCCAGAGTCACTGCCACCGGGGGTTCCGGCTCGGCCGCCGGCAGCGCCCAGGGGGCCGGGCGGCGGGCGGCCGGTGCCTCGTGGCGCCGTGCGGGCCTGTTCTCGCGGCGGGGCGCGGTGTGGAACGCGTGCGTCGGCTGCGTCGTTGCAGGGACAGTCATGGGGGGACTCCTGGTGCTCCGGGGGGAAGAGCCTTCCGCACCGGACAGGTGCGGTCTGCGGCCCATCCTAGGGGCGGAGCACTGGCGTGGTCCGGAACCGGCCGGGGACGCGCGGGTCAGGCCCCGGGCTGGGCGGAGTGCCCGCGCGCGGCGGGTCGGCGCAGGTGCGCCCGGCGCAGGGATCCGGGCATCGCGACGTCGTGCCACGGCACCTCGGGGCCCGGCTCCGGGGTCGGCCGCGGGGCGCTCACCGCGGCGGGCTTCCGGGAGACCTCGGCGGCGGGCGTCCGGAGGTCCTCCGGGGCGGGCGTCGGCGCCGCCGCCGGGCCGCTCTGTGCGGCACTCTCGGCACCCGTCCGCCGGCCGGACCCGGAACTCGCGCGAAGGCTCTCGGGCCGCAACGGGCGCGGGAGGGAAGGCCCCGGTGAGGACGGTCGCGGCAGGGAGACGTCGCGCAGCACCGTCCGCGGGCGGTCGCGGACGGGTGCCGAGGGCTCGTTCTCCCGGACCGCCTCCGCCACGGCTCCGATGTCCTCGCGCCGGGCCCGCGCCTCCGGCAGCTCCAGCCGGACGACGCGCCAGCCGCGGGGCACCGTGAGCCGGTCGGCGTGCACGGCGCACAGGTCGTAGGCGTGGGGCTCGGCGTGCCCGGCGAGCGGGCCGACCACCGCGGTCGAGTCCGAGTACACGTAGGTGAGGGTCATGACCGCGTCGCGCGTGCAGGTCTGGCGGGAGCAGAGGCGGGTGGCGCCGGCGATGGAGCTCATGGCCCGAAGCTACCTCAGCGGGCGAGGCGGCGCAGGCGGCGGCGCTCACGCTCGGAGAGCCCGCCCCAGATGCCGAACTTCTCGTCCTTGCTCATCGCGTAGTCCAGGCACTCGGCCTGCACGGGGCAGGCCTCGCACACGCGCTTGGCGTCCCGCGTGGACCCGCCCTTCTCGGGGAAAAAGGCCTCCGGATCGGTCTGGGCGCACAGCGCGTCGGTCTGCCACGCGAGCTCGCCCTCGCCCTCGTCCACCGCGTACAGCCCGGCCACGGCGCTCCAGTCGGAGTCCTCGACGGCGGGCGCCTCCAGCAGGTCGAGGGCGGATGCCGCTCCGGCGCCGGAGAGGTTCTGGACGGCTTCGTGGGCCCGCAGGTAGGCGGTGGCCTGGTCCTCCATGCTCCCGGCGGCCCGGCGGACGTGCCGTTCGGCGGCGCGCGGGTCGACGGGGTCCACGAACCAGTCGTCGGGCACCGATCGCATGCTCCGTCGACGGGCATCGAGGGGGCTGGATTCCACGACCTGCTGTCGTGCGGCCTCTCCCATGACTTTCCTTCCATCCGACTTGATCGCTCGGGCCCGGCACAGTACGGGGGGGGGTGCCGACCCTTTGCATCCCGGAGAACGTATCCTTGCTGATCGTCTGCCGGACTTCCCAATTACACGTGTGTAACTAGCACGGCGTCAACCCGTCCTGGGAGGCCGCCCATGCCACGATATCCGGGAAGAATGTCTTTGGGAGTAGACGTTTTTCCACGTCACGAGCCGATTTTCGACAGGACGCCGCAGAGCGCGAAGAATGCGGTGCTACGCATATGCCACGCCGCCGCCGCGGGCGCGGCAGCCCCGAGGAGGAACCATGGACATCCCGATCCCCCGCTCCGTCCCCCGCTTGGTGGACAAACTGCGGAGCAGCAGCCGTCCCGGCCTGATCTGGTACGGCCAGGACGGCGAGCGCGTGGAGCTCTCCGGGCGGGTTCTCGACAACTGGGTGGCCAAGACCGCGAACCTGTGGGTGAACGAGCTGGACCTCGAGTCGGGCGACGTCGTGGCCGTCGGCGACGAGGTGCACTGGCGCAGTCTCGCCGTCGTCCTGGGCACCTGGACCATGGGCGCCGCGGTTCGGGCGGTCGATCCGCTCGAGGGCGCGGCGGAGTCCGGGGACCGGGCCGTGGTGGGGCTCGTCGACGCGCACGGGGCGACGCCGCCGTTGCTGGACCGGGTGCCTGCCGGCGCGCGGGCGGTGGTCCTGGACCGGCCGGCGCTCTCGCTCGGCTACCGCGGCGAGCTGCCCGTCGGGGAAGTCCTCGACTACTGCGCCGAGGTCCGCTCCCACGCGGACGTCTACGACGGCGCCGAGGAGCCGGCGCCGGACGGTGCCGCGCTCCGGGCCGCGGGCACCGAGGGATTCCTCCCCCACGACCGGCTGATGCCGGCCGCGGGCGAGCTCGCCTCCGGGCGGGAGCGCGCGTGGGGCGCGGCGTCGGCGGTGCACGTGCCGGGGCGGCGGATGGACGAGGTGCTCCTGCTGCGGGTGCTGGCCGTGCTGGCCGGGGGCCGGGCCGCGGTCGTCACCGACCGCCCGGCGGACGACCCCTGGCGGACCGTGCTGGCGGCCGAGAACGCCGCCTCCTTCTGAGCGGGGCGGTTCAGCGCCCTTCCACCGGCTCCGTGGTCTCGTGGGCGTCCGGGCCGGGGCGCACCGCGTGCTCCTGGAGCGCGTGCTCAGCGCCCGCCGCCAGCGGTGGGTCCGTGATCAGGGCGATTTCGAGCGCCGCTGTGTCCGCGAAGTCGGGGTCATCGTCGAGCTCTTGGGTGAACACCCAGAAGCGGTAGGCGAAGTACCGGAAGATCGTGCCGAGGATGGTCCCGATGATCGTGCCCGATACGAAGGACGCGTAGGCACTGGTGAGTCCGAGCACGTAGTAACTGAAACCGAGGCAGCCGAGCTCGATGGCCATGCCGATGCCGTTGGCCACGAGGAACTGGAACAGCTCTCGGCGCTTGTTCGACTGGCGCTTGTCCCGGAAGGTCCACAGCCTGTTGGCGACCCACGCGAAGACGATGGCCACGGTCGTCGCCACGAACTTGGCCTTGAGGTGGCCGTCCTCGAACACCGTGTGCATCAGAATCCAGGTGAGTGACGCGTTGATCACGAACGCGAGGGCGCCGACAACGCCGAACTTCATGAGTTCCTTGACGAACAGGTGCCACAGGGCATCGAAACGGTCGACGAGACGGTTCACGCGGCTTCAGGTCTCCCAGGTGGTGAGGCGGTGGGCGCCGGCCGGCGCGGCGGTCGACACGCAGGAGAGCACCCGCGGCGGACCTCGGCAAATGCTACCCCGCCCCTTCTCCGCGGCACTAGAAAGTTACAGCACAAGCCCCTGGCGGTTCCTGGGCAGGTGCCGGGACGGGAGGGACCCGTGGGGACGGGGAGATGGTGCGTTGGTGACCCGCAGGGAGGGCTCCACGGACCGGGATATCCTGGTCGGGTGAATTCTTCTGTGACCGCCCCTGTCGTCGGCGTCGTCGGAGGCGGGCAGCTCGCCCGCATGATGGCGCCCTCCGCCACTGCCCTCGGGATCGAGCTGCGCGTGCTCGCCGAGGGCCCCGACGTCTCGGCGGTCGCCGCCGTGCCCACCGCCCCCGTGGGCGACTACACCGACCTCGACGTGCTGCGCCGGTTCGCCCAGGGCGTCGACGTCCTGACGTTCGACCACGAGCACGTGCCCACCGAGCACCTGCAGACCCTGCTCGCCGAGGGCGTGGACGTCCGCCCGGGCCCGGACGCGCTGGTGCACGCTCAGGACAAGCTGCGGATGCGCGCCGCCGTGGAGCGCCTGGGGCTGCCGAACCCGCAGTGGGAGGCGGTCGCCGACGTCGAGGAGCTGATCGCCTTCGGCGAGCGCACGGGCTGGCCCGTGGTGCTCAAGACGCCGCGCGGCGGCTACGACGGCAAGGGCGTCATGGTGCTCGGCACCGCCCAGGCGGCCCGCGGCACCGAACCGGCGCAGTGGTTCGCCCGCACGGACGGCCCCCTGCTGGCCGAGGAGAAGGTCGGGTTCTCCCGGGAGCTCTCCGCACTCGTGGCCCGCACCCCCTCCGGCGAGGTGCGGGCGTGGCCGGTGGTGGAGTCGATCCAGGTGGACGGCGTCTGCGACGAGGTGCTCGCGCCCGCCCCGCAGCTGCTGCCCGAGGTCGGGGCCGCGGCCGCGGACGCCGCTCGGACGCTGGCCACGGAACTCGGCGTGACCGGGGTGATGGCCGTGGAGCTCTTCGAGACCCCGGGCCGCGGCCCCGGCTTCCTGGTCAACGAGCTGGCCATGCGCCCGCACAACTCCGGGCACTGGACCATGGACGGGTCCGTGACGAGCCAGTTCGAGCAGCACCTCCGCGCCGTGCTGGACCTCCCGCTCGGGGACACCGGGCTGATCGGCGGGTCCGCGGTGATGAAGAACTACCTGGGCGGGGCGAACCAGGACCTCTTCGGCGCCTACCGGGCGGCGATGGGCGCCGAGCCCCGTGCCAAGATCCACAACTACGGCAAGGCCGTGCGGCCCGGGCGCAAGATCGGCCACGTCAATCTCACGGGCGCCGCGGACGAGATCCCGGAGCTGCGCCGGCGGGCCTCGCGCGTGGCGGCCGTGCTGCGCGACGGGCAGTCCTGACCCGCGTGCCTCCCACGGCCCGTCCAGCCGGGACGGTTAGCGTAGTCCCAGACCGGACCGCGATGGCGGCCCCCACCCGCCGAGCAGCCCAGGAGCACCAGTGAACGAGAAGCAGCAGCCCGTCGTGGGCGTCGTGATGGGCTCGGACTCCGACTGGCCCGTGATGGAGGCCGCCGCCACCGCGCTCGAGGAGTTCGGCATCCCGTACGAGGCCGACGTCGTCTCCGCCCACCGGATGCCCACCGAGATGATCGAGTACGGTCAGCGGGCCCACGACCGCGGGCTGCGGGTGATCATCGCCGGGGCCGGTGGTGCCGCCCACCTGCCGGGGATGCTCGCCTCGGTGACGCCCCTGCCCGTGATCGGCGTCCCCGTCCCCCTGAAGACCCTCGACGGCATGGACTCGCTGCTGTCGATCGTGCAGATGCCCGCCGGCGTGCCGGTGGCCACCGTGTCCATCGGCGGGGCCCGCAACGCCGGGCTGCTGGCCGCCCGGATCCTCGCCGCCGGCGTGGACCCGCAGGCCCAGGCCCTGCGCGGGCAGCTCCTGGGCTTCGCCGCCGAGCTCCGGCAGACCGCCCACGACAAGGGCGCCGCCCTGCGCACCCGCCTCGACGGCTGACCCGGTCGCCCGCTCCCCTCCTGCCCTTCCCCCCACCCGACCTTCCCCGCCGGAGCTGCCCGTGAACGGCCACACCCCCCGCGCTGAGCACGACCCCCGCCCGCCACACGACCCGTCCGCCGCGGACTTCCGCTCCCGGGACCTCCCGCCCGACGCCGTGACGGCCGTGCGGGGCGTCGACGACGACGCGGCGAGCCCGCCCCGGCTCACGGACCCGCTGCGCCACCCCCAGCACGCCGGGGACGCCACCCGTGCCCGGCGTGCCTGGACGCTGCTGCTGTCCACGCTCGTGGTCCCCGGCAGCGCGCAGCTCGTCGCGGGCCGGCGAGCCACGGGGCGCACCGCCCTCAAGGCCGACGTGGTCGTCTGGGCCGCGGCCGCCCTGGCGCTCGTCTGCCTGGTGCTGTGGCGGACCCCCCTGATCTGGTTCCTGACGAACTCGTTCACCTCCCTGCTGGTCATCGCCGGGCTGCTGGCCCTGGCCCTCGGGTGGGCATTCCTCTTCTTCGACACGTTCCGGCTCATCCGGCCCGGTCTGCTCGTGCAGCGGACCCGGCGGGCGGTGGCCGCGGCCACCGTGGCGCTCATGATCGTCACCTCGGGCGGGCTGGCCTACTCCGCCTACCTGCTGTCCGTGACGCGCGGCGCGGTCTCGGACGTGTTCGGGGGCGGTCTGCCCTTCCGGCCCTCGGAGGGGCGCTACAACATCCTGCTCATGGGCACCGACTCCGGTGAGGACCGCTCGGGCCGCCGCCCCGACTCGATGACAGTGCTCAGCGTGGACGCCGACTCCGGGCGGACCGTGACCGTCTCCCTGCCCCGCAACCTGCAGAATGCGCCGTTCCCCGAGGACTCGCCGCTGGCGGACGTCTACCCCGAGGGCTACGACTGCGGCGACGAGTGCATCCTCAACTCCCTCTACACCGACGTCACGAACAACCACGCCGGGCTCTACCCCGACGCCGCGGACCCCGGCGCCGAGGCCATGAAGGACGCCGCGTCGGGGATCCTCGGCATCGAGGTCCAGGCCTACGCCGTCGTCGAGATGAACGGGTTCGAGCAGCTCGTGGACGCCCTCGGCGGGATCACCATCGACGTCGGCGGACGCGTGCCGATCGGCGGCGGCACCGACCTGACGACGGGCCTGCCGAACGAGATCTTCGGGTACATCGAGCCGGGCGTCCAGCACCTGGACGGCTACCACGCCCTCTGGTATGCCCGGTCCCGCGAGGGGGCCACGGACTACGACCGCCAGGCGCGCCAGCGCTGCGTGCAGGCCGCAATGCTCGAGCAGCTCAACCCCATCAACGTGCTGACCCGGTTCGAGGACCTCGCGGACTCGGGCACGCAGGTCGTCGAGACGGACATCCCGCAGAGCCAGATCGGCTCGTTCGTGGACGTGGCGCTGAAGGCGAAGGAGCACGAGCTGGTGCAGTACGCCGCCGGCCCGCCGTACTACGACCCGTCCTTCCCCACCTACCCGGACTTCGACCTGCTCCACGAGGACCTCGACCGGGTGCTCGAGGAGGCCACGGACCGCGGCGCGCGGGACGCGGGGGCCCTGCCGGGCGGCACGCCGGTGGGCTCCGGGGTCGCGATGACCGCCCCGCTCGCAGCGGCGAAGCCCCTCGTGAGGGCGCAGGAACTCACCCCCAACGGCACCTGCTCGGTGCCCTGACCGGACCGGGCCCCGGGTCGCCGGCGGCGCCCGGACGCCCCGGTACAGTGGGGGCGTGGCGAACATACTGCAGTCGAACGCATGGGCCGGATTCCAGCGGAACCTGGGGCACACGGTGTTCCAGGCCTCCGGGGACGGATGGCGCTACCTCGCGATCCTCGAGGGCGGCCGGACCGGTCGATACCTCTACTGCCCGTACGGTCCCGAGGCGCGGACGCCGCAGGCCTTCGAGGCCGCGCTCGACGACCTCGCCCGCACGGCCCGGGCCGAGCGGTGCTGGTTCGTGCGCGTGGAGCCCGTCGACGCCGCGGTGACCGACGGGCTCGAGACGCCCGAGGCGTCGCTGCGCCGCCGCGGACTGCGCCCTGCGCCCCGTCAGGTGCAGCCCGGGCACACCCAGGTCATCGACCTCACCCAGGACGAGGACGCGATCCTCCGGGACATGAGGTCCACCAACCGCAACCTGCACCGCAACATCGCCAAGAAGGGCGTGACCTTCACGACCTCGTCCGACCCCGCGGACGTCGACGTGCTGCTGGGCTTCCTCAAGGCCACGGCCGAGCGCAAGGACTTCGCCCGCCAGCAGGACGCCTACCTGCGCGAGGCCGCCCGCAGCCTCATGCCCGCGGGCGCGGCGGCCCTCTACGTGGCCCGGCTGGACGGGGAGCCCATCGGCGCCTCCCTCGTCTACGACTCCGACGACACCCGCACCTACGCCCACGCCGCGATGGACTTCGAGCACCGCAGGCTCTCGGCCGGGATCCCGCTGGTCGTGCGGATGGTCCTCGACGCCAAGCAGAAGGGCCTGAGCCGGTTCGACCTCTTCGGCACCGCGCCCGAGGACGCCGGCCCGGACCACGCGTGGCACGGCTTCACGAAGTTCAAGAAGTCCTTCGGCGGCCGCCCGGAGTCCTACCCCGGGACCTGGGACCTGCCGCTGAGCCGTGGGAAGTACGCCGCGTACACCGGAGTGCGCGCCGCCCGGGAGGCCGCCGTCTCGGCCCGCAAGAGCCTCCCGGGCCTGCCCGACCGGCTCCGGCAGACCGTCGCGGGGCTGCGCCGCCGGGAGGCCTGAGCGCTCCTCCCGGCCGGCGGGCCCGAGCCCGGGAGGCCGGGACCGAACGGCACGGACCGAAGGCGCACGGGCCGGGACCGGGCCGACAGGGACCGGCCGCGGCCCGGTCTCAGCGTCCCGCCGCGTCCCGGAAAGCGGAGATGCTCTCCCCGATCACGCGGCGGGTGAGGTCCCTGGCCCGCCGGGCACGCCCCCTCGCCGGACGCCCGGGGCCGTCGTCGTCCTCGGGCACGTCGTCCGGCTCCCCGCGGTCGGGCGACCACGCCGGGGCCGGCTCGCCCAGGCCCAGCTCCGCGGCGACCGCCGTCCCCGAGGCCTCGGCCGCGGCGTCGGCGACGTCCTCCGAGAACTCCCCGGCCGGGCCCCGCCCCAGGGACTTCTCCCACAGGCCCAGCACCGGCCGCTGCGCCGCGGCCAGCTCACGGACCACCAGCGGCACCTCCGTCTCGTCCGGGTCGCCGCCGTCGAGGCGCTGCACGCGTCGCTTCTGCAGCTCCACGATCCCGGTCAGCAGCAGGGCGTCGTCCACTCCCAGGTTCCGTCCCCGGCGGGTGAAGCCGAGCCGGTAGATCATCGCCAGGCCGCGCGTGTGCACGAACCACAGGTAGCCCAGGGCCGTCTCGCGGCCGTCCTCGGCGGCCTCGGTGGCCACGAGCAGCAGCGAGTCCTCGCCCAGGTCCTCCAGCAGCTGGGTGATGAGGTGGGTCCGCAGCCCGATGTTCGCGAGGACCCGGCTGCCCGCCGTGACCTCGCGCACCGTCACGCCCGGGGTGCGCAGGGCCGTGCGGCACCGGTCCAGGGTGGCCTCCGAGAGCATCCGTGAGAGGTCCCGCTCGGTCTCCCCCAGCACCACCTCCAGCCGCTGCGGCTCGTCCGGCCCGGCGCCCGCGGCGGGGCGGGCGAATCCGGCGGCCTCCATGGCCTCCGCGGCGCCGGGGACGCGCAGCGTGTCGGCCTGGAAGCGCAGCAGGACGGCCGAGTGCTCCTCCCGCGCCCAGTCCGCGAGCGCGGCGGCGACCACAGGCAGGTCCTCGGGCCGGTGGACGTGGCAGTGCACGGTCCCGGCGACCACGCGCTCGGCCTCGGGCCGCAGGTAGAGCTGCGCGTAGCCCACGGTGCGCTGCTCGGCGTCGTGGACCATGACCCGGTCGACCCGCAGGCCCGGGCCCTCGGCGGAGACCTGCGCCTCGCCGATGCCCCACAGCTGCTGCGGGTGCCCGCCGGTCACCCGGACGGTGGCGTCCCAGGTCTTGCGGTTGGGACAGGGGCTGACCGTGGTGCTCACGTGGGGATCCTCCTCGTCACCCGGGCGCTCCGCCCCGGCTGGGGGACCGCGGTCGGCGCCCGCAGTTCGGCCTCCAGTCTAGAGCCGGGAGGGGTCCCGGGAGGCGCCGGACACGGCCGGCCCGGGCACAGCAGGACCCCCGCACCGGTGGACGGGGCGGGGGTCCTGTGCCGCGGCTGCGAGGGCCGCGGGCGTGCGGGATCAGCGGCGGGCGTACTTCTCCCACTTGGAGGCGAGGTGCTCCGCCTCGACCATCCGCACGGTCCCGGAGCGGGAGCGCATCACGATGGACTGCGTGGTGATCTGGGGACCGCGGTAGCGCACGCCGCGCAGCAGGTCGCCGTCGGTGATGCCCGTCGCGGAGAAGAAGCAGTTGTCCGAGGTGACGAGGTCGTCGGTGCTCATCACTGCCTCGAGGTCCAGGCCGGCGTCGAGCGCCTTCTGCTTCTCGTCGTCGTCGGTGGGTGCCAGCCGGCCCTGGATGATCCCGCCGGTGGCCTTGACGGCGCACGCGGTGACGATGCCCTCCGGGGTGCCGCCGATGCCCATCATGACGTCCACGCCGGTGCCCTCGCGGCACGCCGCGATCGCTCCGGCCACGTCCCCGTCGAGGATCATCCGGGTGCGGGCGCCGGTCCCGCGGATCTCGTCGACGAGCTTCTGGTGGCGCGGGCGGTCCAGCACACACACGGTGAGCTGGTTGATGTTGATGCCCTTGGCCCTGGCCACGAGGTGCAGGTTCTGTTTGACGGGCAGGCGCAGGTCCACGAAGTCCGCGGCCTCCGGGCCCACCACGAGCTTGTCCATGTAGAACACGGCGGAGGGGTCGAACATCGACCCGCCGTCGGCCACCGCGATGACGGCCAGGGCGTTGTTCATGCCCAGCGCGGTGAGGCGGGTGCCGTCGATGGGGTCCACCGCGACGTCGGAGGCCGGCCCGGAGCCGTCACCCACCTGCTCGCCGTTGAACAGCATCGGGGCCTCGTCCTTCTCGCCCTCGCCGATGACCACGGTGCCGTTGAAGTGCACGGTGGAGAGCAGGGCCCGCATGGCGTCGACCGCGGCGCCGTCGGCGGCGAGCTTGTCACCGGCGCCGACCCACTGGCCGCCGGCGATCGCCGCTGCCTCGGTCGTCCGCACCAGCTCCATCGCCAGGTTCCGGTCGGCCACGTTGTTGGAGCGCGCCTGGATCGTTCCGGGGGATTCTTCGGCCACGTTGTTCCTCACCTTCGAGTTCACGTTCTGCGGGACCCCCGGGCCGGGCTCGGCCGCGGGCGCAGTCCACGTCCCGCCCAGCATATCGCCCGCTCCCCCGCCGACCGCGACCTGCGCCACATTGCGGCCGGGCGGGTCCGCCCCGACCCGCACCCGGCCGGGGCGGAGGGAGCGGGCGCTACGGACAGGGGACGGCGGACAGGGCACAATGGACGGGTGAGCTCCTCCACCCCCGACCGTCCCGCTGAGCACCCCGCGGACCCCGGCACCGCCTCCGGCCCCGACGCCCCCGGGCAGCCACTCCCGCAGATCACGGAGAAGCAGGCCCGGCGGCTCAACGCTCCCGTGCAGGGCATGATCATCTCCATGGCCGTCCTCCTTCTGCTGGTCCTGCCGTTCGTGTGGCTCCAGCCCCGCCCGGACGCCCAGCCGTACCGTCCCGACGTCGACGTCGCCCAGGAGGCGGCCTACGTCGCGGACGAGGCGCCCTTCACCCCGGTCGTGCCCGAGCCGGGCGAGGACTGGACCGCCAACTACGCCCGGTGGAACGGCGGTGCCGCGGAGGGGGTGCCCTTCTGGGAGATCGGCTGGGCCACCCCGCAGGGGAGCTTCATCGGCCTGGTCCAGACGTCCATGGCCAATCCCACGTGGCTGGCCCAGCAGACCGAGGCCGTTCCCGCCTCCACGGTGGTCGAGGCCGGGGACGTGCCGTGGGACGTCCACATCCGGGAGGAGTCCCGGAACCAGGACCCCCTGACCGTGTACACCGGAGAGATCAACGGCTCCACCGTGGTGCTCAAGGGCGACGCGCCCGGCGCCGAGCTGGACCGGCTGGCCACCGCCGTCGCCGAGTACCTCACCGACGCCCCTGCCCCGCGAACCACGGAGACCCCATGACCCCGGACAGCCGCCCCGAAGACACCTCGCCCCGCACCCCGACCGCCGCGTGGCAGCGGTTGCGCGAGGGCAACGCCCGCTTCGTGGCGGGCGAGTCCATGCACCCCAACCAGGACGCCTCCCGGCGGCAGTCCGTGGCGGGCGGGCAGCACCCGTTCGCCGTGATCTTCGGCTGCTCGGACTCGCGGCTGGCCGCCGAGATCATCTTCGACCTCGGCCTGGGCGACGCGTTCGTGGTGCGCACCGCCGGTCAGGTCATCGACGACGCCGTGCTCGGCTCGATCGAGTACTCCGTCGCCAACCTCGGCACGCCCCTGATCATGGTGCTCGGCCACGACTCGTGCGGTGCCGTGTCCGCCGCGCACGACGTCGCCGGGTCCGGGCGGATGCCCCGCGGCTTCCAGCGGGACCTCATCGAGCGGATCATGCCGTCCGTGCTCGAGACCCAGCGCCGCGGCCACGAGGACGTCAACTCGGCGGTCGTGGAGCACACCAAGCAGACGGCCTCGCGCCTCATGGAGCAGTCCCGGGTGATCGCGGACGCGGTCTCCAACGGCGACGTCGCCGTGGTCGGCGTCTTCTACCACCTCGAGGACGGCGAGGCGGAGCTCGTCCACGGGCACGGCACCTGGCTGCCGGGCCGCTGAACCGGGCGCCCGGGCCGGCGGCCGTGAGCGCGGGACGCCGTGCCGGGCGTCACCGGGGGCTGTCCTAGACTGGCGCCATGGCAAACACCACGGCAGAGACCACCGAGTACCGCATCGAGCACGACACCATGGGCGAGGTCCGCGTTCCCGCGAGCGCCCTGTACCGTGCTCAGACCCAGCGGGCGGTCGAGAACTTCCCCATCTCGGGCAAGCCACTCGAGCCCCAGCACATCGTCGCGCTGGCACAGATCAAGAAGGCCGCCGCCAGGGCGAACGCGGAGCTGGGGGTGCTCGACGACGAGCGCGCCCAGGCCATCGCGGACGCCGCGGACAAGGTCACCACGGGGCAGTACGACGAGCACTTCCCGATCGACGTCTTCCAGACCGGTTCCGGGACGTCCTCCAACATGAACACCAACGAGGTGCTGGCGACCCTCGCCAACCAGGCGCTGGAGGGCAGGGACGTCGAGGTCCACCCCAACGACCACGTCAACGCCTCCCAGTCCTCCAACGACGTCTTCCCGACCTCCGTGCACGTCGCCGTCACGGGCGCGCTGGTCAACGATCTGGTCCCGGCCATGACCCAGCTGGCCGAGTCCCTCGAGAAGAAGGCCGCGGAGTTCCAGGACGTCGTGAAGTCCGGGCGCACGCACCTCATGGACGCCACCCCGGTGACCCTCGGCCAGGAGTTCGGCGGCTACGCCGCGCAGGTCCGCTACGGCATCGAGCGGGTCCGGTCCTCCCTGCCCCGCGTGGCCGAGGTCCCGCTGGGCGGCACCGCCGTGGGCACCGGCATCAACACCCCCGCCGGCTTCTCCGCCCGCGTCATCGAGCTGCTCGCGGAGGAGACCGGGCTGCCGATCACCGAGGCCCGCAACCACTTCGAGGCCCAGGCCAACCGGGACGGCCTCGTCGAGGCCTCCGGCCAGCTGCGCAACATCGCCTACAGCTACATGAAGATCAACAACGACCTGCGCTGGATGGGCTCCGGCCCCAACACCGGCCTCGGCGAGATCCTCATCCCCGACCTCCAGCCCGGCTCCTCGATCATGCCGGGCAAGGTGAACCCGGTGATCTGCGAGTCCACCATCCAGGTCTGCGCGCAGGTGATCGGCAACGACACCACGGTCTCGCTGTCCTCCACCAACGGCGCGTTCGAGCTCAACGTGGGCATCCCGGTCATGGCCTCGGCCCTGCTGGAGTCCGTCCGGCTGCTCGCGAACTCCTCGCGTGTGATGGCCGAGAAGATGATCGACGGGCTCGAGGCGAACGTGGAGCGCTGCCGCTTCCTCGCCGAGGCGTCCCCGTCCATCGTGACCCCGCTGAACAAGGCCATCGGCTACGAGGCCGCCGCGAAGATCGCCAAGCACGCCGTGGCGAACAAGATGACGGTGCGCGAGGCGACGATCGCCCTGGGCTACGTGGAGGACGGCCGGCTCACCGAGGAGCAGCTGGACCGGGCGCTGGACGTCACCACCATGACGGGCCCCAACTCCTGACCCGTCGCTCGCCCACGAGGAGGGGTCGCGCCCGCCCGGAAGGAAGTTCCGGTGCGGACGCGACCCCTCGCGTCGTGCGGCGGCGGCTCGCGCCTCCCGACCCGGGCCGGCGGCCCGCGCCGGTCAGGAGGTGACGGCCGGCCCGGACTCGTCGGACTTGGAGAGCTCCTTGATGAACTCGTGGCACTGCTGCGCGCGCGCGGAGTCCTCGGACATCACCTTCTCGAAGAAGTCGGCGATGTCGTCGCGGCCGGCGTTGCGGGCGTCCCGCACGTACTGGCCGTAGTCGTGACCTGCTTTGAGCGCGTGGTACTGCACGGACACCAGGTCGTAGGTGACGTCGTCGAAACCGGTCTCACCTGTCGCCATGTCGTTCCTCCTTGCTCGTTCGTGCTCGTCGGATGGACGACTCCGAGTCTAGGAGCGGGTGTCGCCAGTCACAAGTAAGCACGCTGTGTTTCTGGGGGCGGTGCCGCCGGACGGGCCTCGGCCGCGAAGCGGAGGCCGCGATGCCCGCGGGTCACCGCGGCCGTGCCCGCGGGGTGGCGCCGGACTCGTCACCCCTTCCGGATCCGGGCCGTGAGACCGCCCAGGACGCAGAGTCCGGCCGCGAGCACCGCCAGGACCGCCGGGCCCGCGACGTCCTGGGCCAGTCCGAAGCCGACCGAGCCCAGCGCCTGCCCGGTGGCCAGGGCGACGAAGAGCACGGACGTGCCCGCCCCGGCGCCGCCGGGCCAGACCTGACGCGCCCACAGGATCAGCACCCCGGACAGACCCATGTAGCCGGCGCCGAAGAGGGCCATGCTCCCGTAGGCTGGCCACGCGCTGCCGGCCGCCACGGACACCGCCACTCCGGCGGCGGCCACGGCCAGGGCACCGGCACACCAGCACCACGCCCCGCGCGCCCCCGTGCGCCGGACCAGCGTGCCGGTGAGGGTGCCGAGCACTCCCCCCAGACCGAGGGCGATCCACAGCCACCCGGCCCGCGCCGGGGCCACGGCCCCGGAACCGGTGATCAGCAGCGGCCCGAACGTCCAGGTCAGGGCCGACCCGGCACCGGCGACCACCGCCGCCGCACCGGGGAGGACGAGGAGCCGCCACGGGCGCCGGGCCGGGGCGGAGGGCGGGCCCGCGGTGGGGCGATGGGCCACGGCCAGATCGGTGCGCGCCCGGACCGGGTACCACGCCGCCACCGTGGCCACCGCGCACACCAGCGCCATGAACACCCAGGCCGGACCCACCGCTGCGGCCGTCGAGGCCACCGTCCCCGCCCCGATCACGCCCACGGCCGTTCCGGCGTTCACCACGGACTGCGCCGTCGCCGAGGCGTGCGGAGCAACGACCGCGTCGACGACCGGCACCAGGGCAGGAGAGGCGAAGCCCCCGCCCAGGCCGCCGATGAACACCGCGGCCACGAACACCGCCGGGGTCGACGCGACCGCCACCCCCAGGCACCCCAGGGTCGCGGTGGCCCCGGCGAGCAGCAGCCCGGCACGGGGGCGCCGGTCGACCCACCGGGCGGCCGCCACGGCGGCCAGCGAGTACGCGGTGAACTGCGCGGCCCCCGCCCAGCCGAGGACCCCCGCGAGGTCGGGGCGCTGGGCGCTCAGGGCCGGAGCGAAGAGACCCACGCCGAACCGCGCCATGCCGTAGGTGGCAGCGATCAGCAGCATCCCTGCCGCCGCAGCACCGAGACCGGTTGCGGCCCGAGGGTCCGCGGTGGTTCCCGTCATGACAGCCTCCGTAAGCATAACGATCGTTTCACCAGAACGAACGTTACACTACGGGCATGGCCAATCCCCAGCACACCCGGGAGCGCATCCTGGACGCCGCCGAGATGCTCTTCTTCACCGAGGGCATCGCCACGACGGGCGTCGACCGGGTCGCCGCATCGGCCGGAGTGGCGATCGTGACGCTCTACAAGCACTTCGGCTCCAAGGACAACCTCCTGCGCGAGGTGCTCTCCCGCCGGCTCGACTCCTGGACCCGGCACTGGGACGAGGCCGTCGCCGGCGCCGGCGCCGCGGAAGAACGCCTGCTGGCGGTCTTCGACGCCATCGAGTCCTTCCGCGCGTCGTCCGGACCGACCCAGTGGTGCTGCTTCCTGGCCACCGCCTCCGAGCGCCCCGCCCCCGAGGACGGGCGGACGGACCCGGTGTTCGATCTGATCCGGCAGGACACCGAGCTGGTCACCGACCGGCTGGCACAGCTCGCCCGGGAGGCCGGCTGCCGGGATCCGGCCGCCACGGCCTCGGTGCTGCTGCTGCTCTACAACGGGGTGCTCAGCAGCCTCCTGCGGGGCGCGCCGTCCGATCCCGTGGCGCTCGCCCGCAGCACGGCACGGTCGATCATCGGCCCAGCTGCCGGACGGATCCCCGCCGCCCGGTCCTGACAGCCCGCCCCCGACAGCCGGGTTCCGGAGCCCAGGTCGGACGGAGCGCGCCGTCGTTCTCCCCGTCGGCCGGCGAGGACCGTGCTCAGACCACGAAGCGGGGCGGGCCGCTGTGCGCCCGCGCGGTCCGTAGCCGATCGAGCTGGTGGGACGGCATGGGCGGGAGCCCGTCCGGGGAGTACCAGCCGACCTCGAGCGACTCGTCGTCGTTGACCCGGGCCTCACCGGAGAGCCAGCGGCAGCGGAACGTGTGGTCCAGGAACTGGCACCGGTCCCCGTTCGGGTACTGCACGGGCTCCCCCGCCTTGACGGCCACGAGTTCCTCCACGACGGCGACGACGCCGGTCTCCTCCAGGCACTCGCGGACCGCCGTGACCGCCGGCTCCTCGCCGGGCTCCACGATCCCGCTCACCAGCCCCCAGTTGCCGTTGTCGCGGCGGCGGGCCAGCAGGACCCTGCCGTCCTCACGCAGCACCACGGCGGTGACGGCAGGCAGCCAGAGGAGATCGTGGCCGATCTTCTCCCGCAGGGACAGGACGAACTCGGGGGTGGGCATGCGGGCTCCTCGTGCGGGGTCTCGGGGCGTGGGGTCCGGCCCATTCTGGCAGGCCGGCGCAGGTCAGAGCAGCAGGAGGACGCCGAGGGCCCCGGTGATCATGGCGGGGCCGAACGCCACCCGGGAGCGGGCGTCGACCCGGCCCAGCGCCACGAGCACCGCCCCGGCCAGACCGCCGAGCACGAACCCGGCCGCCGCCCCCAGCACGGCGTGCCAGACGGAGGCGAAGCCCAGGCACAGGCCGAGCACACCGGAGAGCCGGACGTCGCCCATGCCCATCCCGGCCGGGTGGAGCACGCGGAGCAGGACGTAGAGCCCGCCCACGAGCACCAGGCCCCACAGCATCCACAGCAGCCGGACGGGCTCGCCGGCCACGACCGCCGCCGCGCCCAGCAGCACCCCGCACACGGGGTAGAGCGGGCGCACCACGCGGCCGGGCAGGCGGTGCTCCCGCACGTCGGTGCGCCACAGCCACGCGCACGCGGCCACGAGCACGGCGGTGCCGAGCACCGCGAGCGCCCCGGCGGCCCAACCGGCGGGGTCGCCGCGGGCGAACTGCTCGGTCAGGAAGGTGCCCACACCGGGCATCGTAGCCCCGGTCCCCGCCGGGGCGAGGTGCCTGTGGACGCAGGGGGCCGTCCCTAGACTGGGGCCATGCACCGCTCCGCCGTCCCCGCGCCCACCGACCAGGACGAGTTCTGCGCGCTGAGCCGCTCCTCCCCGTGGCGCTGGGACACCGTGCGCTTCGTGCTGTCCTGGCTGGCTCCGGCGGACGCCGCGCCCCGCCGGCCCGTCAGGGCCTGGGTCCGTCGCCCGGACGGGCTGCGCGTCGAGACCCTGGACGGAACTGCGCTCTACACGGCCACCGCGCGGGAGCAGTCCCGCGACGACTTCTACGTCGCCTCGACCTCCGCCTCGTGGCTGCTCGCACCGCAGCTCGTGGCCCCGGTGTTCACGGACTCGGGACTCGTCGAGCGACGGCCCGAGGCGGCCTACGGGGACCCCGTCTTCGGCGGCGGTCGCTGGCAGGCCATCCTGGACCCGGTCGAGCTGGCCGGGGACGCCCCGGTGCCGCCCTATCTGCCGGAGCGGCGGCCCTGCACGGTCGAGGACGTCGGCACCGGCACCCACCACGGGCGGCGCGTGCGCGGCGCCGTGGTCGTCCCCGGCCACGCCTACACCGCGACGACGCCGGGACACCCCCTCGCCCCGGCCCGCACCCGCGTGCTGCTCGACGAGCGGACGGCGATCTGCGTCCGCTCCGAGGTGCTCGAGGGGCCGCTGGCCGGCACGGGCCACGACCTGCAGGTCGAGGCCGTGGACGAGTACTTCATCGACGACCTCTTCCGCTCGGTGCGCCTGGACCTCACGGACGTCAGCCAGCACCTGCCCTGGCCGGTCGGCCCCTGAGGCCCCTGAGGCCGCTCGAACCCCCAGGCCGCTGGAACACCTGAGGTCTCCAAGGCTCCAGAGCCCTCGGCACGTCCGGGGCACCACTGGCCACGGATGGCGGGGACGCCCGGGACGCGGCCCCGGGAGAGCCGTGGCTCAGCCGTCCAGGTCGCCCAGCACCTCCGTGACCAGGGCGGCGATCGGCGAGCGCTCCGAGCGGGTCAGCGTGACGTGGCCGAAGAGCGGGTGGCCCTTGAGCGCCTCGACCACGGCGGTCACCCCGTCGTGGCGACCGACCCGGAGGTTGTCGCGCTGGGCGACGTCGTGGGTCATGACCACCTTGGAGTTCTGCCCGATGCGGGACAGCACGGTGAGCAGCACGTTCTTCTCGAGGGACTGCGCCTCGTCGACGATCACGAAGGCGTCGTGCAGGGACCGGCCGCGGATGTGCGTCAGCGGCAGCACCTCGAGCATGCCCCGGTCGAGCACCTCCTCGACGACCTCCTGCGAGACCAGGGCCCCGAGGGTGTCGAACACCGCCTGGCCCCAGGGGTTCATCTTCTCCTCCTCCGAGCCGGGCAGGTAGCCGAGCTCCTGGCCCCCCACCGCGTAGAGGGGCCGGAAGACCATGACCTTGCGGTGCTCCCGGCGCTCCATCACCGTCTCCAGGCCGGCGCACAGGGCCAGGGCGGACTTGCCGGTTCCGGCGCGCCCGCCCAGCGACACGATGCCCACCTCGGGGTCCAGCAGGAGGTCGATCGCGAGCCGCTGCTCGGCGGAGCGGCCGTGCACGCCGAAGACGTCCCGGTCGCCGCGCACCACCCGGGCGGAGCCGTCGGCGCGGACCCGGGCCAGGGCGCTGCCGCGCACGGAGTGCAGCGTCAGGCCCGTGTTCGCCGGCAGCCCCTCGGCGCCCGGGACCACGACGGCCTCGCCGCCGTAGAGCCGGTCCACCACGTCGTCGGGCACGTCGAGGGCCGCGGTCCCGGACCACTCGACGTCGGAGCCGACCCACTCGGCCCGGTACTCCTCGGCCTCCAGGCCCAGGGCGGAGGCCTTGACCCGCATCGGCAGGTCCTTGGAGACGATGCACACGTCCTTGCCGTCGTTGGCGAGGCTCAGCGCCACGGCCAGGATCAGGGAGTCGTTGTCCTTGAGCCGGAAGCTCACGGGCAGGACGGTGTCCGAGACGTGATTCAGCTCCACGACCAGGCTCCCGCCCTGGTCCCCGAGGGGCACGGGCCGGTTGAGCCCGCCGTGCTCCACGCGCAGGTCGTCCAGCAGCCGCAGGGCCTGCCGGGCGAAGTAGCCCAGCTCCGGGTCGTGCCGCTTGCCCTCCAGCTCGGTGATGACGATGACGGGCAGCACCACCTGGTGCTCCGCGAAGCGCAGGATCGCCCGGGGGTCGGACAGCAGCACCGAGGTGTCGATCACGTAGGAGCGCACCCCGGCCCCCAGGGGGGCGGAGATGTCGACGATGCGCTCCTGCTTCTTGGAGATGCTCATGGCAGCCCTTCCTCCTCGGTACGGCGGGCGGCGTCCGCGCCGTCCACCTGAGGACAACGTATGCGGACCGGCCCCGCCACGCGAGCAGAAACGGTGAACGGCGCGGAAATTGGACGCGACCACCAGGGGCGGCGCCCGGCACGGCGTCCAGGACGGCATCCGGGACGACAACGGGCTGGCCCGGGGCCGCTCAGCCGCCGAAGCGCCGTTGCCGCGAGGCGTAGTCGCGCAGCGCCCGCAGGAAGTCCACGCGCCGGAAGTCCGGCCACAGCGCCTCGCAGAAGTAGTACTCGCTG
This sequence comes from Kocuria nitroreducens, assembly GCF_042879195.1. Taxonomy (NCBI): domain Bacteria; kingdom Bacillati; phylum Actinomycetota; class Actinomycetes; order Micrococcales; family Micrococcaceae; genus Kocuria; species Kocuria nitroreducens. The sequence goes on from NZ_JBHZTC010000005.1 coordinate 26,377, forward strand.
TAGGCGGACTGCCACATGAGGAACCCGGACAGCCGCTGCTCGCCCGAGGTGCGGATCAGCAGGTCCGGGTCCGGCTGCCCCCGCGTGTAGAGGTGCTGGGAGATGTCCTCCACGGACAGGCTCTGCGCGAGCTCCCGGACGTCCGCGCCGGCGTCGAGGGCCTCGGTGAGGACCTCCCGCACGGCGTCCACGATCTCCTGCCGGCCCCCGTAGCCGACCGCGATGTTCAGGTGCGGGCCGGCGTTGTCCGCGGTGCGCTCCGTGAGGTCGGCCAGGCACGCCGCGAGCCTCGGCGGCAGCATCTCCAGGGCGCCGACGGGCTGGACCCGGCAGATGCCCGCCTCGGTGAGGGTGTCCATCAGGTCGGAGATGATCTCGAGCAGGGGCTCCAGCTCCGCGGCCGGGCGCTTGAGGTTCTCGGTCGAGAGGATGTAGAGGGTGACCACCTCGATGTCCAGCTCCCGGCACCAGCCGAGGAACTCGACGATCTTCTGCGCCCCCGCCTTGTGCCCGTCCGCGGTCGAGGCGCCGAACTGCTTGGCCCACCGCCGGTTGCCGTCCACGAGGACGCCGACGTGCTTGGGCAGCCGGCGCGGGTCGAGCTCGGCGGAGAGCCGGCGCTCGTAGAACCGGTAGAGCGGCCGTGGCTTGGGCATCTGTGCTTCCTTCCGGGTTCTCGCGCACGGTGTCTGTGGTGGGGCCGGACGTGGTGGGGGCCACGGTGCCGGACGTGGTGGTGGTCACGGACCCGGCCGGCTCTCGGCGACGCCTCCTAAACTACCCGGTGGGAGGCCGGACGGACTCACGAACAGAACGCCGGAAGGAACATCATGGAGCACACGCACGGCGCCGTCGGCCGGGCCGCCGGCCGCGTCGAGGAGGCGCTCGAGCACCGGATCGAGGGCCTCGTGGAGCGCAAGCCCGCGTGGCGGGGCTGGATCCACGCGAGTTTCACGCCCGTCGTCGTCGTCCTGGGTCTCGTGGCGATCCTGCTGGCGCCCACCGCCGAGCTGCGGATCGCGTGCGCCGTGTACGGCGTGACGGGCATCCTCCTGTTCGGCGTGTCGGCGATCTACCACCGCGCCTACTGGCCCCGGCGGCTGCACATGGTCCTGCGCCGGATGGACCACTCGAACATCGCGCTGCTGATCGCCGGCACCTACACCCCGCTGGCGGTCGCGCTGCTGGCCCCGGCGCAGTCCCGGCTGCTGCTGGCCGTGATCTGGTCCTGCGCCGCCGGTCTCGTGCTCTTCCGGCTGCTGTGGACCCTGGCGCCGCGCTGGCTGTACACCCCGCTGTACGTGGTGATGGGCTGCCTGGCCCTGTTCTACCTGCCGCAGTTCTGGCAGACCAGCCCCCCGGCGGCCGCGCTCACCGCCGCCGGCGGCATCGCCTACATCACCGGGGCCGTGGCCTACGGCACCCGGCGCCCGCGGCTGCTCCCCCGGGTGTTCAGCTTCCACGAGGTCTTCCACGCCTTCACGGTGCTGGGCTTCGTGCTGCACTACGTGGCGATCATGCTCGCGATGCTCAGCTGAGCGGGCCCGCCCCGTCCAGCTGCTCCTGGAGCTCCGCGACGGAGTGGACGGGGGCCCGGCAGGCGAAGTCCCGGCACACGTACACCGTGAACCGGCCGCCGAGCGCGGTCTTCCCGCGCGCCGAGCCGGGCGCCCCGGAGGCGTCGGCGTCCACCACCCGGGTGCTCAGCACGGCGGCGGGCCCCACCGCGCGCCGCGCCGCGAGCTTGTCCTCGGCGGTCCCGCCCGCGAGCACCACGTGGGCCGGGGCGGACGCGAGCTCCGCCCGCACGGCCAGGGCCCGGCCGGCGCTGCGGGGCGAGCGCCGGGCCAGCAGGTCCAGCGATCCCAGCAGGGACGCGACCGGCCGCACCCGCCGCTCGTCCTCCTCGAGGACCCACAGCTCCACGAGCACCGCGGCGAGCACGGCCGTCCCGGCCGGCGTGACGTCGTCGAGAGGATCCGCCCTCCCGGAGGCCCCGGCGGCGAGCAGCGGCGCGGGGACGTCGGCCAGGTCCGACCACACCCGCTCCGGAGCGTCCGGTCCGCCGTCCGCGGCCGGGTGCGAGAAGCGCTCCGCGGCGACGTCCGCGAGCTCCCGGGCCCGCTCGTACCAGGGCGTCGCCCCGGTGGCCCGGTACAGGACGAGGAAGCCCTCGGCGACCATCGCGTAGTCCTCGAGCAGGCCCTCGATCGAGTGCTCCGCCGAGCCCGCGTGGCTGGTGCGCGCGAGCCTCCGGCCGGACGCGTCCCAGTGCACGGCCCACAGGTGTCCCGCGGCCTCCTCGGCGGCGAGCACGAGCGCGGGGTCCTCCAGCAGCACCCCGGCCTCCGCGAGCGCGGCGACCGTCATGCCGTTCCAGCCGGCCACGACCTTGTCGTCCCGGGCCGGAGCCGGGCGCCGGGCCCGCGCGGCCGCGAGCGCCGGACGGGCCGTGTCCCACAGGGCCTGCTCGGCGTCGTCGAGGACCCGGCCGGGGTGCAGCGGCTGCGGGGGTCCGGCCGCCACGCCCATGAGGTCAGCCACCGCCGTGCCGCGGTCGGCGCCCAGGACCTCGTGCAGCTCGGACCGGCGCCACACGTAGAACGCGCCCTCGCCGCTGTGCACGTCACCGTCCGCGGCGGCCGTGTCCGCGTCCAGGGAGGACGCGAACGCCCCGCCGGGCAGGCGCAGTTCGGCCAGCAGGAACCCGGCGGTGTCCGCGGCGGCCCGCCCGTGGCCGGCGTCGGGCTCCACGTCCGCGGCGCGCGCGAAGGCCCGCAGCAGCTGAGCGTTGTCGTAGAGCATCTTCTCGTAGTGCGGCAGGGACCACTCTTGGGTCACGGAGTACCGGTAGAAGCCGCCGCCCACGTGGTCGAACAGCGCCGAGCCGCGCATCGCGCCGAGGGTCCGCCCGAGCAGGCCCCGCGCCCGGTCGGCAGTCCCCGGGGTCCCACCGGCGGCGAGCCGCTCCAGGAGGGGCAGCACCGTGGAGGGCGGGAACTTGGGGGCGCCGCCGAAGCCCCCGTGCGCCGGGTCCTCCTCCCGCAGGAGCACCTCGAGTGCCACCGCGGCCGGGTCCGTCCCGTCCTCCTCCGACGGCACCGCCGCCGGTACGGTCACGGCGGCGCCGGCCAGGGCGGTGCGCAGGTCCTCCGCCTGCTCGGCGATCGCCCGGGAGACCGCGTCCGCGGCCTGCTCGAGCTCGTCCCGGCGGGTGGACCACGCCGCGGCCACCACCTCCAGGACCTTCCGGAAGGACGGCATCCCGTGGGCCGGTCGGGGCGGGAAGTACGTGCCCGCATGGAACGCCCGCCCGTCCGGGGTGAGGAACGCGCTCATCGGCCAGCCGCCCTGCCGGGCGATGAGCTGCGTGGCCGCCATGTAGGTCGCGTCCACGTCGGGGCGCTCCTCGCGGTCCACCTTGACGGGCACGTAGTGCTCGTTGAGGTAGGCGCCGATCTCGCGGTCCTCGAAGGACTCGTGGGCCATCACGTGGCACCAGTGGCAGGCGGCGTAGCCCACCGAGAGGAACACCGGCACGTCGCGGCGGGCGGCCTCCGCGAACGCGGCGTCGTCGAACGGCTGCCAGTCCACGGGGTTGTCCGCGTGCTGGCGCAGGTAGGCGGAGGACTGTCCGGTCAATCGGTTGGGCACGGGTGGCTCCTCGGATCTCGGGTCCTGCACACGGGCCCGCGGGCGGGCCCCGGTCTCAGCCGCGCCGGTCAGGGCCCTCCGGCTCCTCGGCCGGCGCCGGGGGCTCACCGCCGGTCCGGGCCACGTCGTCGCCGTCGGCCCGGGCACCGTCGGTTCCGGTTCCGGCCGTCCGGGCCCCGTCCGCCCCGGCGTGTCCGCCCAGCCGCTGCTCGGCGGTGCGGCGCTCGGCGTACTCCGCGCGGTAGCGCAGCCGCCGGTTGCGGCGGTTGAAGTCCCGCACGAGGAAGATGACGGCCACGGCCAGCAGCAGCGTCATGAGGAAGCCCAGCATTCCGGGGGTCACCTGGCTCGGGTCCAGGCCGGGGCGCAGGGTGCCCTCGTCGATCGGGTTGGGCGCCATCGCCGGCAGCAGGGCGAGCACGTTCAGCACGGTGGTCATCCCGGCGCTCAGCCCACGATCCCGGCGAACAGGTCGTGCTCCGGCAGGCCGGTCGGCACCCGGGACTCCGCCAGGACGTAGTCCTCCCACGGCCACACCTGGGACTGCAGCTCGGCGGAGACGGCGAAGAACATCCCGTCGGGCGCCACCTGGGTCCGGTGGCTGCGCAGCGCCTCGTCCCGCAGCGTGAACGTGTCCGGGCACCGCACCTTGGTGGTGGTCTCGTGCCGGGGCGCCGGCGGGCGGTGGCCCTCCGGGTCGCTCTCCTGGAGCATCGCGATCCGGGCCGCGTACGGGGACTGCAGGCCGCGCTCCTCGAGAGCCTCGTGCAGGGCGAGGAAGCGCTCCACGTTGAACGCCCGGTCGTAGTAGAGCTTCTGCGGGGTCCACGGCTCGCCGAGGCCCGGGTACTTCTCCGGGTCCCCGGCGGCGCGGAACGCCTCGACGGAGACGTTGTGCGTCTGGATGTGGTCCGGGTGGGGGTAGCCGCCGTTCTCGTCGTAGGTGACGATCACGTGCGGCCGGAACCGGCGCACGAGCCGGACCAGCGGTGCGGCGGCGCGCTCGAGCGGCTGCAGGGCGAAGCAGCCCCACGGCAGCGGCGGCAGCGGGTCCCCCTCGGGCAGCCCCGAGTCCATGAAGCCGAGCCAGCGGTGGTGGACGTCCAGCGCGGCGGCCGCCTGCGCCATCTCGTGCCGGCGCAGACCGGTCAGGTCCCGCTCGGCGTGCGGGTGGCCCTCCATCTCGGCGTTGAGGATCGAGCCCCGCTCCCCACCGGTGCACGTGGCCACCATGACCTCGACCCCCTGCCGGGCGTAATGGGCCATGGTCGCGGCGCCCTTGCTCGACTCGTCGTCGGGGTGGGCGTGGACGGCCAGCAGGCGCATCTCTGACAGGGAGGTCACTCGGGAGATCCTCTCGGAACGGTCGGGGGAGACGGGGACGCGGCCGGTGCGGGCACGGGCCGCCACCCATTTTACGCGTTCGCCAGGGAGTCCTGCGCCCGGGATGCTCCCAGGGGCCTCCGCTACAGTGGTCGGGCGGTCGCCGGGCCCGGCGCCGCCCCCCAGCCCCCGAGACCCGAGGCCGCCGTGTCCACCGACTCCCCAGACCTGCTCCGCGACCGCTACGGAGCCGCCCGCCGCCAGCGCCGGATCGGGACCCGCGGCTGGATCGGCCTCGTGCTGGTGGCCACCCTGGTCACGGCCGGCTTCGTCGCCTGGGTGGTGACGGCGCGGCAGAACGCCCCCACCTTCAAGGACATCGGCTTCGAGGTGGTCTCGGAGGCTCGGGCCACGGCGGACTTCGAGCTCACCAAGCGCCCGGGGGACGTCGTGACGTGCGCGGTGCAGGCCCTCAACCAGGAGTACGCCGTGGTGGGCTGGGTCGAGGTGACCGTCGGGGCCGTGCCCGAGGACCGGCTGGGCGACGGCGGGACGAGTTCCCACCGCGCGGCCGTGCGCACCACCAACCTGGCGACCACGGCGGTCGTGGACTCCTGCCGGCTCGAGGGCTGAGCCCCTCGCCGGACGGGGCGCCCGTGTGTCGCCGCCGTCGTCGTCGTGCTTTGGGCTTGCCCGCCCGCCCCGCCTAGACTGGGGGATCAGGACTCCCCGTCCCCGGCAGCCGGACGCCACCCGAAACGGACGACCAGCACCGGGGCGGGGTCTTTGCGTAGCGGACCCCCGCACCGCCGGCGGCCCCCGCGCCGTCGTCCCGGTCGGGCCGCGGACCCGCCCGGACCCCGGGCGGGCAGCCGCGGCCCGACCGCCCGTCCACCGAGGAGAGACTGTGACCACCACGAACAAGACCGGCGCCTGGCTGACCCAGGAGGCCTACGACCGCCTGAAGAGGGAGCTCGACCACATCTCCGGCCCGTACCGGCAGGAGATCGTGGAGCGCATCGACCAGGCGCGCTCGGAGGGCGACCTCAAAGAGAACGGCGGCTACCACGCCGCCCGCGAGGAGCAGAGCAAGAACGAGGGGCGCATCGTCCACCTCAAGAACCTGCTCGAGAACGCCCAGGTGGGCGAGGCCCCGGCCGACGACGGGGTCGTCGAGGCCGGCATGGTCGTCACCGCGGAGATCGCCGGCGAGGCGATGACCTTCCTCATCGGCTCCCGCGAGGTGGCCGAGGACCTTGCCGCCGGCAGCGCGCTCGAGGTCTTCTCCGAGAAGTCCCCGATGGGCTCCGCCATCTCCGGTCACCGGGTCGGCGACGAGCTGTCCTACACCACCCCCAACGGCAAAGAGATCCCGGTGAAGATCCTGGACGCCAAGCCGTTCCAGGGCTGAGGCCCTCGTGACGACCCACTGGTTGCGCAGCCCCGGGCCGGGCACCAAGGCCCTGATGGTCCTGACGGTGGTGCTGGCGGTCGTGGCCGTCGTGCTGCACTTCGCGGGCCAGGGCGATCCGGCCGCGAGCGCCCCCGGCAGCCTGCGCAACATCGTCGTCTTCGCGACGTTCGTCAGCGCGTTCGTCACCTACCTGACCGGCCGGCGCCGCTCCTGACGCCGCCCCCGCCCATGACGGCGCCGGTCCCCGAGGGGACCGGCGCCGTCGTCGCCGGGAGCCCGGATCAGGGTCGGTGTCGGACGACGGTCAGTGCACGACGACGGGGTGGTAGCCCTCCGCCTCGAGCGCCCGGAGGATCTGGCGGCAGTGCTCGTGCCCCTTGGTCTCCATGTCGATGGTGATGGACACGTCGCCCAGGCTGAGCGAGCCGCCGATCCGGGTGTGGTCCACGCCGGTGACGTTGGCGTCCTGCACCGCGATGAGCTGGGAGATGCGAGCGAGCTCTCCCGGGCGGTCGGTGAGCATCATCTTGATGGTCATGTACCGGCCGGCCGCGGAGAGCCCCCGCTGGATGACCTTGAGCATGAGCATGGGGTCGACGTTGCCGCCCGAGAGCACCACCACCGTGCTGCCGAGGTCCGGGTACGCGGCCTGCAGCCGGCCGTCCAGGAGGGCCGCGACGCCGACGGCGCCGGCCGGCTCCACCACGAGCTTGTTGCGCTCGAGCAGGAAGATCAGCGCCTGGGCGAGGGAGTCCTCCGAGACCGTCACGACGTCGTCGGTGAGCTCCTTGATGATGCTGAACGGCAGCTGCCCCGGTTTGCCCACGGCGATGCCATCCGCGATGGTCGAGACCCGGTCGAGGGTCACGAGAGCGTCCCCCGCGAGGCTGGGCGGGTAGGCCGCCGCGTTCTCCGCCTGCACGCCGATGAGCCGGATCGGCCGCCCGAGCTGCTCGGCGCGGGCCTTGACCGCCACGGCCATGCCGGCGAGCAGTCCCCCGCCGCCCACCCCGGTGATGACGGTGTCGACCTCGGGCACCTGGTCGAGGACCTCGAGGCCGAGCGTGCCCTGGCCCGCCACGATGTCCGGGTGGTCGAAGGGGTGGACGAACACCGCCCCGGTCTCCGTGGCGTGGCGCTGGGCCTCGCCGAGGGCCTCGTCCACGCTGGTGCCGTGCAGGATGACCTCCGCGCCGTGGTCCTGGGTCGCGGCGACCTTGGGCAGGGCCGCGCCCAGCGGCATGTAGATGCGGGCGGTGATGCCCAGCTTGGCCGCGGCGAGTGCCACCCCCTGGGCGTGGTTGCCGGCGGAGGCCGCCACGACGCCCCGGGCCTTCTCGTCGTCGGTGAGCTTGGCCATCCGCACGTAGGCGCCGCGCACCTTGAAGGAGCCCGAGCGCTGCAGGTTCTCGGCCTTGAGGTTCACCTCGGAGCCGACCAGCCGGGAGAGCGCCCGGGAGTGGGCCACCGGAGTCCGGTCGATCACGCCCTCGAGGAGCGCGGCGGCGTCCTGGATGTCGGCGAGACGGACGGGCAGTGCGGCCAGGCTCACGGTGCGTCTTCTTTCCCGGTCGGTGCGTCGGTGCAGGACCGTGGGGGGTCCACTGGGGCCCGCCACGGTGAGCGCCCGCCGGCGGCGGGCGCGGTCCTCATCCTAGTGCTTGACCGGGGGCCGCTCGGACCCGCGGGGAGCCCCGCGGCCGGGCCCGCGCCGGGTCTCCTGGCCGCTGCCCGCCCCGGTGCTCCGGCCGCTCCCGGGTGCCGCTCCCGCGGCGGCCCGGGCGCGGTCGTCCCGGCGGCCGCGCTTGAGCGCGGCCTGCAGCCGTTCCTTGGCGCGGGTCCGGCGGAAGCGCTGGAGCTGCGCCATGACCTGCTCGCGAGTGAGCTCGTTCTGCCGGGCGTGCTTCTTGATCTCCCACGGGAAGTAGTACGGCTCCCAGGGGATCTCGTCGTCCGCCTTCCAGGTCCCGCCCACGAGGTAGCGCACCACGGTGTTGAGGAAGGCCATCACGGGCACCGCGAACAGAGCACCCGCGATGCCGAAGAGGATGGTCCCGGACGCGACGGCGAGGAAGACCGCGAGGGGGTGCAGGGACACGGCCCGGCCCATCACGAGCGGCTGCAGGACGTTGGACTCGATCTGCTGGATCAGGAGCACGAATCCGAGCATGGCCAGGGCGGTGCCGAAGCCGTTGGCCACGAGGGCGACGAGCACGGCCACCGCGCCGGTGAGCACGGCGCCCACGATCGGGACGAAGGAGCCCAGGAACACCAGGATGCCGATGGGCAGGGCGAGCGGGACGCCGAGCATGGCGGCGCTCAACCCGATGCCCACGGCGTCCACGAACGCCACGAAGCCCTGGATCCGCGCGTACTGCACGAGTGAGGTCCACCCCCGGCGGCCGGCGCCGTTGACGGCCCGCCGCGCGCTGACCGGGAACAGCCGGACCAGGAAGAGCCAGATGCGCTCCCCGTCCATGAGGAAGAACAGCAGGGTGAAGAGCATGATGATGATGCCGGTCAGCACGTTGCCGGCCGTCGAGCCGAAGGACATGGCCCCGTCCAGGATGGCCTGGCTGTTGTCCTGGACCGTGGTGCCGAGGTCGTCGATCCAGTCGTTCACGCTGTCGGCACTGAGGTTCAGGGGCCCGTCCTCGAGCCAGCCCAGCAGCTGCTGCGTGCCGACCACCACGTTCTGGGACAGCTGCGCGAAGCCCAGCACGATCTGCCGGCCGGCCAGCACGAGCAGGCCCGTCACGAGGGCGATGAGCCCGAGGACCGCGATCCCCGAGGCCAGGCCGGCCGGCACGTGCTGTCCCCGCAACCACTTCACCAGCGGGAACAGGAGCCCGGCCAGCAGACCGGCGATGAGCACGGGGATGATGACCACCGTGATCGTCGACAGCATGTACCCGAGCAGCCCTACGGCCGCGAGGATGATGATGAGCCGCCACGACCACGCCGCGGCCACTCGCACCGAGACCGCGACGCCGCCCGCGGCGTCGCCGTGCAGCGGGGGGAGCTCGGCGCTGCGCCCCGGCCGCAGGGGCCGCTCGGCGTCGTGCGATGTCGAAGGCATGGAGCCATCTTGGCACGCCGTTCCGACCGCCGGGCGCGCCCCCGGCCGGGGCCCGGAGACGAATCCGCGGGCCGGTCCGGGCCGCCGAGCGCGCGCGGTGGAAGACTGGCGGCATGTCACGCACCTTTCTCCGCGTCCTCGCCCAGCGCCGGCCGGCTCCCGGCCTGACCCCGGATGCTCCTCCGCGCGAGGAGCTGGAGGCCGTGCTCCGCGCGGCCGCCGGGACCGCGGCGGCCGATCCGGGACTGAGCTGGCGGGTGGCCGTGACCACCCGCCGTTCCGCCCCGGAGCTCGCGGCGGCCCTGGCGGGTCTGACCCGCGTACCTGACATGTCGGCCCCCTTCCCCCGACTCAAGGGCAAGCAGCTGCGCCGGCTCGCTGCCTTCCGGGGTGCCCTGAAGTGGGCGAGCACGGGAGGTCTGGGCTGCGCCCTCGTCTTCAGTCCCGACGACACCCTGGGCGTTCCCCGCAAGGAGCAGCTGAAGGCGGCGCACGGAGCCCGCCCCCTGCTCGAGGCCGCGTTCTGGGCCGCCGGCTGGGGCACCGTGTGGTCCCACCGCGACGGCGAGGGCGAGGCCGCGGTCCGCGCCTTCTACGGGCTGGCGGAGCAGGAGAAGCTCCTGGGCTGGCTGTTCGTGGGCCGCCCGCCGCGGGGCGTGGCGGCCGAGCACACGGCCACCCGCCCCACACCCGGGCCCCGCATCTCGTACCACTGAGCCCGTCCCTCCGCGCCCGCTCGCCGTTCCGGGGCCACGGCACGACGACGGCCCGGGACCCGCGGTGCGCGGGTGCCGGGCCGTCGTGGGGGACGCAGCCGGGGCGAGGACCTAGCTCGAGGTCATCTCCCGGATGATCGCCAGGATGCGGAGGATCTCGATGTAGGTCCAGATCAGCGTGACCGTCAGGCCGAAGGCCGCGGACCAGGCCATTTTCTCCGGGACGCCGACCTCGACACCGCGCTTGATGTTGTCGAAGTCCAGCACGAAGCTGTAGGCGGCGAGCAGGATGGCCACGGCGCCGATGAGCAGGCCCAGCCAGGGGCCGAGCGGGCTGTCCGTGCGGATGTTGAAGCCGAACAGGAGCACCGCACCCAGGTTGACCAGGGCGAAGACGACGTACGCCATGAGCGCGACCATGAAGATCTTGGTGGCGCGCGGGGAGGCCCGGACCTTCCCGGACCGGAAGAGCACGAGCACCGAGACGAACACGGCGATGGTGCCGATCACGGCCTGCACCACGATGCCCGGGTACATGGCCTCGAACATCCCCGAGATGCCGCCCAGGAACATGCCCTGGAACAGGCCGTAGGCGAGGATCAGCGCGGGCGAGGGCTCGCGCTTGAAGGCGTTGACCAGACCGAGGACCAGACCGACGAGGGCACCGGGGATGGTGAGGATCGGCATGATCCAGCCCGCGAGCGCACCGACGACCACGGCGCCGAGCACCGTGGCGGTGCGCATGATGACGTCGTCGTAGGTCATCCGGCCGGTCTGGTTCGTCCCGGCGGCCGGGGCGTTGTACATCGAGTCCAGGCGCTCGGCCGAGTACGGGGCGCCCTGCTGCGGCCGGCCGTAGCCGGGCTGCTGGTAGCCGGTCTGTCCGTAGCCGGGCTGCTGCTGGTAGGGGGTTCCGTAGGAGGTCTGTCCGTACTGGTTCCCGTAGGACTGGGCGCTTCCTGCGCCCGGCTTCGAGAGATCGCGGAGAAGCGGGTTACCGCCGGCCATTGAGGGGTCCTTCCGTGGCACGGTTGTGCGTGATGTGCGTCCAGCGTAGCAAGGCCGGCCGGACGAAAGCAGGAGAACTGCTGTGCTTAAGCCGTGGGCGTGCGGGCGGCCCGCCGGGCGTGGGCGGCGGCCCCCAGGAGAGCGGACAGACAGCCCTTCGCAGTTGCACACATGCTGGGGGAACGACCGCAGTCCCGATCCGGAGGCCCGTCATGCCCGAGTCCCCCGCCCACTGGGTGCCGCTGGCCGCGATCCCGGTGCTGCTCGCCGTCGGGGCCCTGGCCGTCCTGCACTGGAGCCGCTACCTCGGGGCGATCGGCCGGCTGGAACGCGTGCGGACGTCTCCGGGCGCCACCCCGGACCCGTCCAGCGCCGCCTGGCTCGAGCTCCGCAGCGAGGAGCACTACCGCCGGGCCTACCGCCTCACCTGGGCGGTGGCCGTGGTGCTCGCCGTGGGCCTGACCGCCGCCGTGCTGGCCGGCTGAGCCGCGGCGCGCTCCCGTGGTCCAGCTGCCCGGCGCCGTCCTCCTCTACGGCTGCCTTGTCGTCGCCGGGTCGGGCGCCACAGCCCTGTGGAGCCTGGTCCAGGTCGCGCTCGACCTCGCACCGGCCGCCCCCCGCCGGTCCCCCGGCGCCCGTGCCTCCGCCCGCAACCACCTGCGCCGCGCCACGTCCGCGACCGCCGTGGCCCTGCTGACCGCGGGCGTCCCCTCGCTGCTGCGCCACCTCGAGTGGCTCGCCGTGCTCGCGAGGACCACCTGAACCGACCGGCCGGGACCGCCCGAAGAACCTTGCGGGCGTCACACTTCGTGATGAAGTCGTGATCTTCACTTAGATCTGTTCGCATTGATTTGCATATGAGAACCTTTTCCGGGATCCCCCCAGCCCCCAGGAGTTCGCCCATGCAACGATCCATGCTCGCCCCCACCCTGTCCGCCCTCACCATGGCCCTCGTGCTGGCTCCTCTCACGCCCGCCACGGCCTCCCCCGCCGAGAACGCCACGACCCTGTCCCCCCAGCAGGTCAGCGACGAGGCCCCGCCCGAGATCACCGACCGGATGATCGTCAAGTACCGCACCCCCGTGAGCGACGCCGAGTCGGAGCAGGTCGTCCAGGACGCCGCCGCCGGGGCCGACGTCCCCGAGGCCGAGGACACCACCGAGGTCCGCACCACCGGCGACGGCGCGGCCGTCGTCGAGCTGGCCGACGAGGTCTCGACCGACCAGGCCGAGAGGCTGGCCGAGGAGCTCACCAAGGACCCGGCCGTGGCCTACGCCGAGCCCGACCGCCTCGTCTCCACCGCCCGGATCCCCGGCGGGGACGAGGCGGAGCCGGAGGGCATGGGCTCCGTGGCCGCGACCGCCGTGGACCCCGGCGTCCCCTCCCTGTGGGCCCTGACGAACCTGCGCGCCTTCGAGGCGTGGGACACCGCCACCGGCAAGGGCGTCACGGTCGGGGTCGTCGACACCGGCTTCGCCAACCACCCGGACCTGGACTCCCAGACCATCGGCGGCTATGACTTCGTCTCCACCGCCGCCCTCGGCAACGACGGCAACGGCCGTGACGCGGACCCGCGCGATCCGGGCACCTACTCCACGGCCGGCCAGTGCTACGCCGGCTCCGCCGCCACCAACTCCATCTGGCACGGCACGCACGTGGCGGGCACCGTGGCCGCCAAGCGGGACAGCTACGGCACCGTCGGCATCGCCCCGGACGCCACCCTGCTCAACGCCCGTGCCCTGGGCGCGTGCGGCTACGGCTACGTCTCCGACATGGCCGACGCCGTGCGCTGGCTGGCCGGCGACACCGTGGCCGGGGCCGCCGCCCCGCGCAAGCGCGCCGACGTGATCAACATGTCCCTCTCCATGGGCGGGACGTGCCCGGTGACGCTGCAGAACGCCATCAACACCGCCTGGTTCCGGAGCATCCCCGTGGCCGTGGCCGCGGGCAACAGCGGCCGCCCGGCGATCGAGTACGCCCCGGGCAACTGCTACAACGTGATCACGGTCGGCGCCATCGGCTCCGACCGGGTGCGCGCCAGCTACTCCAACCACGGCGGCGCCGTGGACATCTACGCCCCGGGCCACCACATCCTCTCCGCGGGCAACACCGGCACCCGGGGACCCGTCGCGCCCAACAGCCGATTCGACTACGGCACCTCGATGGCCACCCCGCACGTGGCCGGCACCCTGGCCCTGCTCAAGCAGAAGAACCCGGGACTGACCTCCGACCAGTACAAGCAGCTGATCCTCGACTCCGGGGACATCTGGTCCACCCTCCCCGGGGGCAAGACGCTGAACTCCCACGACGCACTCTGGATCACGAAGTCCGCCGTCACCGCGGCACCGGCGGCGCCCACCCCCACCTACACCACCAAGGGCGCCGTCGGATCCCTGTACCAGCGGATCAAGAGCCAGACGGGGGCCCCGACCTCTCACGAGCAGGCCGTCGCCGGCGGGGTCCGCCAGACCTTCTCCAAGGGCACGATCTACTGGTCCTCGGCCACCGGCGCCTACTGGGTGCGGGGCGGTGTCGAGACCGCCTACAAGCGCAACGACACCGCCGCCGGTGTCCTGCGCTTCCCGCGCTCGGACGAGCTGTCCAACGGCATCGGCGGGGCCTACCAGCTGTTCCAGAACGGCCGGATCCTCTGGTCCTCCCGCACCGGGGCCCACGCCCTGACCGGGGACATCGAGAAGGCGTTCGCCGCGGCGGGCGGCGAGAAGGGCGCCCTGGGCTACCCCACCGCGGACCGGCGGAGCAACGGCATCGGCGGGTACTACCAGACCTTCCAGAACGGCCGGGTCCTCTGGAGCTCCGCCCACGGGGCCCACGCGATCACCGGCGCCACCAGCGCGGCCTACTCCCGGGCCGGCAGCGAGCGCGGGTCGCTGGGCTACCCCACCTCCGGGGCCGTCCCCGACGGCCGGGGCGGCACCACGCAGTCCTTCCAGAAGGGCCGGATCGTCTGGAGCGCCACCGGCGGGGCACGCGCCCTCAAGGGCTCGATCGGCGCCCAGCACAACCGCTCCGGCGGCACGGCCGGCGCCCTGGGCTACCCCACGACCGACGAGGCGGCCACCAGCACGGGCGGGGTCTACCAGGTGTTCCAGAAGGGCCGGATCTACTGGAGCCCCAGCACCTACGCCCAGGAGACCAAGGGCTCGATCGGCAACGCCTACGTGGCGCTCGGCGGCACGACCAGCCGCCTGGGCTTCCCCAGGACGGGTGAGGTCACCCGCGCCGACCGCTCCGTGGTGCAGTACTTCCAGGGCGGTTCCATCACCTGGCGGCCGGGAGGATCCATCCGGATCGACTACCGCTGACCCGGCACCGGCACCCTCGCGGCCCCGCTCCGTCTCCCGGAGCGGGGCCGCGCCTCGTCCGGCGCCGCGGGGCGTGCTGCCTCCGGGCCGGCCGGTCGCCGGGGGCCGGGAGCACTGCCCGGCGCCCTCGGACGGGGGTGCCCCCCAGTCGGACCCGAACTGACACCGAGCGGATTCCACTCCCACAGACGTGTTGCCTGCGACGGCCCCTGACGGTCAGCGAGATGACAGGTTCCGGACGGTCTTCGCCGCGTGCGCCGAGCCGGTGCGGGCTCATCCCCCCTGTGTGCGGACGGACACGGCACGGTCCCCGTGGCTGCGATGAGACGCACGACAAGCCGGACGGCGGAGCCGACAGTCGTGGAACCACAGGCCGGAGAGCCCGAGGTGCTGAAGAAGCGCCGGACGCGGCTGTGGTGGTTCGCCGCCTGGTTGCTGCCGACCTTCGTCGCCGACGAACTCCTCGAGGCGGCCCTGGACCGGATGCCGGCCACCGGCGGCTACAGATCTTCCAGCGCCGTGCTCGGGCTGCTCGCCCTCGCCGTGTGCTTCATCTGGATCCAGCGCACCCACGTCAAGCACGCGAGGCTGGTGGCGGAAGGGGATCCGGACCCGCTGCCGGCGGCCTACGACCACGTGACCCGGCCCGGGGCGGGGTCTTCTTCGGGTGGGGTGCGGCGGTGCCGGGCTGGGCGGTCCCGGTGCTGCTGCTGGTCTTGCTCGGGCCGGCCCCTGCTCTGTCGCCCTGGCCGATCCTCGGCACCACCGCGCTGATCCACGGCCGGATGGAGATGGCTCATGCCCGCGTCATGGACGCCCACCGCGGCCGCCCGCCGGCGCCTTCGATGAGGTGACGCCCGCCGGCCCGGCTGCGTGGCACGATACGAGTGAGCATGGTCGGAGAGGGAAGGAGCAGGGCGTGTCGAGGCGATGGCAGCAGGTGGTTCTCCAAACGGCGATCATCGTCGCCCTCATCGTGGGGCTGCGTCTGATCCTGGGCGAGTGGAACTGGTGGCTGACCGGGATCGGCGTGGCTGGGTTGCTGCTGAGCAACCTGTGGTCGAGTGGCACCCGTCGCGGCGGGGAGACCGGCCCGCAGGAGGGGTCATGACACCGGACCGGCGGCTGCGCGGGCACCTGATCGCGATGCTCGTCGGTGCGGCGTTCCTGGTGCGCGGGCAGTTCGGGTCGTGGCCGCCGGAGACCGACCTCCAGCGGGTCCTGACCGGTCTCACCGCGGCCGCGGTGCTGATCGCCGTGTCGCTGACGGTCGACGAGTGGCGGCAGGGCAGCAAGGCCGGCCGCGATGACTGAGCCACAGTGCCAACGCACCGGTCTCCGTCGCGGAGTCCGGGGCGTTCGCATCCGCACCGACTCCGCAGTGTTTGTGACAGCCTGCCGGGTGCGACCGTAACGATCGTGCGGTCAGGCGGCCTCTTGGCACCCATGCTCTCGCTGGGACGATGACACTGGGCCCGTGGGCACCGCTCGACGCCGCCTGCAGCCTGAAAACCATCCACTGCACCTGCCGTGGACAGCGTCCGGTCCGTCCTCGGCACCCAGCCATGAGGACCGATCATGAACACCACCCAGCGCATCACCGCCGCGGCCGCTGCCGTCCTGCTGCGCGCCGCCACACCGGCCGGCGCAACCAGCCATGAGCCCGCCCCGCCGGACGAGATGCAGGAGCTGCTGCCCAGCACCCACGGCAAGTTCGTGCCCTACCCTGACGAGGCGAAACAGCCCTTCACCACCGCTGCCTGCGACTCCGAGGTCACGCTCGCAACGGGTGACGTCGATGAGAGGGAGTACCGGGTCCTCATCGACACGGAGGGGAACACGGTGGTGGAGTCCCGCGGCGAGACCACGCTCGACATCACCCGTGCCTCCGACGGTGCCACGCTCGATGAGGTCAGCGTGGACGGGCGAAGCTTCCAGACCAATGCCGCCGACGGGACCTCGCTCACCGTCAGCGGGTCAGGGCCCGGGGTCGTGTTCCCCTACAGCGAGGCCGAGGCGCAGGCGTTCGCCGAGGCCGGGCTGCCGGAAGCCTTCCTCTTCCTGTCCGGAGAGCTGACCGGGACGATCACCTTGGAACCCGCATCGGAGCCAGGACAGGAGCCGACGGTGGTGTCGGCGGAGATCACCGAGAACTCCACGGAGTACGTCTTCGACCTGTGCGACCTGCTCGACCAGGCAGCCGCCGAGCAGTAGAACACCTCTCCGTGCGTCGACCACTCTGAACACCGGCGGACCTCACCGGGTGTCCGGTGGCACGCGCAACGCCCCGGTCTCCGTCGTGGAGCCCGGGGCGTTGAGCGTCTCGGGTGTGGTCGGTTCAGGCGGCGGAGCCGATCATCCCTTCGAGTTCCTCGGGGCCGTACCGGAACCCCAGGGCCTCCCGCAGGTCGAACCGGGCGACCGGGGTCAGCATGTCGGTCGGGGACGCGCCGATGGCCTCGTCGCCCGTCTGCACCGGTTCCAGCTCCTCCTCGACCATCTCGCGCACGATCGGGTAGTCCTCACCGGACTCCTCGTTCGCGCGACCCTCCAACAGGTCGAAGAGGAAGTCCACCACGACCGCGGTCAGGAATCCGTCCTCGTCGGTGGCCGAAACGACCTCGGCGATCGTCACCGGCTTCTCCAAGGTGGACAAGGCCGGCTGGACGGCGTGGACAGCGAGGGAGTCCGGGGCGTGACCGGTGGCCGGCTCGGCGGCGACAGCGTCGGGGATGGCGTTCTCGGCGGGTGCGTCGGTGGTCGTCTCCATGCCCTCCAGGTGCGCGGAACGCCTTGTCGTCGGGCAGGCATGACCGCGGACGTGGGTCTGCCGCTGAGTCCGGCGCCCGTGGCACGATGCCCGGACGGGGGGGGGTCAGGGCGCATCGGGGAGCACGCATGGAGGTCGAGGTCGTCCCAACGGCCACAGGGCGAATCGGTTCCGGCGCACGGTGCCGCGCCCGTCCGTGGTGGTGAACCTGGCGTTCGGACAGCTCTTCGTCTGGGACGACCAGGACGTCCACCGGTCCATGTCGGGCGCCCGGTGCTCGACTGGCTGGAGTGGCGGGTCCGGACCTACGAGAGGGACCGCCAGGACGAGGAGCAGCGCTCAGCTCCAGTCGGCGCCGGCCGGCAGGTCCGCAGGCGTGCCGAGCGCACCGACGGCGAGCACTCGGGCGACCAGCACCAGCAGCGGCGGGATGATGGCCAGCCCCACGATCCAGGCGCGCTCCCGGTAGGCCTGTGCAAACAGCTCAGCGGTCTCCCCATCGGCGCCGCCGACCCACTGGCGGTAGGAGAGCCGTCCCGAGTACCGGCTGAAGTAGCGGGCCAGGACGTAGGCGTAGGCGAAGAAGGCAGCTCCGACGGCCGGGACGACGACCGTCTGGGTGTCCGTGACGCCGTAGAGCACCTGAGTGCCCACGGCGATCATCAGGAGCAGGCTCATCGTCAGCATCGCGACGTGGAACAACGTCACCGACAACCGGGTCGAGACCACAGGAATGTCCTCGGGTGCACCGGCGATCCGGGTGGCGATGGGAGCCCTGGCCAGCGTGGCGATGATGGTCACGAAGAAGATCACAAACACGACGGCGAACGAACCGATGATCACGAAGCCCTGCCTCTCTCGCTGGAACGGAGGCCGCTGCCTCCGGACACTCTCAGGCTAGGAGTTGCAGGCGCGAACCGCTGTCCGCACTGCTGCGGTCCGCGGAGTCGGTCGCCGATCATGCCCCGGCCATCTCCGCCGGTGCGCCCCCCTTCAAGCCCTCGGCTCCCTGCTGACCTCGGCCGTCTCGCGCTCGATGTCCGACAGCGAGTACGCCACCTCCTCGAGCAGCCGCTCGGCGCCGGCGGGGTCCGCCTGCAGCCAGGTCTGTATTCGTCCGCAGGGCCCGTGCAACGGCGCGGGCACCTCCTCGTCGGCGGTGTTCACAGCTGCCATCCGCCAGGCTCACGCGGCAACCGCTCCCGCAGCTCGACGATGTCCCGGTCCGTCGCCGGCCCGGCCAGATGGCGCTCGGCCCAGGCGAAGAACCGCTGGGCCTCCTCCAGCAGCGAGTCGAGGAACGGGACGGGCTCGACCATCACCTTCTGTCCGTCGGCCGAGAAGTACATTCTGCGCTTGACCGTCTCCAGCACCACCGGCAGCGGCTGGTCCGGGTAGTCGGTCACGCCGTGGCCGGTGTCCAGGAACTGCCCGACCGTGTTCACCAGGCAGCACCACAGTGCCGACACGTCGTCCACCGCCCCGAACGGCAGCAGCTCAGCCCCCTGGCAGCGCAGCCGGATCTCGCCCTCGCTCCGGTGCCGGTCCCGGCGCCGGCGAGACTGCCACAGCGCGGACGCCTCCGCCGCGTGCTCGTAGATGTCCAGCAGGCAGTCCTGCGGGTTGGCTGCCACCCCGGCCGGGTCGATGATCGGCCCGTCCGTGAGGATCAGCGTGGTGCTGGTCACGCGTGCCGTGCGGAGGTACTGCGCCCAGGTCGAGTCACCGGTCGCAGCCGCCCACGCCTCCCTCATGCAGCCGGCGCCCGACCGAGGCGCTGCAGCTCGCTCCACAACGGAGGACGCCCGCGGGCAGCGAGGAACTGGTCCACGGTCGTCAGCGCCGGGCACGGCAGATCCCCGGGCTCCTCCCGCACGGAGTCGCACTCGTCGCAGACCACAATGGTCTCGTTCGTGGCGTTCACCCGCCAGGGGCTGATGACTCCGTTGTCGCAGCACGGGCACTGGTCGGGGTTCATGGCGACTCCTTCCGTCGGATCGGCCTGTCCCCGGCGACTGCTGCCGGGGCGTCCACCGGATCGACCGAGGACCCCGCCGCGCTGGGGCTGCAGCGCTCACGAGGTCCTCGGGTGATCCGATGGTGCACCGCCACACCCCGGTGGTGGAAGAGTCCTCACACGACCGCCGGCGTCGGTCGGCGACTTCCAGTCGCACCAGCCACCGGGCCGGCGAGGCTTCGGCGGCAGAGTCGGTCACCAGCCGCGGGTGGCGCCCATGCGAAGGTTGCTCATGCACACCATGAGTGCGGACTGCCTGCGGACGCACACACCGTGCCGGACACTCGCCGCAGAGGTCCTGCGCACGTTCCTGCGGCACCGCCCCGGCTCCGCGACGCCTTCGGGCACCGGCAAGTAGAGTCACACCCATGGGTGAGCCGCTGTACGAGCTGATGGACATGCACCAGGCCGCTGACGCGCTCGACGCCTACCTGACTGAACGCGAACCTGCGCTGCAGCGCCTGCGCGCAGCACTGGCCGGTCACGGTCTGGATCCCGAGGAGATGCTCGATGGTTCCGTCTACTCGGTGTCCCCGCTGTGGGCGTGGATCAACACCCGGGCCACCGAGCTCGGCGTGGACCCGCACACCCTGACCGAGGACCCGACCCGGCCCGCCTGGCCGTCCTGGGCTCGTCGCAGCCGGCTCGTGGACCCGCACCCGCCGGCAGCCACGTTCGCACTCGTTGACGGCTTCGCCTCCTACCTCGCGCACGTCATCAGCACCGCGGCGCCGCAGGCTTCCTGGCGGGTCGGTGAGCACCTCATCTCCGACCACCCGCTGCTCAACTACCCGGTGCTGGCGACCGAGCACCACCAGATCTTCCTGCCGGCCATCCCGCTCTACGGCGCCTACCAGTGCGCCCACGGCCGGGACCCGATGAGCGGGACCGAGATGCTCGCCCACACCCGCCGCACCATCGACGCGATGCACGGGGAAGGCCCCGAGGCCGAGGCCATCGAGGAGCCGATGGTGACGGTCGTCGCCGAGCTCGACTGCTTCGACGTCGGCCTGCGCGAAGACATCCCTGCCCAGCACCCGCAGGTCGTGGCTCATCTGATCGCTGAGCTGTGCGACCGCGACGGCGTCGAGTCGGTCCACCGCTACGGGCCCTCCGCGCTGATCGTCAACGTCCACGACTGGGACGAGCTGCGGCTGAAGCTGTGGTGCACGATGTGGCTGCAGCGCCACCTCCCGCGCTGAGCTGTCGGCGCTTCCGGTCTCGGCGGCGCCGCCACCCCTCGAGGTAGAAACCAGTGACTCCGCACAGGAGGATCCCGAGTGCGGTCGCGCCCCTGTCCCACGCCGTGGAGAGCAGAACGAGGTACGTGCCGGCACCCAGGAAGAAGGTCACCGAGAGCGTGATCTCCCGCTCGTGCTTCCGCTGCTCCGACGTCTTCACCCCGGGGTGCCGCGGGCACAATGCACTCCCTGATTGCCCCGTCGTCGCCGGCGGACCACCAGCGTCAGCATCACCACGAGCAGCGCCGCTCCTGCCGGCATCACCCAGCCGCCCCACCTGCCCCGGAGCAGGAACACGTTGCCGCGGCAGGGACCATGGCTCTCAGCCTTCCGCTGGTCGTCCGGGTGCTGCTCGATCCGTCCGGAGAGATGCGCACACCGTGGTGGCCGGTGGCCCTCGCCGCGGTCTTCGGGTTGCCGCTGCTCGTGCACCACGTCACCCGGGCGCCGCGTCCTCGGCGGGACAAGCGCGTGGGTCCCCAGCGGGCGAAGTCGATGCTCCGGTTGCCCGAGCGGCCGGGGGGGTCGCGCCGGACGACGAGCCTGTGCGCGTGGATGCAGCCGTGGAGGCCTGCGATCGCATCGAGGTGGCAGTCAACGGAGCCGGCTCCGTCAGCGCCTTCTTCATCCTGATGCCGACTCGCGACGAGCGGCTGTGGACCTCGCTCACGGTCGTCTTCGCCTTCGTCACCGTGCTCTGCGTCGTCAGGGCCCGCCGCGGGTGGGCCTGCCTGCGCGCCCTGCAGTCCGCCGGGCGCACCGGCTGACGACCCGGCATCACCACTCGGTCGACGCCCACGGCTACCGTGGTGTGCATGCCTCGACGCTCCACGCCTGTGCCCCCGACGCTCCGCACCCTCCGCCTGCCAGAACTCACCCCCGGCGACCCGTCCGCTCTCCGCGCCCACGGCACGTTCGAGGCGCTGTCCTTCACCGGCGACGACCTCACCGGCATGGACCTGTCCAGCGTCGGCTTCACCGACTGCTCGCTCACCGACCTGAACACGATCGAGCTGGAACTCACCAGCGCGCGGATCATCGACTCGCGCCTGCACCACCTGGACATCCCCACCGTCTCGGCCGCCTACTCGACCCTGCGCGGAGTGCTGCTCGAGGACTCCCGGCTCGGCGTGCTCCAATGCATCGAAGGCAGCTGGGGCTCCGTGCACATCCGCAACGCCAAGGTCGGATACGTGAGCCTGCGCGGAGCGACCGTGCGCGATGTGCAGTTCACCGGCTGCGTCATCGACGAGCTCGACCTCACCGGCGCCCAGGTGCAGCGGCTCGCCCTCGACGACACCGAGGTGGGCACCCTCGACGTCTCCGGGGCGACCCTGACCGATGTCGATCTGCGCGCGGTGGACCTGCCGCAGATCACCGGGCTGGCGCACCTGCGCGGGGCGACGATCACCGACCTCCAATTGCAGCTGTTGGCGCCGGCGATGGCTGCTCAGCTGGGCATCGCCGTCGAAGACTGAGAGCGCCACCCGACTGAACCGCGCGACACGCGACTAGGGTGGCGGAGATGACGATCCGAACGTCCACGACCCTCTCCGCCACGACCGCAGCGCTGCTGGCCGGCACCGCCTGTGGTGCGTCACCCGAAGCGGCGGAAACTCCGGCGACCGACCTCGACGGCTGGGCATCCGACACTCTTCCCGCAGCCGATGGGACCGGCTTCTCCGTCGCGGGCATCACGGGCTCGGACGGCGGACGATCCACCATCGAGGTCTCCGGCTTGGATCCGGGGTGGTACGCGATCACCATCGCCTGCACACCCACGGACTCCGGGACCGGCTCCGCACGGTTGACGCTCAGCGGTGAACGCGGCACCTACGGAGAGGGCGATTGCTCGACCTCTCCGGTGACCACCACGACCTACCTCGGCGCCTCGGACGATGCCCCACCGGAGACGATCACCGTGACAGGTGAAGCGCAGGACGGAGAGTTCTTCTGGGGCGCATCTGCTTCCCCGACGACCGCCCCGGAGTAGCTCGTCACGTTCCCCGGCGCGTCGCCGAGACGATCCCCGGCCCGCGTCCCCGTGGAGCCGGGCTCGTACCGGTTCGACGTTCCTGTCGCCCAGGTCGCCGCCCCCACCAACCAGTTCCCCGGCCGGCTCTCAGCTGTCGGGCACTCACTGCCCACCCTGCGCGCGGCCGGACTCCGGGCCCCGGTGCCGGGCACCGCGTTCGACCCGTTGGAGCCCTCCTTCTCGATCGCCACCCCCTGCCCGTGGATCGTGGACGTGACCTTCGCCTGGGCCGACCACGTGCGCCTGACCAGCGACAGCACCGAGGCCGTCGTCCAGTCCGCACCGAACGCCGTGGTGGACGCCGACGAGCTGCGGACCGCGCTCCTGGGCCTCGCTCGCACCCGCAGCTTCTCCTGCCGCACCGGCGGCGGCGCCCAGGTCATCGACCCGTCCTCCGTCGCGTGCGTCGACGAGAGGGCGCCACCGAAGAACCGTACCCCTCGATCCCGTGGCCCCCGGACGGGGGGCCGCCTCCACGTGGCTCTCACCGACAGCGACCAGGACTCCCCGCGCCACAGCACCCGACCCCAGATGTTCACCGGTGCACTGTCACCGATCATGTCCGGGACCGCTACTGTGGGAGGTGGACGACCGATGGAGCGCGTCACGCCCCGGAAGGTCCCTTCCGGGAATTCTGCTTTCCAGGAGGTCTGCCCCATGAGTACTCTGCACACCGTTGCACTGACCAGTCCCAGCCCGACCGGCGGCTCGTGTGCTGACGAGACGCCTGCCCGGCTGCGTCGCTACCGGATGCTGGTGGACCGGCCCGGTTTGAAGCTGCGTGCCGGTGAGCTGGTGCTGTGCGCCGACTACGAGCCCGCCCCGCACCAGGCGGTCGTGCCGGTGCGCTGCGAGTCCGACGGCTACGCCCCAGGCGCGTTGCTGTCCCGCGCAGAGGTGGAGTTCCTCGAACGGACGGACGAGGTGTTCGGTGCGATGTCCTGGGGCAGGCACGGGGCCAGGCCCTGACGTCTGCTCCTCCGGCGCGGTGGTCAGCGTGAGCTGCCGCACGCGTCGGGGAACACGAGCGCGCCGACACTGACCCCGCCCCCGCCCTGTCCACCACGACGATCACCGGGCCGGTTCGCGCTGCGCCTCCCGCACCGGGCACCAGGCCTCCCCGCTCACCCGGCTGCCCGGCATCGGCGTCGGCACGTCCCCGCAGATGCTGCCGGCGGTGCCGGGCGTGCGCTGCGGACACGACCCCCTCACGTGGGCGTGTGTGTGCGGATGACGTCACCGCCTCGCACAGGGTTATGCTTTTGCAAACCCCCATCGGTGGCGTTTCCCGCGCGCCGTGAACAAGGAGCACCCATGCCCCGTTCCACCATGATCTCCTCCGTCGCCGTCGCGGCCGCCCTGTCGCTGCTGGCGGTCCCGGCCGCAACCGCAGCCCCGAATCAGAACTCGAACGCCGCCAAGAAGACGACCACTGCCCCGGCCGCTGCGCCGACCACCGTGGCGCTGACGGTGCGCAACTGCCCGCTGCGCTTCGGGGTCGGCACCCCCAGCGGGCCCGCGGCCGCCGGCGAGCTGGCCGAGGTCGCTTCGCTGACCGGGGAGAAGCCCTCGATCATCTTGTCCTACAAGGACTTCAACCAGCCGGTGCCGTTCTACGAGCTCGAGCAGGCACGTTCGGCCGGGGCGAGCACGCTGCTGACCTGGGAGCCGTGGACCTGGGGCGGGGGCATCGACCAGCGCGCCTACTCCCTGGACGCGATTGCCTCCGGCGCCCACGACGACTACATCCGCTCCTGGGCCGAGCAACTGGCCGCCTGGGACAACCCGGTGATGCTGCGCTTCGCCCACGAGATGAACGGCAACTGGTACCCGTGGGCCGAGGGCGTGAACGGCAACGAGGCCGGGGACTACGTCGCCGCCTACCGCCACGTCCACGACATCTTCTCCGCCGCCGGCGCCGACAACGTCGAGTGGGTCTGGAACCCCAACACCACCTACTGGGGCTCCACGCCGATGGCCGGGCTCTACCCCGGCGACGCCTACGTCGACACCGTGGGCCTGGACGGCTACAACTGGGGCACCTCCCAGTCGTGGTCATCCTGGCAACAGCCGTGGGAGCTCTTCGGCTGGGGACTGGACGAGGCGCGCAGCGTGGCACCGGGCAAGCCGATCCTCATCGGGGAGGTCGCCTCGGCCGAGGCCGGCGGCTCCAAGGCGGAGTGGAACGCCCACCTGGTCTACTACCTCGCTTCCCAGCCCGACGTCACCGGGATGGTGTGGTTCAACGAGAACAAGGAGACCGACTGGCGGATCAACTCCTCCACCTCCTCCGCTTCCGCCCTGGCCTCGGAGCTGGCCAAGCGCCCCTGCCCGTGACCGGCTGACACCGGCAGCTCGTGCGGCCCGTCCTGACCATTCCAGGCCGGGCCGGGCCGCACACATTCCCTTCATGCCTGAGAACATGAGCGCCGCGGCCGCTTCTGCCCGCGAGTCCTCCCTGGACCACGGCGGCAAGTTCGGCACTCAGGCGCGAGGCCGCCGAGACGGCTTGCGACGAGGTCGCCGTGGACGTGCTGGTCGAGCCGGAGCAGAAGGCGTTGTGCACCGACGCCAACGCACCGGGCTACGGCTGGGATCAGGTTGCCGGCGTCGTGCACTCCGCCTATCGGCCACCCGCGACCGTGGCCGAGGAGACTGCCGAGGAGCCCGTCGCCGTCTGAGGTTCTTGCCCTGACCAGGCGCCGGCACGCACGATCAATCACCTGCCTCCGTCGGTGGGGGGTGGGTGCCACGCAGGTCCGGATTCCACTGTGCTGCCGGTGTCCGGGCCTTCGCAGTTTCCGGCGGCTCAGGCGGGGAGCGTGGTCGTGGGCCGGTTCACCTCAACCGTCCCTCCGGGGGCCGCGGTACCCAGGCTGATCAGGCGTCCCTCCAGGGTGAGCCGCTGGGTGGGGCTGCCGGGGGTGAGGTTGGCTGCGATGCTGCCGCGGGCGAGGTAGGTGCCCCGGGCGGTGGTGCCGATCCCCAAGGTGATGCCGCCGGATGCGGCCCAGTAGACGTTGGCTGCTCCCGCTTGCCCGCCGAGCAGCACGCGGCTGTTGTCCGCGGCGGTGATGGTGGCGGCCCGGAAGATGAACTGTGCATCCGGGTTCCCCTGGGCATCCAAGGTCAGGTCGCCGGTGACGGTGAAGGCCCCGGTGGTGCTGGTGTAGGTCCCCGGTGTGATCCGACCCGTCAGCACCGTGGGCCGGCTGCCGGTGGCGGACCGGGCAAGCAGGGCGATCTCCAGCGCACGGGCGTCGGCCATGGCGTTGGCCGCTGCCGCGGTGCCGGGCTCGACCGACCCGGTGACGTTGCGGCGCGATCCGCTGGACTGCAGGCCTGCGATGCCCAGGCCGGGGTGGGTGCCCACGCTGCCGCCCACCGTGGAGGGGTGCCCGGAGGGGGTGTGGTCGGTGAGGCTCGTGGAAGCCAGGAGCGCGTACGGACCGGCCCGCCCCGGAGTGATCGCCGGCAGCCCCACGTACCGCCAGGAGGCGCCGGTGCCGGTGCGGGCGGTGAAGGCCGCGGTGCTCGGCGGCACCGGAGCTGTCACCAGGCCAGCCAGGACGGCGGTTCCCGCCACAGCCAGAGCGCCACGACGAGCGAGCACCGGAAGCTCCTGTGTGTCCTCGTCGCCCTCCTGGTCACCGTCGGCACGACCCCGAGGGACGAAGACCGCCAGGGTGGTCAACAGCGCCGCCACGGTGGCTGCGGCCCACAGGCCCAGCTGCAGGTGCCGGCCGGTGCTCTGCCACAGGGCGGGCAGCCCGATGAACGGCACCAGCAGACGGGCCTGGCCGGTGATCTGCTCCCGGACCAGCGGAGTGGAGTCCACGTCGGCGTTGGCGTCCCCTGCGGTGGCGTAGGTGCCGTCCTCGTGGTCGACCACGATCCGGTGCAGCACCGGGCGTTCCACCCCGCTGGCTCGGGCCTCGGCGGGGCTGGTGAACTGCACGACCCCGCCGAGCGGCACCGGCCGGTCGGCGGGGAGGTCGGCGAGCACGACGACGTCGCCGGGCTCGATGTGCGGGCGCATCGAGCCGGTCTCGATGACGGTGGAGTGCCAGCCGAACAGGGCGGGGATCAACGCGATCGCGGCCAGGGTGGCCAGCATCACCAGGTAGATCTGGGCCGCGGTGCCGGTGAAGAGCCGGGCCCAGCCCCACAGCGCGGCCGTCACACCATCAGGTGCTGGCTCGGCGGTGGGGCTGGGGTCGGGGTCGGGCCGGCTCCGCACGGAGGAACGGGTCAGGAGGCGGGTGCGGCGGCGTCGTCGCTCTGCAGCTCCCAGACCAGGTCCACGCTCACCCGGGAGCCCTGGAGCGCGTCGATCTGGGACTGGGTCATGCCCGCGGTGTCGAAGGTCCAGGTGCCGCGGTAGGTCGTGGACTCGCCCGGAGTGCCAGTGGTGTCCCAGACGGCGCCACCGGTGGCGTAGTCGCGGTTGGCCTGAGCCAGGGTGGACAAGGACTGGGCGGGAAGGGCACCGGGGACGGGAGCGAAGCCGTCGCAGGTGTCGAAGGAGCCGCCCGTGCCGCGCTCGACCCGCAGGTCGATGTGGTCCTCCAGCCCGGCGGCGGAGCCGGAGAGGTTCTGGGTGTAGGCGCGGACCTCACCGGCGACGGTGGAGTTGGAGGTGACCACGATGCATTTCTCCCCGGTCGCCCCGGGCACGAGGTTCTCCACGTTGAACCCCGCGCGCCCGTTGTCGTCGTCGGTCAGCGCGACCTGGCCGGTGGCCCAGGAGTTGCCGGGGTTGCGGGTAGTGGCGGTGAAGGCGGCGGTGGATCCCTGCCAGACCAGCACGCCGGCCACGAGGACGGCGACGGGGGCGGCGGAGAGGCCGGCGATCTTGTGGGCGCGGAGGGAGGGAGTGCGCATGGAGAGGACCTGTTCCGAGACGGAGCCCAAGGGCAGGGGTGTCCTGCGCCGTCGCTGATGGAGGGTGAAAGGGGTCTGGTTGCGCCGTGATGGGGGTCATCGGCCAACCGCGCTCACCTCATGAGGACGTCCCGGTCGATCTCCAGGACCTTCGTCCACTTCTGCTGGTCACCGCCATCACCCCAAGTGCGGAGGGGAATCAGGGTTGACGGTACTGGCGCAACCTCCCGTCACATCTCCGGCGGCACCGCGTTGTGGTCCAGGGAGAGGGGGATGACGGCGGCTCGGAAGTGGGCGACCCGCAGCAGCCGCACGACCGCCTGCTGGTGGTCGATCATCGGGCCGATGAGCACCCCGTAGGACTCCGAGCCGACGGCGTCCAACCTGCCCTCGTCGTTTACCGCACGCGGGGCCACAGCACCCCGGCGGCGGCCGGGCCCTCGTCGGTCAGCGTCAGCTCGCGGCCGGTGTCGTCGATGTGGCCCTCGGCGATGAGGTCGACCATGGTGTCACCGGCCGGTTTGCACCAGAGCTCCTCGAGCGGGTTCCGGCCGTGCGGGAAGACGTGCGCGAGCACGGAGCGGCGGACGTGGGTGGTCTGCAGCTCCGGGTCCGGGTGCAGCCCCTGATGCTCGAGCACGGTCGCCGGCCACCAGGGCGTCGTGCAGCCGCTGGTTCTACTCATTGGATATTCGTGGGCTGGTCCGTAATCGGTGTCCGGATCGACCAACAAGTCCCGCGATACAGTGCGGATCTTGGGTGCCCCCAGTCAGACTCGAACTGACACTGAGCGGATTTTAAGTCCGCTGCCTCTGCCGATTGGGCTATGGGGGCCGGTCCCGGCCAGGTCACCGGGTCGCCGTCCACCCTATAGCCTCGTCCCGGTCCCCACCGGAACGGGTCCGCGCCGCGGGCGGGAGCCCGTCCTGTCGACCGGGCCGGGCATCCAGTAGTCTGGCACGGTGGTCGAGCAGCAGGCCGTGACATCGTCGCACGCGCAGGAGGCTGTCCCCGTGGCCCACCCCGTTCCCCCGTCCCCCGGATTCCCGCCGGGCGGCGCACCTCTCCCGGCATTCGCCCCGCGCCGATGCGCCCCGGCGGCCCGCCGAACGGCGTCAGCATGAGCGAGGTCGGCGCGCCACCCATCGGCAGGACCTACCTGGCGCCCGATGCCCCGTTCCCGGCCGATCTGACCGTACTGTCCCTGGCCGAGCTGCACGTCCTCCACAGCAGGGTCGGCCGCCAGCTCGAGCGGGAGTACCTTGGGGGCGCGTCCGGCGCCCACCCGGTCACCCTCGAGCGCCACCAGGAGCTGACCGTGGAGCTCGACGCCCGCGAGATCGTCGACCTCCAGCACGCCCCGTGACGGACGGCGGGGCCCGGCCGCCGAAGCGCACATCATGCAAAGCACTGGTCAGAGGGCGTGCGGCGATCTAGCCCGGAAACCGGCCGAGCAGCCGGCCGCACCTTGTCCGGCCGTAGGGTTGCCCTCATGACGTCCCCGCTCGCCCCCTCCCTCTCTCTGCCGCCGGTGTCGGCGCCCGGTACGTTCCTGGCTCCCGCGGACCCGTTCCCCGCGGTTCTCGCGGAGCTGGGACTGACCGAGCTCCAGGTGCTGCACAGCCGCGTCTGCCGCCAGCTCGAGCAGGAGTACCTCGCCGCTCCGGACGGGCCCCACCCGGTGACGCAGGACCGCTGCCAGGAGCCGGTGGCCGAGCTCGACACCCGCCAGGTCTTCCTCGCCCCGCCGGCTCCCCGTACCGGGAAGGGTCCCGGCCGTGGATCGGCTCCCGTGCCGGAGCCGTCGGCGCCGTGGAGCACCGGCGGCACGACCGGCGCCGTGATCCACGACCTGGCCCAGGTGCACCCCGGGGACCGGGTCGAGGTGTGGCAGCGGGGCATGCTGCGCTGCCGGGGCGCCGTGGAGGAGGTCGGTCCGGCGCTGGGCGTGGTGTGGCTGCTCGAGACCGGGGACGAATACCGGCGGATGGTCCACGCCCACGACGGCGAACTGCGCCGACACCTCTCCCCCGGCGGCTTCTGACCGTTCCGGCGCGCCCGGGACCCGGCGTGCTCACCGGTCCCCGGACGTCGCGGCCCGTCGAACGGCTCGACCCCGCCGCGGCACGTGGCCGGGGCGGGGTCGGGCGGTGGACGGGTCGGATCAGAGGTTGGCCTTGCGCGGGGCGGGCGCCTGGCCGGCCGCGACCTGGAAGCGCGTGCGCGGATCCCGCTCGTGGCGCAGCGTGGTGATGTCCCGGCCGAACACGAAGTTCAGGGCCCACTCGGTGAAGACGCGGGCCTTGCGGTCCACGGTGGGGATCGCGTAGCCGTGGTAGAGCCGGTGCATCGCCCACGCGGCGACGCCGGAGAACTCGATGCCCTTCTCCGGCAGCCCGGGGAGGCCCCTGATGCTGGCCACGCCCTTGTAGAGGCCCAGCCCGGCGACCGCGCCGAGGTTCTCGTGGTAGTAGTCCTCGAGCGGCTTGCCCGCGCGGACGGCCATGATGTTCTTGGCCATCGTGTGCGCCTGACGCACCGCGTGCTGGGCGTTGGGCACGCAGAACCCGCCGACTCCCCCACCGGTGAGGTCCGGCACCGCGGCGACGTCGCCGGCGGCCCAGGCGCCCTCGAGGGGGCCGTCGTCGCCGGTGATCCGCAGGTCGGTACCGGCCCGGACGCGGCCGCGGTCGTCCAGCGGGAAGTCGGTGTTGCGCACGAGCGGGTTGGCCTGCACGCCGGCGGTCCAGATGAGCGTGTCGGTGTCGAACTCGCCGGCCGAGGACTTGTCCTGCATGTTGACGAGCTTCAAGTGCTTGTCCACCGCGGAGTCCAGCGACGTGTTGAGGAGCACCTCGATGCCGCGGCTGCGCAGGTGCGCCACGACCTTCTCCGCACGGTCCTCGGAGACCTCGGGCATGATCCGGCCCATGGCCTCGATGAGCACGAAGCGCAGGTCCGAGACCTGGAGCCGCTCATTGCGCTGAACCGCGCTGCGGGCCATGTCCTCGATCTCGGCGATGGTCTCGGTGCCGGCGTAGCCGCCGCCGACCACCACGAAGGTCAGCGCCCGGCGCCTGGCGTCCTCGTCGGTGGTGAGGGAGGCGACCTCGATGCGCTCGAGCACCCAGTTGCGCACCGCCAGGGCCTCCTCGATGGTCTTGAGGCCGATGCCGTTCTCGGCGAGGCCCTCGATCGGGAAGGCGCGGGTGACGGAGCCGCCGGCGATGACGATCTCGTCGTAGGTCAGCTCGAAGGTCTCGCCCTCGTCGATGCCCTTGACGGTCGCGGTGCGGTTCGCGTGGTCGACCCCGAGCACGTGCCCGGTGACGATCTCGCTGTCCTTGAGGTGCTGGCGGTGGGGCACCACCGCGCTGCGGGCGGAGATGTTGCCGCCGGCCACCTCGGGGAGGAAGGGGAGGTACATCATGTACGGATTGGGATCCACCACGGTGACGACTCCGCCGGAGTCCTTGATGCGCTTCTGCAGTCCCTGCGCCACGGTGAAGCCGACGTAGCCGCCGCCGACGATCAGAAGGCGCGGACGGTCCTTGGCCAGTTGAGTGAAAGACATGCCCCGAGTCTACTCAGAATGCTGTCGATGTCGGTCCCCGTGCGGGGCTCCCCCACCGTGTTCCGGCGCACGCCTCAGGCGCCGCCGTCCCGGTTCCCGTCCGAGTCGGCGGCCACGATGCGGCGGAGGTGCACCACGGCACCCGCCGTGAGGCCCAGCACGAGCAGCCCGAACCCGGCGAGCACCACCACGGGCAGCAGCCCGGTCTCGTCGATCGGGGCGACCGGCTCGGGCGGGGCGACCTCCGCCTCGACCTCCTCCGTGACGGGCGCCGAGCTCTCCGCGGGTCCCGCCGTGGGGGTCGCCGCGGCCGTCCTGCGGTGCACCCGGACCCACTGCTCCATGCTGCCGAGGGGGTTGCGGTCGACCTCGGGGACGTCCTCCGTGAGCGCGGCCCCGACGTCCAGCACCCCGTAGCCGTAGAGCGGGTCCTTGCCCGGTGCCCCGGTGTCCCGGGCGGTGGAGACGATGCGGTTCGCGATCTGGGCGGAGCTCATGTCCGGCCACTTCGCCTTGATCAGCGCCGCGGTGCCGGCCACGACGGGGGCGGACGCGGAGGTCCCGGCCCAAGAGGCGTAGCGGTCGCCGGGGATGGCGCCCACCATGTCCTCGGACGGGCCCGCCACGGCGATGGAGATCCCCTGCGAGGAGGACTCCCAGCTCGCCTCCCCGGTGCGGCCCACACCGCCCACGGTCAGCACGCCGGGGATGGTGGCGGGGGCGCCGACCTGGACGAGCCCCGAGCCCCGGTTGCCCGCGGAGGCGACCACGAGCACGTCCTTCTCCTCGGCGTAGAGGAAGGCCTCGTCCCAGCTCTCGGGCCACGAGGTGGCGTTCGAGCCCACCGACATGTTGATGACGTCCGCGCCGTTGTCGACGGCCCACCGGACGGCGTCCGGGAGCTGCTCGTCGACGCTGCGGACCTCCGGGCTCTCGTCGCCCAGCCACGTCGACACGGCGAGCACCTCGGCGTCCGGGGCCACGCCCACGATGCCGGCGGGCCGGCCGGGGTCGTCGTCGTCCCGCCCGCCCGGGGGCACGTGCCCGCGGCCCGCGGCCACGGAGGCCACCAGCGTCCCGTGCTCCGGCTCGGTGCCGAGACCCTCCTGGCCGTCGGCGGCGCCGCCGCCCGAGACGTCGGTGCCGTCCGCCACGGCGCCTTCCAGGTCCTGGTGCGAGCCGTCCACCCCGGTGTCGATGACGGCGATCCGCACGCCCTCCCCCGTGGACTCCTCCCAGGCCTCGCGCACCCCGTACTCGTCCAGCCAGTACTGCAGGGGACGGATCCCGTCCTCGGCGATGCGGGAGGTGTCCGGGGCGCGGGTGGCACCCTCGCTGGGCGCGGGCGCCACCGTGACGGGGTCCTCGAGCGGGATGCTGGGGGCGGGTCCGGGCAGCGGGGGGCGGGCCTGCGCGGGCCCCGTCCCGGGCAGGGCCAGCGCACCCGCACCGACCACGGCCGAGGCCGCGCCCACCGCGCCCCACCGGGTGAGGGCGCGGTGGCGCGGGGAACGGCGGAAGGGTGCGCTGGAAGACATGTGTCCTTCCGGGTCGGGGGGGGTCCGGACGGGTCAGTCGACCTGGGACAGGGCGATCCCGTCCAAAATATCGTGCTCGCTCGCGATGGCCGAGTCCACGCGTCCACCGGTGGCGGCACCCACCCGCTCGACGATCCGCCGCCACACGAGGGCGCCGCCGCCGATCACGTCGACGCGGCCCTCGTGCATGTAGGGCAGCGCGGCGCGCTCCGCGCGGGTCATGCCCGTGATCTCCCGGCACGCCCTCGCGATCCGCTCGGCGGGCAGCTCCGCCCCGTCGATCGCCGCGGGGTCGTAGGCGGGCAGCCCGAGAGCGTGCGCGGTGACGGTCGTGATGGTGCCGGCGACACCCACGAGGTGGGTCGTCTCCGCGAGGGGCACGGTCTGCAGGACCACGTCCACGGCGTGGTCGACGTCGCGCAGCACGGCCTCCTGCTGGGCGGCGGTGGGCGGGTTGGAGCCGAGGTGGCGCTCGGTCAGGCGGACGCAGCCGATGTCCATGCTGCGCTCGGCACGCACCCCCTGGGAGTTGCCCAGCACGAACTCGGTCGAGCCGCCGCCGAGGTCGATCACCAGGACCCGGTCCTCGGGATCCGTGCCGCCCACCGCGGCCGAGGCGCCGCGGAAGGACAGCTCCGCCTCCTCGTCGCCGCTGATGACCTCTGGGGTCACGCCGAGGCGCTCGCGGATCCCCGCGAGGAAGACGTCCCGGTTGCCGGCGTCGCGGGTGGCGCTCGTGGCCACGAAGCGCAGCTGCTCCACCTCGTGCGCCGCCAGCAACGAGGCGTACTCGTCCGTGGCCGCGAACGTGCGCTCGAGCGCCGCCTCGGCGAGCCACCCGGTGGCGTCCACGCCCTGGCCGAGCCGGACCACGCGCATCTCGCGCACCACGTCGTCGAGCACCGCACGGCCCTGCTCCTCCCGGGTGTCGGCGATGAGCAGTCGGATGGAGTTCGTACCGCAGTCGATGGCGCCTATGCGCATGGGAAGTCCTCGGGGTGTCGGGGGCGGGTGGGTCTCAGGCCCCGCGCCAGGCGGGGTCGCAGTGGCAGGCGTCGGGGGTCCACCACTCGGCGATGGCGTCGAGGGTCTCGTCGCCGAGCGGGTTCACGCCGGGCCCGGTCGCGAGCGCGTGGCCGGCGAGCACGTGCAGGCACTTGACCCGCACCGGCATGCCGCCAGCGGAGATGCCCTCGATCTCGGGGACGGGCCCGGTGCCGGCCCGGGCGCCGATCCGGGCGCGCTCGGCGAGATAGTCCTCGTGCGCGGCCCGGTGGGCGGCGGCCAGCGCCTCGTCCTCGGCGATGCGGTCCGTCATCGCGTACATCAGACCGGCCGCCTCCAGCCGGGAGACCGCGGCGGTGACGACGGGGTGGGCCAGGTAGAACACGGTGGGGAACGGGGTGCCATTGGCCAGCCGGGGCGCGGTGGCCGCCACGAGGGGGTTCCCGCACGTGCAGCGGGCCGGGATCTCGACGACGTCGCGCACGGGACGCCCGAGCTGCCGGGAGAGCACCTGGAGGTCCAGGGGCGTGGGCTCGACCGTCGCGGCCGTCACCCCGAGTCCCCGGGGGTCGGGTCGGTCGCCGGGCTCGTGTCCGTGCTGGGGGTTCACGCCGTTCCTCACTCCGCGGGGCCGCCGCGGCTGTCCGTCGCCGCGTCCTGCGGCGCGCCGGTCCCGTCCGCCGGGGCGGCCGGGGTGCTCTGCTCTGTCCGTTCCGTCTGCTCGGCGGTGCCGGGGTCCTGGCTCGCTCCGGGCTCCTCCGTGGTGCCGGACGCCCCGGGGCCGGCGGGGCCCTCGGTGCCGTCCGGCTCCCCGGCGGTGCCGGCGTCCTCGGTGGTGTCCTCGGCAGTGTCCTCGGTGCCGTCCGGCTCCCCGGCGGTGCCGGCGTCCTCGTAGGCGGAGGCCACGACGGACTGCCAGAGGGCGTCCACCCACGCGGGCTTCTCGGCCTCGACCTGCGCCGCCGAGGAGTCCACCACGGCGCCGTCCATCTCCTCGGCGCCCACCACGAGGTAGGACCGCTCTCCCGGCATCACGTAGAGGAGCCGGTCCCTGGCCCGCTGCTTGACGTAGGTCTCGTCCGACCACTGGTCCACCTGGTCCTCCAGGGACGCCTGCTGGGCCTCCATGTCGGCGATGGCGCGCTCGAGCTGGGCGATCTCCGCCCGCTGCTCGAGGAAGATCTTGGTGGTCGGCGCCGCCAGGAACACGATGAGCACGGCCACGAGCGTGAGGACCAGGAACCGTCCGCTGAAGGTCCGTGCGGGCACCGGCGATGTCACGGCGCTGGATCCGCCGCCCGCTCCGCCGTCGCGCCCGCGGGGGCCCTGCGCGGCGTCGCGCCCGCCGAGCAGGCGGGTGGTGCGCGGGCGGAGAGCGGGCATGCTGACCTCACGGGGGAAGGGCGGGGACGGGGACCAGTGTAGCGCTCACGGGGGGAGCGGCCGTTGCCGGGAACGGCCGCTCCCCCCGCACGACGACGACGGACCGGCGGCGCCGGTCAGCCGCCGCGGGTCGTCACTTGGCGGTGTAGCGCGGGAACGCGGAGGCACCCGCGTAGCGCGCGGCGTCCCCGAGCTCCTCCTCGATGCGCAGCAGCTGGTTGTACTTGGCCACGCGCTCGGATCGGGCCGGCGCCCCGGTCTTGATCTGCCCGGCGTTGGTGGCCACCGCGATGTCCGCGATCGTGGTGTCCTCGGTCTCGCCCGAGCGGTGGGAGATCATGCAGTGGAACATGTGCCGCTGGGCCAGCGAGATGGCGTCGAAGGTCTCCGTGAGGGAGCCGATCTGGTTCACCTTCACGAGCAGGGCGTTGCCGGCGCCCTCGTCGATGCCGCGGGCCAGCCGCTCCGGGTTGGTGACGAACAGGTCGTCGCCCACGATCTGGACCTGGGTGCCCACGGACGCGGTGAGGGCCTGCCAGCCCGCCCAGTCGTCCTCGTCCAGCGGGTCCTCGATGGACACGATCGGGTAGTCGCGCACGAGCTCCTCGTAGTAGGCGGTCATCTCGGTGGCGCTGAGCTGCTGGCCCTCGAAGCTGTACTTGCCGTTCTCGAAGAACTCGGAGGAGGCGACGTCCAGGGCGAGCGCCACGTCGGTGCCCACGGTGTACCCGGCCTTCTCGATCGCCTCGGAGATGAGGTCGAGGGCGGCGCGGTTGGACTCGAGGTTCGGGGCGAAGCCGCCCTCGTCGCCCAGCCCGGTGGCCAGTCCGCGCTCCTGGAGCACGCCCTTGAGGGAGTGGTAGACCTCCACGCCGGTGCGCAGGGCCTCGGAGAAGGTCGCGGCGCCGATCGGGGCGACCATGAACTCCTGGATGTCCACGTTGGAGTCGGCGTGGGAGCCGCCGTTGAGGATGTTCATCATGGGCACCGGGAGCACGTGGGCGTTGGGGCCGCCCAGGTACTTGTAGAGCTCGAGGTCGGAGGCGTTCGCGGCGGCGCGGGCCACGGCGAGGGAGACGCCCAGGATGGCGTTGGCGCCGAGGCTGCCCTTGTTGTCCGTGCCGTCGAGGTCGAGCATGGTGCGGTCGACCAGCCGCTGGTCGGTCGCGTCGAGGCCGATCACGGCCTCGGCGATCTCCTCGTCGACGGCCTTCACGGCGTCGAGGACGCCCTTGCCGAGGTACACCTTCTTGTCGCCGTCGCGGCGCTCGACGGCCTCGAAGGCGCCGGTGGAGGCGCCGGAGGGCACCGCCGCCCGGCCGTAGCTGCCGTCCTCCAGCAGCACCTCGACCTCCACGGTCGGGTTGCCGCGGGAGTCGAGGATCTGGCGGGCGTGCACTGCGGTGATCATGGCCATGGGTTGCTCCTGACGTTGGTGCTGAGCTTGTCGCTGACGTGGGTCGAACGTGCGTGCTGGGGCGGTCGGTGCTCCGGTGCCGGACACCGGCCGAGGATCCGCCCCCGCGGGGCCGGGCGCCCCCGGCGGTTCCAGCCTAGCGACTCGGCGCCCGAGGCCGACCGTGGGCGGCGCCCCGGGACGGGATCAGCCCCCGTTCCGCGCTGTGGCGTACGCGCGGGCGGCCCCGCGCAGGGCCCGCTCGGCGTCGAGTCCGCGGGCGGAGGCGGAGCGCACGAGAGCGAACAGCGCCTCGCCCAGCTCCACCTCGGTGCGCGGGCCGCCCTGCTCCTCCGCGGCGGGGCCCGCGGGCTCGAGGTCGTGCTTGCGGGCCCGCGCCAGGGTCTTCTCCGTGAGGGCCAGGGCCGGCAGGTGCGGCGGAATGCCGTCGAAGGGCCCGGTCCGCTCGGGCTTCTCGGCCCGCTTGAGGTCCTCCCAGCGGGAGTGCAGCTGCTCGAGGGTCTGCTCCCCCGCGACGTCCCCGGTGGCCCCGGCGCCGAAGACGTGCGGGTGGCGGCGGACCAGCTTGGCGGTGATCGCCTCGAGCACGTCCGCCACGTCGAAGCCGCCCTCGGCGCGCGGGCGCTCCTGGGCGACCCGGGCGTGGAAGACCACCTGCAGCAGTACGTCCCCGAGCTCCTCGACGAGCAGCCCGGCGTGCGCCGCCGGACCGCCCTCGGCCTCGACCGCCTCGACCACCTCATAGGCCTCCTCGACGAGGTAGCGCACGAGGGACTCGTGGGTCTGCTGCCCGTCCCAGGCGCACCCGCCCGGCGAGCGCAGCCGGTCCATGACCGCCACGAGCTCGGCGAAGCGCTGCCCGGTCCGCTCGGGGACGCCGAGTCCCGCCGCGACGTCGTCGGTGCCGTGCCCCTGGCTCATGCGTGCATCCCCTCGAAGCCGTCGGTGATCATCCCGTTCAGGGCGCTGCGGTCCTCGAGCGGGAGGAAGGCGGCGGCCGCGGCGTTGCGCTGCAGCCGCTCCAGGTCCTCGAGCCCGTAGCCGAAGTGCGTCACGAGGAGGGACAGCTCGTCCGTGACCGTGGTCCCGCTCATCAGCCGGTTGTCCGGGGAGATGGTCACCGTGAAACCGGTCCGGTAGAGCATGTCCACCGGGTGCCGCTCGGGTCCGGCGCCGAACGCGGCGACGGCCCCGGTCTGGAGGTTGGACGTGGGGCACACCTCCAGCGCGATGCCCCGGTCCCGGACCCACTCGGCCGTGCGCCCGAGGTCAACGACGGCGACGTCCTCCAAGTGGTCGATGTCGATGTCGTCCGCGATGCGCACCCCGTGGCCCAGGCGCAGGGCGCGGCCCGTGGCCAGCGCGTCCCGGATCGATTCGATGCCCGCGGCCTCCCCCGCGTGCAGGGTGACGGGAACGAGCTCGTCGGCGAGGAGCTCGAGGGCGGCCCGGTGGCGGGCGGGCGGGAAGCCGTCCTCGGGGCCCGCGAGGTCGAAGGCCACCACGCCGCGGTCCCGGTTGTCCACCACGAGGCGGGCGACCTCGAGGGAGCGGTCGGCGTGGCGCATGGCGCAGAGGATCTGGGTGACGGACACGATGTGGCCGGCATCCTCCGCGGCGAGCACCCCCTCCGAGATCCCCAGCCGGACGGCCTCGACGGCCTCCGCCATCGACAGGCCGCCTGCGGTGTGCTGCTCCGGGGCCCAGCGCACCTCGGCGTGGACCACCCCGTCCGCTACGAGGTCCTCGACGTACTCCCGGGCGCAGCGCACGAGCGCCTCCGGGGTCTGCATCACCGCGACCGTGTGCTCGAAGGTCGCGAGGTAGCGCAGCAGCGAGCCGGAGTCGGCGCTCTCCCGCACCCACCGGCCCAGCGCCTCGGGGTCCTCGGCCGGGAGCCGGTGCCCGGCTGCGGCGGCCAGCTCCACCACCGTGGCCGGGCGCAGGGCGCCGTCGAGGTGGTCGTGCAGGCACACCTTGGGCAGGTCGCGCAGGACCCGGTCCGGCACGCGGCCCGGGTGCCGTTCGGCGGAGATCAGCATCACGGTCGGGACGGCCCCTGTCTCGGTCGGTCTCAGTAGTTCCAGTCCTGCAGGGCCTCGTTCATGTGCTGCGGGATGTGCGCCCCGGTGCGGGGGTACATGCGCAGCTCCTCGAGGTAGTTCTGCGCGGGCAGCCGGTCCTCGTAGCGCACGAAGGCCTCCTCGTCCGCGTAGTCGAAGGACACCTCCGGGGGGATGCCCGGGCGGAAGCGGAACATCATGGCCAGCGGGGCGCCGTTGCCCTCCACGTAGGACTCGTCCTTGAGCTCCTGCACGTGCAGCAGCTCCTCGGGGACGAGGTCGAAGGTGCGGCGCTGGTCCCAGAAGCCGTTCTTGCGCACGTGGGTGAGGGCGTCGTAGTAGGTGCCCAGGGCTCGCACCCGCACGAGGACGGTGGAGACGTCCATCGCCGTGCCGTCCTCGCCGAAGAGGCGCCGCTGCGCGTCCGCGAGCCGGCGCAGGACGTCGACCTCCTTGAGCACGAGATTGCCCTCGGCCAGCTGGTCCTGGGAAGGCCGGGCCGGGATCCCCGCCGGCGCCCGGTAGGACGGGGAGACGTCGGTGGAGACCGCGGTCTCCGGGGCGGAGGAGCCGTGGTCGTCCACCGCGGCGGTGCCGGCGGCGGCCGCGGCGGCCGTCGCGGCCGCCGCCCCGGTGGGCGCGGCCGGTTCGACGTCCTCGTGCCACTCCTCGTGGTCGACGTGGTCGGGGACGTCGTGGTGGGGAACGCGCTGCTCGTCGTCCTCCCGGCCGGCCGCGGGGACCTCCGTGGCGGGGGCGGGCCCCGCTCCGGAGGTCGGTTCGGCGGTCCGCTCGGCCGCCGGCACCACGACGGGCTCGGAGGCCGGCTCGGACGTCGAGTCGCCGGTCGGCTCGGAGACGGGGACGGCGGCGCCGGCCGCGGAGGACCCGGTTCCGCCGGCAGCGGCCACGAGGCCGTCACCGGTCGGACGCTCCGCGGCCGGCGACGCCGGCCCGGACGCGGCGCCGGCCCCGGCCGGGGACCGCTCGTCGGTGGCGCGCGGGCCGCCGGGCTGCGCCTCAGCAGCGGAGTGCGGCTGCGCGGACTGCGTACCGGCGGAGGGCTGCCCGCCGCCGGTCGGGGCGGCGCCCGGCGTGGGCCGGCCGGACCGCCAGGTGCGGACGTCCTCGGTGCCGTCGGCGAACCCGAAGGTCGTCACCACGGACCGGACCCCGTCCTGCCCCGGTCCCACCTCGATGCGGGCGTTCTGCCACGCGCCGCGCGGCGAGGACATGGCCTCGCTGTAGAGGTCGGCCACCGGGTCGAAGAGCGGCGAGTCCTGGTCCACGGTGCCGGACTCGACGGACGGTTCGGCGTCGCCCACGGACTGCTGGGTCTGGTGGGTCATGGTGTTGCCGCGCTGGACGAGCGTGATCACGGCGCGCTCGGCCCCCCGGGACGTCAGCCGGTCCACGAGGTAGGGCAGCGGGCCGCGGTCGGGCAGCGGCCGGATATCCCCCGTGCCGGGCTCGTCGGTCCCGCGTCCGTCGAGGCCCCGGGGACCGGATTCCTGGCCACCGGAGTCCTGGTTGCCCGAGTCCTGGTTCCGGGGGTCCTGGTTGCCCGAGTCCTGGCCACCGGAGTCCTGGTTCCGGGGGTCCTGGTTGCCGGAGTCCCGGCCGCCCGTGTCCCTGGCACCGGTGTCGCGCCCGTCGGCGCCGGCCGTCGGACCGGTCGGCTGCTCCGGCCCTCCGGTCTCGCGGCGCGGTGTGCTGTCCTCGGTGTTCTTCCGGAAAATGCCTCGCAGACCCAACTGGACCCACCCTTCCGAGCGTGCGCGCACGCCCTCGGTTCTCGTTTCGCGCTGGTTCTCTCCGCAGTATAGGCGGGCCCCGGACCCGCTCCCGGTGCCCGGCGCTCAGCCGCCGGCGCTCACCGCACGGTCTCCAGGACCACGGCCCGGTCCGGGCGGGACGCCGGCGCCTCCGGGGCGACCACGGCGGCGCCCTCGAGGGCCTCCCGGGCCCGCGCGAAGCGCTCGGGGGTGTCCGTGAGCAGGGTCAACAGGGGCTGCCCGGCCCGGACGGTGTCCCCGGGCTTGGCGTGGAGCAGCACGCCGGCGCCGGCCTGGACCGGGTCCTCGCGCCGGGCGCGGCCCGCCCCGAGGCGCCACGAGGCCACCCCGACCTTGTAGGCGTCGAGCTCGGCGAGCACGCCGTCGGCCTCGGCCACCACGGTCTCGGACTCCCGGGCCCTCGGCAGCGGGGCGTCGGGGTCGCCGCCCTGGCCGGAGATCATGGCCCGCCAGACGTCCATCGCCCGGCCGTCCCCCAGCGCCTCCGCCGGGTCGGCGTCGGGCATCCCGGACGCGGCGAGCATCTCCGCGGCGAGCGCGACGGTGAGCTCCACGACGTCGGCCGGGCCGCCGCCGGCGAGCACGTCGACGGACTCCTGGACCTCCACGGCGTTGCCGACCGCCAGCCCCAGGGGCGTGGACATGTCGGTGAGCAGCGCGGTGGTCGTCACGCCGGCGTCCGTGCCGAGGTCCACCATGGTGCGGGCCAGCTCACGGGCGGACGCGAGGTCCTTCATGAACGCGCCGGAGCCGACCTTGACGTCGAGCACGAGGGACTGGGTGCCCTCCGCGATCTTCTTGGACATGATCGAGGACGCGATGAGCGGGATCGACTCGACCGTCCCGGTGACGTCCCGCAGGGCGTAGAGGAGCTTGTCGGCCGGTGCCAGCCCGGAGCCCGCCGCGCAGATCACCGCGCCCACGTCCCGCAGCTGGGCCAGCATCTCCTCGTTGGACAGGGCGGCCCGCCAGCCCGGGATCGACTCGAGCTTGTCCAGGGTGCCGCCGGTGTGGCCGAGGCCGCGCCCCGACAGCTGCGGGACGGCCACGCCGTAGACGGCCACGAGCGGGGCGAGCGGCAGGGTGATCTTGTCCCCCACCCCGCCGGTCGAGTGCTTGTCCGCGGTGGCCGAGCGCGCCCCGGTGCGCACGAGCGCGGAGAAGTCCATCCGCTCGCCCGAGGCGATCATCGACCGCGTCCAGGACGCGATCTCCTCCCGGTCCATGCCCCGAAGGAAGATCGCCATGGCCAGGGCGCTCATCTGCTCCTCGGCCACGACCCCGCGGGTGTAGGCGTCGAGGACCCATGCGATCTGCGCGGGCGACAGCGCACCGCCGTCGCGCTTGGTCCGGATGACGTCGACGGCGTCGAACTGCTCGGTCATGAGGGGTCCTTTCGGGGGCTAGAGGTTCTCGGGGCCGAAGGCGTCGGGCAGCACCTCGGCCATGGTGCGCACCCCGGAGACGGTGAGCAGCCGCAGGCCGGGCGCGCGGTGCTCGTGCAGCAGCTGCCGGCACCGCCCGCAGGGCATGAGCACGTCGCCGTGCCCGTCGACGCACACGAACGCGACGAGCCGCCCGCCGCCGCACATGTGCAGCGCGGAGACGAGGGTGCACTCGGCGCACAGGGTCAGCCCGTAGGAGGCGTTCTCCACGTTGCACCCGGAGACCACCCGCCCGTCCTCGGTGAGGGCGGCCGCACCCACGGGATAGTGCGAGTACGGGACGTAGGCGTGCTCTCGGGCGGCCACGGCGGCCTCCCGCAGCCGGTCCCAGTCGACCCGGGTCCGGTCGTCGCCGGCCGTCCCGCCGCCGGGGTGCTGGGTCTCGCTCACAGGGCGCTCACTCCTTGGTGTAGGGCTTGCCGATGGCCGCGGGGCCGCGGGAGACGCCCACGAGCCCGGCCACTGCCAGGATCGTGACCACGTACGGCAGCATGGCCAGGAACTGGCTGGGCACAGGCGTGCCCAGGAAGGACAGGATCGACTGCAGGTTGGACGCGAAGCCGAACAGCAGGGACGCGAGCAGCGCCCCGATCGGGTTCCACCGGCCGAAGATCAGGGCGGCCAGCGCGATGTAGCCGGCTCCGGAGGTCATGTCCCGGGTGAACGCGGAGACCGAGACCAGCGTGTAGAAGGCGCCGCCGAGACCGGCGACCATCCCGCCCAGCAGCACGTTGCGGAAGCGCAGGGCGTTGACCTTCACGCCGAGGGTGTCGGCGGCCTTGGGGTGCTCCCCCGCGGACCGGGTGCGCAGCCCCCAGCGGGTCCGGTAGAGCGCGAACCACACGAGCGCCACCGCGGCGTACATCAGGTAGCCGATCACGGACTGGTCGAACACGATCGGCCCGACCAGGGGGATCTCCGAGAGCACCGGCACGGCGAAGCGCGGCAGCCGCGGCGGGGAGTTGAACACGCCCGGGCTCGCCTCCAGCACCGTGGCGAAGAGGAAGCCGGTCAGCCCGGACACGAGCACGTTGAGCACCACCCCCACGATCACCTGGTTGACCCGGTAGGTGATCGAGAAGACCGCCAGGACGAGCGAGACGAGCCCGGCCCCCAGGACGGCGGCGAGCAGGCCCACCCAGGCGCTGCCGGAGAGCGAGCCGGCCACCGCGGCGGAGAACGCGCCGAACAGCAGCTGGCCCTCGATCGCGATGTTGATGACGCCCGAGCGCTCGCACAGGAGGCCGCCCAGGGAGCCGAAGATCAGCGGGATGGCCAGCGCCACGGACCCGGCCAGCAGCCCGGACAGGGACACGTCCGGGCTGCGGGCGCTGCCCACGACCCACACGAGGAATCCGCTGACGAAGAAGAAGCCGAACACGAGCACCGCCCACCGGGGCAGGTGCGCCCCGGCCCGGGCGCGCAGGAACGCGAGGACCGTCAGCCCCGCGAGCACGGCGACGGTGAGCCAGCCCCACAGGACGCCGTGCACCACGAGGTCCGGCACGCGGAAGAGGTCCCCGGCCTCCGCGACGCGGAAGCTCACCGTGTTGTCCGGGGCGTTCAGCCCGAACAGCAGGAGCGCCACGAGGCTCAGGAGTGCCAGGACCACCGGGGTGCGCCAGCTCGTGACGCCCACGACCTCGTTGGCGGCGGTCGTGGACAGCTCGGCCCCGGCCGGCGGAGGCAGGGTGGCCGAGGCGGTCCCGCCGGCGTTGCCGGCGGCCGTGCTGCCGGTCGAGCCGCCGGACGCCCAGGGCGCCTGCTCGGGACGCGGTTCCGGTTGCTGCGAGCTCATGCCCGGCCTCCCTCGGTGGCGGTGGTGGCGCCCCGGCCGCGGCGGGAGCGGACCCGGTCCTGCCCGGTCCGCACCAGCGGCGGCAGGGCGATGAACAGGACGATGAGGGACTGCACGACCAGGACGATGTCGATGTTCGTGCCGGTCATCGACTGCATGGTGACGCCTCCCGCGCGGAAGCCGCCGTAGAGCAGGCCCGCGAAGAACGTGCCCCACGGCTTCGACCGGCCGAGGAGGGCCACCGTGATCGCGTCGAAGCCGAAGGACGCGGCGACGCCCGTGGTCAGCGCGCGCTCGGTGCCGGAGATCTGGGCCACGCCCGCAAGACCCGCGAGCGCGCCCGCGAGGACCATGACGACGACGAAGCCGCGCGTGACGGAGATGCCGGCCGTCCGGGCCGCGCGCGGGTTGGCGCCCACGGCCCGCAGCTCGAAGCCGATCGTGGAGCGCTTGAGCAGCCACGCGACGAACACCGTGGCGAGGATCGCGAGCACGAAGCCCCAGTGCAGCCGGAACTGCTCGCCCAGCAGCTTGGGGAACATCGCGGTCTCCGCGACCTGCGGGCTGACGGGGTTGGAGGAGCCCGGGCGCAGGAACGCCGGGCGGGTGAGCAGCCAGGCGACGAGGTTGAGCGCGATGTAGTTGAGCATGATCGTCAGGATCACCTCGTGGGCGCCGGTGCGGGCCTTGAGCACGCCGACGATCGCGCCCCACAGCGCGCCGCCGGCGGCGCCGGCGAGGACCACGGCGAGCAGGTGCACGCCCACCGGCAGCTGCCAGGCGAAGCCGACCCAGGCGGCGAGCGCCGCGCCGATCAGCAGCTGCCCCTGGGCCCCGATGTTGAACAGACCGGCCTGGAAGGCCACCGCCACGCCGAGACCCGCCAGCACCAGCGGCGTGGCCACGGTCAGGGTCTCCGCGAGCGGGTAGACCCGCTGCGCGAGCGTGGTGCCGTTCGGGTTGTAGACGGCGCCGTAGAACATCGCCTCGTAGGCGGAGGACGCGGCGGCCCACATGGCCGCGAGCGTGTCCCCGGGGCGGGCGAGGAAGTAGCTCGCGGCGTCGGCCACCCGGTCGTCGGTCAGGGCGATGAGCAGCCCGCCCAGGACCAGGGCGGCGACGATCGCGAGCACGGACTGCACCGCCGAGCCCGTCCAGTCGCGCCGGGGGGCCCCGGGCGCGACGGCCGTGGGCGGCGGCGCCTTCTGCTGGTCGGCGACCGCGGGGGCCGGTCCGGTGGCACTCATGCCTGCTCCTTCGGGTGCTGCGCCGTGGCCTGCGGGGCGTCGGACTGCGGGGGGACGGCGTGCTCGGGGCCGGCGTGCTCGGGGCCGGTCCGCTGGTCGCCGGCCGGCCGGACGCCGGCCGCGCGGAGCTCCTCCGCGGTGGCCCCGGCCATCATCTGCCCCAGGACGTCGCGCGGGGTGTCGGGGCCCACGATCCCCATAATCCGGCCGTGGAAGAACACGGCGATCCGGTCGGCCAGCGCG
Organism: Kocuria nitroreducens; assembly: GCF_042879195.1. Classification (NCBI taxonomy): domain Bacteria; kingdom Bacillati; phylum Actinomycetota; class Actinomycetes; order Micrococcales; family Micrococcaceae; genus Kocuria; species Kocuria nitroreducens. The sequence continues at coordinate 71,353 of NZ_JBHZTC010000005.1, forward strand.
TACACCTCGTCGAGCTCGGTCGAGACGATGAGGACGGGCACGCCCTTGTCCCGCTCGGCGACGATCTGCTCGTGGATGAACTCGACCGAGCCGACGTCCACGCCGCGGGTGGGCTGGGAGGCGAGGAACAGCGCGAGGGGCCGGGAGAGCTCCCGGGCGATGACGACCTTCTGCTGGTTGCCGCCGGAGAGGGTCTGCACGGGGGCGTCCACGGACGGGGTGCGGACGTCGAACTCCTCGACGGCGCGGCGGGCGTTGGCCTGGACCTCGCCCAGCCGCAGGGACGGCCCGCGGGAGAAGCGGTCGTCGCCGTAGAGGTCCAGCACGAGGTTCTCGGCGACGGTGAACGGGCCCACGAGCCCGTCCGTGGAGCGGTCCTCCGGGACGAAGCCCACACCGGCCTCGAGGACCTGGCGCACGGACTTCCCGAGCAGCTCCGTGCCGCCCAGCCGGATCGAGCCGATGGCCCGCTCCCGCAGGCCCAGGATCGCCTCGGCCAGCTCCGTCTGGCCGTTGCCCTGCACACCGGCCACCGCGAGGATCTCCCCGCGGGCCACGTCGAAGCCGACGTCGTCGAGCAGCTTCACGCCGTTGTCCGAGACCACGGTGAGCCCGGAGACCTGCAGGGCCCGCTCCCCCGCCTCGGCCTCGTCCTTGGCGACGGTCAGGGACACCTCCCGGCCCACCATGAGTGCCGCGAGCTCGGAGGTCGAGGCCTCCGGGGACGTCTGCCCCACCACCCGGCCGCGGCGGATCACCGTGATGACGTCGGAGATCGCCTTGACCTCGCGCAGCTTGTGGGAGATGAACAGGATGGACTTCCCGGAGCCGCGCAGCTGGCGCATGATCTCGAGCAGCTCGTCGGTCTCCCGCGGTGTGAGCACCGCGGTGGGCTCGTCGAGGATGAGCACCTGCGCCTCCCGCACCAGGGCCTTGATGATCTCGACGCGCTGCTGGACGCCCACGGGCAGGTCTTCGACCACGGCGTCCGGGTCCACGTGGAATCCGTAGCGCTGCGAGATCTCCCGGATCCGGCGGCGGGTGGTCTCGAGGTCGAGGACACCGCCGCGGGTGCTCTCCGCGCCGAGGGCGACGTTCTCCGCGACGGTGAAGACCGGCACGAGCATGAAGTGCTGGTGCACCATGCCGATCCCCGCGGCCATGGCGTCCCCGGGGCCCCGGAAGGAGACCTCGGCGCCGTCCACGAGGATGCGCCCCTCCGTCGGCCGGTACAGGCCGTAGAGGACGTTCATCAGGGTGGACTTGCCGGCCCCGTTCTCGCCGAGGAGGCAGTGGATCTGCCCGGGCTCCACGACGAGGTCGACGTCCTCGTTGGCCGCGAAGGAGCCGAACCGCTTGGTGATGGCCTGCAGTTCCAGCTTCATGGTGGGGTGGTCCTCCTCCTGGGCCGTCCGCCGGCCCCGGGCGGGCACGCCACCACCGCCGGCTGCGGCCGGGGCCTCCGCTGGCGGCGGCGGGTGCGGTGTCGGTGTCTCCGGGGTCAGGCCTGCGGCGAGTTCTCGGACTCGACGGTGACCGTGCCGTCGATGATGTCCTGGCGCAGCTGCGCGACCTCACCCGCGAGCTCCTCGCCCACGGCCTCCTCCTGGTCGTGGAACGGGGCGATGCCCACGCCGTCGTTCTCGAGGGTGCCGACGTAGGGCTCGTTGCTGAACTCGCCCTCGGCGGCCGCCTGGACGACGTCCCGCACGGAGGTGCTCATCTGCTTGAGCACGGAGGTGAGCTGGTACTCCTGGCCCTGGTCGAGGGTCTCGTAGCCGTCGGCGTCGACCCACACGAAGCGGACCTCGTCGTCGCCGCCGCCGTTGGCCTCCACCACGGCGTCGAGGGTGCCGAGGGCCGCCTGCCCGGCCACGGGCAGGATGATGTCCGCGCCCTCGTTGATGAAGTTCTGCGTGGTGGTCTTCGCGGCGGAGGTGTCCGTGAAGCTGTTGACGAAGGTGCCGTCCTGGGAAGCCTTGTCCCAGCCCAGCAGCTGGACGTCCTCGCCCTTGGTCTGGTTGTAGTGGTCGATGCCGTCGGCGAAGCCGTCCATGAACACCGTCACGGTCGGGATGTCCATGCCGCCGTAGGTCGCCACGGTCCCGCTCTGGGTGCTGCCCGCCGCGACGTAGCCGGCGAGGAACGCGGCCTCGGCCGTGTTGTAGACGAGCGGCTTGACGTTGTCGAGCTCGATCGAGGCGTCGTCGACGATCGCGAAGTTCGCATCGGGGTTGGCCTCGGCCACGGACCGGGTGGCGTCGGCGAGGAGGAAGCCCACGGACAGCGTCAGGTCGCACCCGGACTGCACCATGGACGTCAGGTTGGGCTCGAAGTCGGTCTCGGCCTGGGACTCCGCCTGGTTGACCTCGATGCCCATGCTCTCCTGGACGGCCTGCAGGCCCTCGTAGGAGTTCTGGTTGAACGAGCGGTCCTGGAACCCACCGGAGTCGGAGACGATGCAGCCGGTGAAGTCGGTGGCCTGCTCCTGCGCCTCGCCGCCCTCCTCGGGGGCCGCGCCGCAGCCGGCGAGGACGAGGGCGGAGGCGCCGAGCAGCGCGGCGGCGGAGAGCGTGCGGGTTCCTCGGGACGTGCGGGGCGAGAAGGTCATGGTTCCTCCAGGAGACGGGCGCGGCCGGGCCGTCGGCCCGGTCACGCGGGAGCGCGACGTGGTGCCACTCTACCCACGGGTAGTCGTGGCGGGACGGAGGGCGGCGTTAATTCGTGGTGACGTCCGGCCGTGTCTGCCGGGAGTGCAGCCGGATGGCGCGCAGGGCCGTGTTGCCCATGACCTGGATGCCGCAGCCGATCGCCGCCTCGTCCGCCACGTAGTCCGACTGGTGCAGGTCGTAGCTGTGCCCGCCCCGCGTGCGCGTGCCCAGCCGCATCATCGCTCCCGGGACCTCCTGGAGGAACCACGCGAAGTCCTCCCCGCCCATCGACTGGTGCACCAGCACCACCGCGTCCTCGCCGAGCTCGGCGCGGGCGGCGTTCTCGATCAGGGTGGTCTCGACCTCCCCGTTGACCACGGGAGGGACGCCGCGGATGTGCTCCAGCGCCACGTCCACCCCGTAGGGCGCCGCCACCTGGTGCACGACCTCGTCGAGCAGCTTGCCCGCCCGGTGCCAGGCGTCGGCGTCGAGGCAGCGCATGGTCCCGGACATGAACCCGGTGGCGGGGATGGCGTTGGGCGCCACGCCGGCGTGCAGCTGCCCCCACACCACGGCCACGCCGGAGCGGACGTCGATCCGCCGCGAGAGCACGGCCGGGACGTTGACGGCGATCTGCGCCATCGCGTAGACGAGGTCCTGCGTGAGGTGCGGACGGGAGGTGTGCCCGCCCCGGCCGGTGAACTCGATGCGCACGGTGTCGGAGGCGGACGTGATCGCGCCGATCCGCGTGCCCACCTGGCCGACGTCGACCTTGGGCTCGCAGTGCAGGGCGAACATCCGGGGCACGCCCTCGAGGACGCCCTGGCGCAGCACGGTCAGGGCGCCGCCGGGCAGCTGCTCTTCGGCCGGCTGGAAGACGATCCGCACGGTCCCGGCGATGTGGGCGGTGCGGTGCAGGTCGGCGAGCACCTTGGCCACGCCCACCATCACCGTGGCGTGGATGTCGTGCCCGCAGGAGTGCGCCACGCCGTCGTTGACGGAGGAGAACTCCAGGCCCGTGGCCTCCTGGATCGGCAGCGCGTCGATGTCCGCCCGCAGGCCCACGGCGATCGGACCGTGCCCGATGTCCACGTAGCACCCGGTGTCCGAGAGCCGCACCGGGGCGAGGCCCATGTTCTCCAGGGCGCCCACGATCCGGTCCGTGGTGCGGAACTCCTGGTAGGACAGCTCCGGGTGGCGGTGCAGGTCCCGCCGGAAGGCGACCAGGTCGGGGAGGTAGCGCTTGAGCAGGGGGCCGATGGCCGGCGGGAGGCCGGCCTCCAGGGCCGCGGCAGTGGATGGCGCGTCAGGCATCTGTCCAGCCTACTCCCGGGCGCGCCCGGCCCCGGACGCTCACAGGACGTCCGTGTTGCCGCTCTGCTTGAGCGAGGCCACCGCGTCCTTGACGCGCTGGGCGTGCTCCCGGGTGGTCACCAGCAGCGCGTCGGGGGTGTCGACGACGACGATGTCCTCGACGCCGATCAGCGCGATCAGCCGGCCGGTGTCCGAGACGACGATGCCGCTGGAGCTGTCGGAGAGCACCCGGCTGTTGTCGCCGAGGACCGTGACGTCGGGGTCGGTCTGGGGATCGACGTGGTTGAGCCGCCGGATCGCGGCGAAGTCCCCGACGTCGTCCCAGGTGAAGCTCGCCGGGACCATGGCCACGTCCCCGGCGGCCGCCGCGGGCTCGGCCACGGCGTAGTCGATCGCGATCTTGGGCAGGCCGGGCCAGACCCGGTCCACCACCTCGTCCTGGGCGGGGGTGCCCCAGGCGTCGGCGATCTCGGTGAGCCCCGCGTGCAGCTGCGGCTGGCTCGCGGCGAGGTGGCGCAGCATCAGGGACGCGGGGGCCACGAACATCCCGGCGTTCCACGTGTAGTTGCCCCCGGCCACGTAGTGGCGGGCGGTGTCCTCGTCGGGCTTCTCGACGAACTCCTCGACCTGCAGGGCGTGGGGGGCGTCCTCCAGCCCGAGCTGGGCGCCGGCCCGGATGTAGCCGAAGCCGGTGGCCGGGGAGCTCGGCGGGATGCCGATCGTCACGATCCGCCCCGACGCCGCCGCGGCCACGGCCTCCCGCACGACGTCCTGGAAGGCCTCGGCGGGCTCGATCACGTGGTCGGCCGCGAAGGACCCGACGATCGCCTCGGGGTCGCGGCGCTGGACGAGCATGCAGGCCAGGCCGATGGCCGCCGCCGAGTCCTTCGGGGACGGCTCGAGCACCAGGTCCGCGGCGGAGAGCTCCGGGAGCTGCCGGCAGACCGCGGCGGCGTGCGTGCGCCCGGTCACGACCATGACCGGGCCCTCGCTCAGACCCGCGAGCCGTTCGTACGTGGCGCGCAGCAGCGACGAGCCGGAACCGGTCAGGTCGAGCAGGAACTTGGGGGCGTCGGCCCGGGAGAGGGGCCACAGCCGGGAGCCGACCCCTCCGGCAGGGATGAAGGGGTGAAAGTGCGCGAGTGGGGAGATCACGGACAACACCATACGACCTCGTCCGGGAACGCCCGGGAAACGACGTCCGCCCGCGGCGGAAAGCGTGCGCCGGTGCGGGACAGCCTGTCAGTAAACACCGGCCGTGCTGGTATCGTGGGAGGGAACTCGCGCATCATCCGACACAGAGCCGGAGGGCTCCGCTCACGTCGTGCGCAGTGCGAATTCCCGGTATTTCAAGAGCGCACGACGGCGAGCGACTCAGGGAGGTTTTTCAGTGGCGAAGACATCCAAGGGCACCCTGTACCGCGGCCAGGCTCATGGCCAGTGGTCCTGGGTGGCCCACCGCATCACCGGCGTGGCCATCTTCTTCTTTCTTCTGGTCCACGTCCTGGACACGGCGCTCGTGCGGGTCTCGCCCGAGGCCTACAACGCGGTCATGGCGACCTACAAGAACCCGGTCATGGGCCTCGGCGAGGCCGGCCTCGTGGCGGCCATCGTCTACCACGCGTTCAACGGCCTGCGCATCATCATGGTCGACTTCTGGTCCAGCGGCACCAAGTACCAGAAGCAGATGCTCTGGGGCGTCCTGATCCTCTGGGTCGCCGTCATGATCCCGTTCCTCATCCGTCACCTGTCCCACGTCTTCGGGGGTTAATCACAATGAGCACTCCGCTCAAGGCAAGCATCTCGGTCCCCCGGAGCAAGGACCTCGAGGTCAACGGCATCAAGTACAACCGCTCCTCGTCCCGCCGCAACAACTTCGAGATGTTCGCGTGGCTGTTCATGCGCCTGTCCGGCGTGATCCTGCTGGTGCTCGTCTTCGTCCACCTCTGGGTCAACCTCGTGGGCCCGGAGGGCGGCGTGAACGCGGTCGACTTCGCGTTCGTGGCCGGCAAGTGGGCCAGCCCGTTCTGGCAGGTCTTCGACATGCTCCTGCTGTGGCTCGCGATGCTGCACGGGACCAACGGCCTGCGCGTGATCATCGACGACTACGCGGAGCGGGACCGGACCCGGTTCTGGCTCAAGGTCTTCCTCTTCACCACGTCCGCCTTCGTGATCCTGCTCGGTACCCTCGTCATCTTCACCTTCGAGCCCTGCCCCGCCGGCGCGGACCCCGCGCTGCTCGCCGGCTTCTGCACCGCGGGCTGAGCCCCGGCGGAGGCGGCCCGCCCCGCGGCGGGCCGCCTCCGCGGTCCGGTCACAGGCGACCGGGCCCCGCACATCTCCCGAACTCCCAACAGAAAGAACAACCGGTATGCAGGTTCACAAGTACGACGTGGTCATCATCGGCGCCGGTGGTGCCGGTATGCGCGCCGCCATCGAGGCCGGTCAGCGCTCCCGCACTGCCGTACTGACCAAGCTGTACCCCACGCGTTCCCACACCGGCGCGGCGCAGGGCGGCATGTGCGCGGCCCTCGCCAACGTCGAGGAGGACAACTGGGAGTGGCACACGTTCGACACCATCAAGGGCGGTGACTACCTCGTCGACCAGGACGCCGCCGAGGTGATGGCCAAGGAGGCCATCGACGCCGTGCTCGACCTCGAGAAGATGGGCCTGCCGTTCAACCGCACCCCCGAGGGCAAGATCGACCAGCGCCGCTTCGGCGGCCACACCCGGGACCACGGCAAGGCCCCCGTGCGCCGCGCGTGCTACGCCGCGGACCGCACCGGCCACATGATCCTCCAGACGCTGTACCAGAACTGCATCAAGCACAACGTGGAGTTCTTCAACGAGTACTACGTCCTGGACCTGATCATGACCGAGGTCGACGGTCAGCGACGCGTCGCCGGCGCCGTCTCCTACGACCTCGCCTCCGGGGAGCTGCACGTCTTCCAGGCCAAGTCCGTGGTCTTCGCCTCCGGCGGAGCGGGCAAGGTCTACAAGACGACCTCCAACGCCCACACGCTCACCGGCGACGGCATGGCGATCGCGTTCCGCAACGGCCTGCCCCTCGAGGACATGGAGTTCATCCAGTTCCACCCGACCGGCCTGGCCGGACTGGGCATCCTCGTCTCCGAGGCGGCCCGCGGCGAGGGCGGGATCCTGCGCAACGCCGACGGCGAGCGGTTCATGGAGCGCTACGCCCCGACCATCAAGGACCTCGCCCCCCGCGACATCGTGGCCCGCTCCATGGCCAACGAGGTGCGCGAGGGCCGAGGCGCCGGGCCGAACAAGGACTACGTCCTGCTCGACCTCACCCACCTCGAACCGGCGCACATCGACGCGAAGCTGCCCGACATCACGGAGTTCGCCCGCACGTACCTGGGCGTGGAGCCCTACACCGAGCCCGTCCCGGTGTTCCCGACCTGCCACTACGCGATGGGCGGCATCCCGACCAACATCAAGGCCGAGGTGCTCCAGGACAACGAGACGGTGGTCCCCGGCCTGTACGCCGCGGGCGAGGTCGCCTGCGTGTCCGTGCACGGCTCCAACCGCCTGGGCACCAACTCGCTGCTGGACATCAACGTGTTCGGCAAGCGCGCCGGCATCTACGCCGCCGAGTACGCGCAGCAGGCGGAGTTCGTGCCCGTCCCGGACACCGCCCTGGACAGCACCGTGGCGCTGCTCGACAACGCCCGCAACGGCACGGGCACCGAGAAGGTCGCCGCGATCCGCAAGGACCTGCAGGACACCATGGACCTCAACGTCCAGGTGTTCCGCACCGCCGAGACCCTCCAGGCGGCACTGGACGACATCGCAGCCCTCGAGGCCCGGTACGCGAACATCTCCATCCAGGACAAGGGCAAGCGCTTCAACCTGGACCTGCTCGAGGCCGTGGAGCTCGGCTTCCTCCTGCAGCTCGCCAAGGTCATGACCGTGGCCGCCCTGCACCGCACCGAGTCCCGCGGCGGGCACTTCCGGGAGGACTTCCCGGAGCGCGACGACGCCAACTTCATGAAGCACTCGATGGTCTACCTCGACCCCTCCTCCCCCACCGCGGGGATCCGGCAGGAGACGAAGCCCGTCATCTTCACCCGCTACGAGCCCATGGAGCGTAAGTACTGATGTCTACCTCACACACTCCCGACCGGCCCGAGGACGGCCGCAACGGCGACCCGCAGGACCGCGCCCCCGAGCACGGCCACGCCCCGGGACACGACCAGGACGAGCGCGCCGGCTACAAGACCGACGCGGACGCCGGGTCGGCCGACGAGCGCGACGAGGCCGAGGCCCCGGCCGTCGATCCTGCCGCCGAGAACGCCGAGGGCGGGGAGCCCGCCTCACAGGTGAAGCTGCCCGAGGAGCAGCAGGGCAACCAGGAGATCCCGACCTTCGACCTCACCCTGCAGATCCGCCGCTACAATCCGGAGGTCTCCGACGAGGTCCGCTGGGACGAGTTCAAGCTCACCATGTACGGCACCGACCGCGTGCTGGACGCCCTGCACAAGGTGAAGTGGGAGATCGACGGCACGCTGGTCTTCCGCCGCTCCTGCGCCCACGGCGTGTGCGGCTCGGACGCCATGCGCATCAACGGCCAGAACCGCCTCGCCTGCAAGGTCCTGCTCAAGGACCTCGACCTGTCCAAGCCCGTGACGGTGGAGCCCATCAAGGGCCTGCCCTGCGAGAAGGACCTCATCGTGGACATGGAGCCGTTCTTCCAGTCCTACCGCGAGATCATGCCGTTCCTGGTGGCCGGCGGCAACGAGCCGACCATGGAGCGATACCAGTCCCAGGAGGACCGGGCGCGCTTCGACGACACCACCAAGTGCATCCTGTGCGCCGCGTGCACGTCGTCCTGCCCCGTCTTCTGGACCGACGGCCAGTACTTCGGTCCCGCGGCGATCGTCAACGCGCACCGGTTCATCTTCGACTCCCGCGACGACGCCGGGGACCTGCGCCTGGAGATCCTCAACGACAAGGAGGGCGTGTGGCGGTGCCGCACGACCTTCAACTGCACCGAGGCGTGCCCGCGCGGCATCCAGGTCACGAAGGCCATCGCGGAGGTCAAGAACGCCATCCTGAGCCGCTCCATGTGAGCGTGCCCCGAGGCCGTCGCGGCCCGTCCCCTGCACGTCAGGGGACGGGCCGCCGTCGTCCCGGGGGGCAGCAGCTCAGCGGCTCCCGTCCAGGGAGGCCATGGGCACCACGGTGATCGCCACGCTCTCGCCGTCGGGGTGCACCCGCCCGCCGCGCTGGTCCGCGTGCACGATCGCCCCGATGGCCGCCGAGAACAGCAGGATCTGGTTGAACAGGTAGAACCACAGGAGGACGCCGACCACCAGGGCCACCGAGAGCAGGTACGGGTTGGTGGTGGCCCCGGCGATCACCGCGCCGCCGATGTAGCGCAGCGCGAAGTTGCCGGTCGCCGCGGAGAGCACCGTGACGGCCAGCGCGCGGCGGGTGATGCGCAGCCCGGCCACGCCCCGCACGAGCTCGAGGGCGAACAGCGCGTCGAGCACGACGACGAGCAGGGTGCTCAGCGCCCACGTCAGCCCGGTGCGCAACCACTCGGGGCCGCTGCCCCAGCCGAGCTCTCCGGCGGCGTCCAGCAGGAAGCCGAGGAAGCCGGAGGCCGCGCCGTTGGCCACGACCGAGAGGGCGAGCAGCACGCCCAGCACGAGCAGGCCCAGCAGGTCGCGCGGCACGGCCGCGATGGGCAGGCCCTTCGCCGGGGGCACCTCGAAGAGCCGGCGGAACGCGAGCCGCACCCCGGAGACCCAGCGCCAGCCGGAGAAGAACAGCACCGCGCCGCCGATCACCGTGGCGAGGGTGAAGGGGCGTGTGTCCTCGAGCAGCTCCAGGGGCACCACTCCCCCGCCGCCGGTGTCGAGCAGACCCGGCACGCGGGCGGTCACGGCCTCCACCACGGCGTCGCGCACGACGGGGTCGTTGCCGAGGAACACGCCGATCACGGAGAAGCCCGTCACCAGCAGGGCGGTGGAGGCGAAGATCAGCACGAAGGACAGCCCCGCCGCCATGAGGGGTCCGCCGTGGAAGAGGTAGTGCAGGACCACCCGGACCGGCTTCCGCCGGTACGTCTCGGCGAGCGCGACCCCGAGCGCCGAGCCGGCCACGCCGAGCGCGCCGGTCCCGCCGGCCCGCCTCTCGCGCAACAGCGCCCGCTGGCGCAGCGCCTCGCGCCGCATGCCGTGCCGGTCGACCGCGCGGGGCGGCAGCTCCGGGGCGGGACCGGTGCGGGGACCGGCTCGGGTGCTCATGGCCGGGCCGGGTCAGCGCCGGTCGCGGTCGCGCCCCGTGAAGGGGAACTCCTCGCGGATCCGCCAGACGCCTCGGCCGTCGAGCTCGTAGAGGCCGAGCCGGTCCACGAGGAACCCGGCGCGGTAGGTCCGCAGCATCTCCTGGGCGCGGTCGAGGTCCTCCTCCTCCACGGCCTGGGCGATGGTGACGTGGGGGTGGAAGTCGAAGGGGGACGCCGAGACGAGTTGCTCCTCGTGCAGGGCCTCGTGCAGCGCCCGGCACTGCTCCTCGCCCTCCTGGATGCGCAGGTAGACCACCGGGCTCACGGGGCGGAACGTGCCGGTGCCGTTGATCTCCACCCGGAACGGCTCCCACTCGCGGGCCACGGAGCCCACCCGCAGCACGACGTCCGCCCAGGGCTCCGCCCGCGGGGCGATCATCAGCGTGATGTGCGCCGGCACGGCGTAGGAGGCGGGGTCCCCGAAGGACGCGCGCCAGTCCTGCAGCTCCCGGCCCACGGGCTCGGGCAACTCGATCACCACGCCCGCGTACACCTGGCCGGGGCGGATGGTGGGGGACTGCTGCGTACGGGTCAACTCAACTCCTCACAGGACGGGACCCAGCCTAGCCCAGCCCTCCCGGCCCGCCCAGGCGCGGCAGGAAGCCCATCCGGTCGTAGACCCCCGCCAGGGTCCGGACGGTGATCTCCCGGCCCTTCTCGGCGCCCCGGGCGAGGAGGCGGTCCAGTTCCGCGGGGTCGTCCAGCAGCTCCTGGGCGCGCGCCTGGATGGGGTCCAGCGTCTCGGTGACCACCTCGGCCAGCCCCACCTTGAGGTGGCCGTAGAGCTTCCCCTCGTACTCCCCCACGACGTCGGCCACGGACCGGCCCGTGAGCGCCGAGTACACGGTCAGGAGATTGGCGATGCCCGGTTTGGCCTCGCGGTCGAAGCGGATCTCGGTGCCGTCGTCGGTGACCGCCGACTTGATCTTCTTCGCGTTCTTCTTGGCCGGGTCGAGGAGCCGGACCAGCCCGTTCTCCGACGCGGCGGACTTGGACATCTTGGCGGTGGGGTTCTGCAGGTCGTAGATCTTGGCGGACTCGGTGAGGATCTTCGCGTCCGGCACCACGAACGTGTCCCCGAAGCGGGCGTTGAACCGCTGGGCGAGGTTGCGGGTCAGCTCCAGGTGCTGGCGCTGGTCCTCCCCCACGGGGACCTGGTGCGCCTGGTAGATCAGGATGTCCGCCGCCATGAGCACCGGGTAGGCGAACAGGCCGACCGTGGCGTTGTCGGCGCCCTGCTTGGCGGACTTGTCCTTGAACTGCGTCATCCGGGACGCCTCGCCGAAGCCCGTGATGCAGTTGAGCGCCCAGGCGAGCTGGGCGTGCTCGGGCACGTGGGACTGCACCAGCAGGGTGGAGCGCTCCGGGTCGATGCCCGCGGCGATGTACTGGGCCGCCGTGACGCGGGTCCGGTGGGCCAGGGCGGCCGGGTCCTGCTCGGCGGTGATGGCGTGCAGATCGGCGACGAAGAACACGCACTCGTTGTCGTCCTGCAGGTCGACCCAGTTGCGCACGGCCCCCACGTAGTTGCCCAGGTGCAGGGAGTCCGCCGAGGGCTGCACCCCCGAGACGACACGGGGCCTCCCGGGGTCGGTGGGGACGTCGAACGGTACGGGCTCAGAGGTCACGGTGCGGGGTCCTTCGATCGGGCGTGCGCGGGTGGGGCGCGGTGCGGGAACGGGTCAGAGCTGGTAGTCGACCACCACGGGCGCGTGGTCGGAGAAGCGGGTGTCGTAGCTGGGGGCACGGTCCACGACGGCGGTCACGGCCCGGGCCGCGAGCCCCGGAGTGGCCAGGTGGTAGTCGATGCGCCACCCGGCGTCGGTGTCGAACGCCTTGCCTCGGTAGGACCACCACGTGTACGGCCCCGGGACCGGTCCGGCCAGCTCCCGGGCCACGTCCTTGTAGCCGTGCTCGCCGAAGAAGCGGTCGAAGTAGGCGCGCTCCTCGGGCAGGAAGCCGGCGTTCTTGACGTTGCCCTTCCAGTTCTTGATGTCGAGCTCGGTGTGCCCCACGTTGAGGTCGCCGACGACGAGGACGTGCTCCCGGGTGCGGGCGAGCTCGGGCAGCCGCTCGGTCATGACGTCGAGGAAGCGGTACTTGTCGTCCTGGCGGGGGGTGCCGACCTCCCCGGAGTGGACGTAGGCCGAGACCACGGTCAGCGTGGTGCCGTCGGCCAGGGCGTGGTCGGTCTCGGCCCACCGGCCCGAGGTCTCGAAGTGCTCGTGGCCGATGGAGCCGCGCCGCTGCGTGGGCAGCAGCGACCCGCCCCGGACGTCGCGGCGCGTGGCCACGGCCACGCCGGCCCGGCCCTTGTCGGCCGCCTCGGCGTGGTGGACGTCCCACACCTGCTCGTCGAGCAGGTCCCGGACGATCCTGTCGGGGGCCCGGACCTCCTGCAGGCACAGGATGTCGACGTCGCGGCCCGTCAGCCAGTCGGCCATGCCGCGCTTGTAGGCGGCGCGGATGCCGTTGACGTTGACGGTGGCGACGCGCAGGACGTTCTCGGGGCGGGGCATGCGGGGGCACCTGACTTCCGGGTGGTGGCGAACGGGGGGGCAGTTCTTGCGGGGAGAGGGGGGTGGGGGTCAGTCGACCACGGTGCCGCTGAGGGGGTCCTGGCGCAGCATGCTCATCCCGTTGCCCGCCGTGATGTCGATGGTGTCGAGGGCGCGGTCCAGCGCCTCGCGCTCGAGGCCCTCGACGGGCAGCGCGGCGAGCTCCTGCTTGATCACCTTGGACTGCACCAGGACGATCTGGAAGCTGTGCGAGAGCTTCTCGTCCCGCATGGAGTCCGCGGCGCCGGAGCGGGTGGCGGCGGGGGCGCGGCCGGATCCGGTGCGCAGCTGCTCCCGGGCCTCGTCGACCTGCCGGCGGCCGAACCGGGCGGCCTTGCGGACCATGAGCACCACCCAGGTGGCGAGCAGCAGCCAGCCGAGGGCGATGCCGGCGAGCGCCCAGCCCAGCCACGAGTTGGCGTTCGCGGCCTGCAGCAGCGCCACCACGAAGATGACCACGAGCACGGCCAGTCCGATGACCGTGCCCCAGAGTGCGGTCCGGCTGCCGGGCTCGGCGGCCGGCGAGGTGGACGGAGTGGAGGATCCGAGGGAGCGCATGGTCCCCATTGTCTCAAATCCGGGCCCGGGCCACGAACCGGCGCGGGCGCCCTCCCGCTCGGGTGCCGGGAACGGCCACGCCCCCGGGAGCGATGGCTCCCGGGGGCGTGGCGCGGTGGACGGTGCTCAGCGGAGGCCGGCGTGCCGCTCGGCGGTCTCCACCACGTTGAGCAGCAGCATGGCCCGGGTCATGGGTCCGACCCCGCCGGGGTTCGGCGACATCCAGGAGGCCTTCTGCGCGGCGGCCGGGTCGATGTCGCCGGTGAGCTTCCTCTTCCCCGTCCCGGGGTCCTCCACGCGGGAGACCCCGACGTCGAGGAGCACGACCCCGTCCTTGAGGCGGTCGGCGGTGATCATGTGCGGTCGCCCGGCGGCGGCCACGACGACGTCGGCCTGGGCCAGCAGGTCGTCGAGGTTCTGCGTGCCGGTGTGGGCGAGGGTGACCGTGGCGTTGATCTCCTTGCGGGTCAGCAGCAGCCCGATCGGCCGTCCGACGGTCACGCCGCGGCCCACGACGAGCACGTGCCGGCCCGCGAGGTCGACGTCGTGCCGGCGCAGCAGCTCGATCACCCCGTTCGGCGTGCACGGCAGCGGGGAGGCCATGGGCTGGGAGACGTTGAGCACCAGGCGGCCGAGGTTCGTCGGGTGCAGCCCGTCGGCGTCCTTGTCCGGATCGACGCGCTCGAGGATCGCGTTGGTGTCGATGTGGTCGGGCAGCGGGAGCTGGACGATGTAGCCGGTGCACGCGGGGTCCGCGTTGAGCTCGTCGAGGACGCGCTCGAGCTCCTCCTGGGAGACGTCCGCGGGCAGGTCGCGGCGGATCGAGGAGATGCCGACCTCGGCGCAGTCCTGGTGCTTGCCGCCCACGTAGGAGTGCGAGGCGGGGTCTCCGCCCACCAGCACCGTGCCGAGACCGGGAGTGATCCCCCGCTCCGCCAGCACGGCGACGCGCTCGGCGAGCTCGGCCTTGATCGTCGCGGAGGCCGCCCGTCCGTCGAGGACCCGCGCGGCCATGCTCACCACCCCTCGAGGCCGTCGTAGAGCGGGAAGTCCGCGGCCAGCTGGTCCACGCGGGCCCGCAGGGCGGGGATGGCCGCCCCGGGCTTGAGGGCGGTGGCGATGATCTCCGCGACCTCCTCGAACTGGGGGGCGCCGAAGCCCCGGGTGGCCAGGGCGGGGGTGCCGATCCGCAGCCCGGAGGTGACCATCGGCGGCCGCGGGTCCCACGGCACGGCGTTGCGGTTGACGGTGATCCCGGCCTGGTGCAGGAGGTCCTCGGCCTGCTTGCCGTCCAGCTCGGAGTCGCGCAGGTCCACCAGGACCAGGTGCACGTCGGTGCCCCCGGTCAGCACGGACACCCCGGCCCGGGCGACGTCGGCGGCGCCGATCCGCTCGGCGAGGATGCGGGCACCCTCGACCGTGCGCTCCTGGCGGGCGCGGAACTCCTCGGTGGCCGCGATCTTGAAGGCCACGGCCTTGCCCGCGATGGCGTGCATCAGCGGTCCGCCCTGCTGGCCCGGGAAGACGGCGGAGTCGATCTTCTTCTTGAGCTCGCCCGTGGTCAGGATCACCCCGGAGCGGGGTCCCGCGAGCGTCTTGTGCACGGTGGAGGTCACCACGTGGGCGTGGGGCACGGGGTTGGCGTGCAGGCCGGCGGCGACCAGGCCCGCGAAGTGGGCCATGTCCACCCACAGCTTCGCCCCGACCTCGTCGGCGACCGAGCGGAACGCCTCGAAGTCCAGCTCCCGCGAGTACGCGGACCAGCCGGCCACGATGACCTGCGGTCGCTCGGCGAGAGCCTGCTCCCGCACCTTGTCCATGTCGATGGTGTAGGTGTCGGGGTCGACCTCGTAGGCGGCGATCTCGTAGAGCTTGCCGGAGACGTTGAGCTTCATCCCGTGCGTGAGGTGACCGCCGTGGGCCAGGGAGAGCCCCATCAGCTTGTCGCCGGGGGTCATGAGCGCCTGCATGACCGCCGTGTTGGCCTGGGCGCCGGAGTGCGGCTGGACGTTGGCGTGCTCGGCGCCGAACAGGGCCGTGGCACGGTCCCGGGCGAGGTTCTCGGCGACGTCGACGAACTCACAGCCGCCGTAGTAGCGGCGCCCGGGATATCCCTCGGCGTACTTGTTCGTCAGCACGGAGCCCTGCGCCTCGAGGACCGCCCGGGGCGCGAAGTTCTCCGAGGCGATCATCTCGAGGGTGCCGCGCTGGCGGCCGAGCTCGTCGGCGATGGCCGCCGCGATCTCCGGATCGACCTCGGCGAGGGGCTGGTTGGTGACGGACGGGGACGTGCTCGTGGACATGCCGCTCCTGAAGTCGGGGACCTGGGTGGACCGTCTACGAGTTTAGGCGATGGTGCAGGACCCGGTCCCGCCCGGCGTGCGCGGCCCGGCCGACGACCCGTTCGAGGGGTCCCTGGCCCCGGGCCCGGTGCCAGAGGACGGCGAAGGCGGTGCCCACCAGGACGTGCACCAGGAACCACAGCACCGGCTGCTCGTAGTGCACCTCGGGGAAGAGGCCGAGCAGGTGCGCCGAGTACAGGGTGAGGGTCATGGAGCCTGCTGCGACCAGCGGCAGCAGCACGGGCTCGGCCCGGCGGGCCACGAGGAGGCACAGGCCCAGCACGAGGGCGCCGGTGCCCACCCCGCTCAGCAGGGCGAGCGGAGTGTTGGTGTGCGGCCCGGTCACGGCCAGCCACCACCAGGTGGAGGAGGGCAGGACGGGGTCCGGCCCGTACACGAGGACGTCCTGGACGTCCTCCCGGCCCAGGGAGGGGCTCGCGGCGAGCAGCCGCTCGATGCCGCCGAGGGGGTGCAGCAGGAGCCAGGAGGTGACGGCGGACGCCGCCGCGAGCGCGGCCCCGCCGATCACCAGGCCGGCCTGCGTGCGCGCGGCCGAGAGGTCCAGCCGCCCCAGGGCCAGGCCCGCGAGGAGGTAGACGAGGTAGGTCACCCCGGGGTACGAACCGGTCACGAGGAGCTGGGCGAGGGTGGTGCCCGGGTCGGTGACGACCTCGGCGACGCCGGGGTTGTAGACGCCGAACCCGGGCAGGACGGGGCCGAGCACGTGCACCAGCACGGGTCCGAGCACGGCGAGGCCCGCGGCCCAGACGATCAGCGCACGCGCCGGCAGGTGCAGGAAGGGCAGGGCGAGCAGGAAGAACACGCCGTAGTAGACCAGGATGTTGTAGGCGGGCGGGTCGCCCGGCGAGAGCTGGTTGATCAGCAGCCCCAGCACGGTGATGAGCACCGCCCGCACGAGCAGCCCCGTGCGGTCGGCGGTCATCCGGCGCCCCTCGTGCACGCGGGTCCCGCCCGAGCCGAGGGCCAGCCCCACGCCGGCGAGGAGGGCGAACAGGGCGGCGGCCCGTCCGGAGAACAGCGTCCACTGGGCGGTGGCCTCGAAGGTCTCCGGGTCCCAGGCCGGCAGGATGTGCACGGAGACCATGCCGAGCAGGGCGAGGCCGCGGGCCGCGTCGATCCCGACCAGGCGCCGGCGGGCGCGCGGCGCGGCGGAGGCCTCCGCGGACCGGGCCTCCCCGAGCGGGTGGTGGGTGTGCAGCATGACGGTGGTTCCCCTCTCGTGGCGCTCCGGCGGGCCCCTGCCCGACCGGCCCGGGCCCAGGGGCCCGGTCATGGATCCACTCCAGCAGACGGGGATGTGGCACCCTTATCGGCTTCCTGTGCCGGGGCTGTGAAGTGCGTCCGCAAACGGTCCGTGCACGATCCAGGGGCGGGTGCGGGCGCTACGCTGAGGACGGTCCGAGGACGCCGGCGCCGCCGGTGCGGACCAGGAGGGAGCCAGTCGTGACCGAGCCCGTGCAGCGGCCCACCGCAGTGGACCTCCCGCGCCTGCGGCACCCCGACGGCGCTCCGGTGCGCGCCCTCGTCGTCGACGACGAGCCGCTGCTGGCCCAGATGGTCTCCATGGGGCTGTCGATGCTGGGCTGGCAGGTGCGCTCCGCCCACGACGGGGACGCCGCGGTGGCCGAGGCCCGCGGCTTCCGGCCCGACGTCCTGGTGCTGGACGTCATGCTCCCGGGGGGCTCGGGGGTGGAGGTGCTCGAGCGGGTCCGCTCCTTCTCCCCCACCGTCCCGGCCCTGTTCCTCACCGCGAAGGACAGCACCGAGGACCGCATCACCGGTCTCGCGGCGGGCGGGGACGACTACGTGACCAAGCCGTTCGACATGGAGGAGCTGCTGCTGCGGCTGCACCGCCTGGTGCAGCGCGCGGGCATCGCCCACCCGGACTCGGCGGAGCTGGTCGTGGGCGACCTCGTGCTCAACGCGGACACCCGGGAGGTCCGCCGCGGCGGCGGCGAGATCGCACTGACGGCCACCCAGTTCGACCTGCTGCGCTGCCTCATGGAGAACGCGCGCCGGGTGCTCAGCAAGCCGCAGCTCCTCGAGCAGGTCTGGGGCTACGACTTCGGCGGCCAGACCAACGTCGTGGAACTCTACATCTCCTACCTGCGCAAGAAGATCGACGCCGGCCGCCCGCCCATGATCCACACCGTGCGCGGCGCCGGCTACGTGCTCAAACCGGCCGAGTGAGCTCCCGCCGAGGAACTGTCGTGCCATGAGCGGCGTCCGATGAGCACCGTCCGATGAGCAGCGTCCGATGAGCACGGGGGGAACCGGGCCGCGGCGCCGGCCGCGGGGCACCGGCCGGGCGCTGCAGCTGCGCACGAAACTGCTGCTGACGGTCCTGGCGCTGCTGACCGTCGCGTGCGCCGCCGTGGGCGCCCTGGGTGTCGCGGTCCTCAACGTGTCCCTGGGCGAGCAGCTGGACCGTCAGGTCCGGGACGCCTCCTTCCGCACGATCGAGTACGGGGTCCGGGCCGCCGCCGGGCCCTCGGAGGAGCTCGAGGCCATGATGGACGTCCCCGCACAGGGCGCCGGCACCCTCAACGCCCGGATCATCGCCGACGAGGTGGTCCGCGCCGGGCTCTTCGCGCCCGACGGGACACGGCAGCAGCTGACGGACGCGGACCGGCAGCGGATCGAGGAGCTCGTGACGGCGCTCGGCGCGGAGTCGGACGAGGTCGGCGGCCGGCAGTGGGGCCCCGTGGACGTGCAGCTGTCCGTGGGCGGCTACCGCGTGCTGGTGGTCGACGACCCGTGGGACTGGGGGCTCGTGCTGACCGGTCTGCCGCTGGCGGACAAGGAGGACACCCTGCGCAGCTTCGGGGTGAGCACCGCGGCGATCTCGACCGGCGCCATCGCCGCCACGGGGCTGGTCGGGCTCGTCGTCGTCCGGCGCACCCTGCGTCCCGTGGAACGGCTCTCCGACGTGGCGACCCGCGTCTCGGAGCTCGACCTCGACCACGGGGAGGTGGCCCTGCCGGTGGGGGCCGTGGCGCCGGCGGCGCACCCGGACACGGAGGTGGGCCGGCTCGGCCACGCCTTCGGGCGGATGCTGGACAACGTCGCGCACGCCCTGACCGCCCGTCAGCGCAGCGAGACGCGCGTGCGCCGGTTCGTGGCCGACGCCAGCCACGAGTTGCGCACTCCCCTGGCCAGCATCCGCGGCTACGCGGAGCTGATCCGGCTCACGGAGCCGATGAGCACGCAGGGCCGCAGCTCCCTGTCCCGGGTGGAGTCCGAGGCGGCGCGGATGACCGCGCTCGTCGAGGACCTGCTCCTGCTCGCCCGCCTGGACGAGGGCCGCGCGGTGGTCAGCGAGGACGTGGACCTGCTCGAGCTGGTGGTCGAGACCGTCAGCGACCTCCGGGTCGCGGCGCCCGGCCACGTCTGGCGCCTCGAGCTGCCCGACGAGCCCGTGCTCGTGCGGGGCGACCCGGCCCAGCTGCGCCAGGTGCTCATCAACCTGCTCGCCAACGCCCACCAGCACACGCCCACCGGGACGACGGTCACGGCGTCGCTCGGGACGGAGGCCGGCGGCGGGCCGGAATCCGGCGGCGTGACCGTGCTCGCCGTGACCGACGACGGCCCGGGCATCGGCGCCGACTTCCTCGAGCACATCTTCTCCCGCTTCGCCCGGGAGGACCACGCCCGTGCCGGAAGCTCCCGTGGCGCGGGCCTGGGGCTCTCGATCGTGGAGGCCATCGTGCACGCGCACCACGGCCGGATCGACGTCAGCAGCGTCCCGGGCTGCACCCGCTTCGCCGTCCGCCTTCCCCTGGTGGACCACTGAGCGGACGCGGCTTGCCCCTGCGGCCCCCGGGCCGTTTAATGAGCTGGTCAGGAACCGTCGGCACGGACGGCCGTCCCCGCTCCAGTGCCAAACCGCAACGCCGCGTCCGGGGTCCGTCGCGTGCCGCGTGCTTGGGGGTTTCTCCGTGCGGTTCCGAGGGGTCGCGGAGGCCGCACCCACCTCCCGGAGGAACTCTCGTGAACGCACTGCCCACCGCCCCGTTCACCGCGTCCCTGCCCCGCATCCAGGGCGCGGACGCACCTCCGCAGGCGGTCGACCAGCTGCGCATCCCCCACGAGGCCGTGATCTTCGACATGGACGGGGTGGTCACCGACACCGCCGCCGTGCACGCGGCGGCCTGGAAGACCCTCTTCGACGCGATCCTGGCCGACGACCGGCTGGAGCCGGCCGAGGCGGGCACCACGGTGGACCGGCGGCCCTTCGACGCCGACGCCGACTACCGCCACTACGTGGACGGGAGGCGGCGCGAGGACGGGATCCGCTCCCTGCTCGCCGCCCGGGGCGCGCGCCTGCCGGAGGGGGACGAGACACCGGGGGCGTGGACGGTGCAGGGCCAGGCCGTGCTGAAGAACACCTACTTCCAGGACGCCCTGCAGGTCCAGGGCGTGCGGGTCTTCGACAAGACCGTGGCCCTCATCGAGCGGCTGCGCGCAGCCGGGGTGCCGGTGGGCCTCGTGACCGCGAGCCGCAACAGCGTCCCCGTGCTGGCGGCGGCCGGGCTGCAGGACTCCTTCGACATCATCGTGGACGGCCACTTCGCCGCCGAGCACGGGCTGCCCGGCAAGCCGGCGCCCGACACCTTCCTGACCTGCGCGAAGATGCTCGGGGTGAAGCCGGCCCGGTCCGCGGTGGTGGAGGACGCCGTGTCCGGGGTGCAGGCCGCGTCCGCCGGCGGCTTCGGCATGGTGGTGGGGATCCGCCGCCACGGCGAGCGCAAGGACCTGTACCGGGCGGGGGCCACGTTCGTGCTCAACGACGTCGGCGAGCTCGACCTCGGCGCCCGCCGCGACGACCCCTGGAAGCTGGTCTTCGAGGGTTTCGACCCGGCCACCGAGGCCCGGCGGGAGACCCTGCTGACGCTCGCGAACGGCTACATGGGCGTGCGCGGGTCCGCCTGCGAGTTCCCCGACAACGGGGTGCACTACCCCGGCAACTACCTGGCCGGCATCTTCAACCGGGTGGTGAGCCACCTGAGCGGCCGCGACGTCGAGCACGAGTCCATGGTCAACGCCCCCAACTGGACTCACCTGGACCTGCGGGTCTCCGGTGGCGACTGGTGGTCGGAGGGCGGGCTGCGCCCGTCCGACGAGCGGATCGAGCTCGACCTGCGCCGCGGCCTGCTCATCCGCTCCCTCACGCTCACCGACCTCAACGGCGACCGGGGCGAGGACGGGGCCCGCGCCCGGCTGGAGATCGTCCAGCGCCGGCTCGTGTCGCTGCGCTTCCGCCACCTGGGGGCGCAGGAGACCACGGTGACGGCCCGGGGGTTCTCCGGACGGCTGCACCTGCGCACGGGCATCGACCCCAGCGTGCGCAACAACGGGGTCGCGGAGTACCAGGACCTCAACGACCACCACCTCGTGGACCTCGAGTCGACGTCCCTGCCCGACGACCACGAGACCCTGCTCTCCCACGTGCGCACCACCCAGTCCAAGATCGAGATCACCACGGCCCAGCGCACCACCATCGAGGGCGGCCAGAACGTCCGGGAGCGCCGCGAGATCCGCCCCGGCGGCACCGAGTTCCGCCGCCTCCAGGTCAACATCGCCGACGGCCGCCCCGTGATCATCGACTCGACCACGGCGGTGGTCACGAGCCGCGACGCGGCGATCGGCTCGCCCCGTGAGGGCGCCCTTGCGGAGCTGGACCGCAACCCCAGCGGCGTCCGGGGCCTGCTGCCCTCGCACGAGATCGAGTGGTCCCTGCTGTGGGACCGCTTCGACGTGGACGTGTGCCCGAACCCGGAGGAGCGCACCGGGGAGCTGTCCCTGACCCAGCTGGCGCTGCGGGTGCACCTGTTCCACGTGGCCCAGACCCTGGCGCCGCACATGTCGCTGCGCGACGCCGGCGTCCCGGCCCGCGGCCTGCACGGCGAGGGCTACCGGGGGCACATCTTCTGGGACGAGCTCTACATCCTCCCGGTCGTCAACCTGCACCAGCCGCAGGTGACGCGCGCGCTGCTCTCCTACCGGTGGCGGCGGCTGGCCATGGCGAAGCACCGGGCCACCGAGTTCGGGCTCGAGGGCGCGGCGTTCCCTTGGCAGTCCGGCTCGGACGGCCGGGAGGAGACCCCGCCGGAGCTGTTCAACCACCACTCCAACCGGTGGCTGCCGGACAACTCGTGGCGGCAGTTCCACGTGGGCCTCGCGATCGCCTACAACGCCTGGATCTACTACGAGACCACCGGTGACCTCGACTGGCTGGCGGGGCAGGGCTCGGAGCTGATCATCGGGATCACCCGCCTGTTCGCGTCCCTCACCGACTACGATCCCGCGGACGGCCGCTACCACATCGCCGGCGTCATGGGCCCGGACGAGTACCACGACGGCCCGCGCGGCCAGCACGGCGGCGGCCTGAAGGACAACGCCTACACGAACGTGCTCGCGGCCTGGCTGTTCCGGCACAGCGCCCACATCTTCCACGACATGGTGGAGCACCAGCGCGAGGAGCTCTCCGCCCGCTTCGACCTCTCCGCCGAGGAGGTCGGGACCTGGCAGCAGATGGCCGAGCGGATGTTCGTTCCGTTCAACACGGACGGCACCATCAGCCAGTTCCACGGCTACGACGACCTCGACGAGCTGGACTGGGAGTACTACCGGACCAAGTACCGCAACATCGGCCGCCTCGACCTCCTGCTGGAGAACGAGGGCGACATGACCAACAACTACAAGCTGGCCAAGCAGGCCGACACGATCATGCTGGTCTACCTCTTCGGCCCCGACGGCCTGGTCGAGGAGCTCGGCCGGATGGGCTACGAGGTGGACCACGCCGCCATCGAGCGCACCGTCGACTTCTACATCGCACGGTCCTCGCACGGCTCCTCCCTGTCCCGCGTGGTCAACGCCTCGGTGCTCGCCTGGCTGAACCCGGACCGTTCGTGGTCCTCGTTCCAGGACTCCCTGCTCGTGGACCTCGACGACACCCAGGGCGGGACCACGGGCGAGGGCATCCACCTGGGCGCCATGGCCGGTTCCGTCGACGTCGTGACCCGCGCCTACGCCGGGCTGCGCGTGCGGGGCGGATGGCTCGAGTTCGACCCGGCCCTGCCGACCCAGCTGGAGACGGTCACGTTCACCGTGCTGTACCGCGGGCAGGTGATCCGGGTCTGCATCGACCACCACGTCCTGGAGCTCGAGGGCGCCTCCCGCCGCGCGGACGACGTCACGATCCACGTGCACGGCGCGGAGTACGTGCTCAAGGGCGGCCAGACGATCCGCGTGGCCATCCAGCACCGGCACCAGCGCGCCCCGCGGCCGGCCGTCACGCGGCAGGGCGTCTGAGCCGCGGGCCGTGGGGCCGTCGCTAGGCTGGGCGCATGGCACACTCCACGACGCACGGCCTGGTCCTCCCGCACGCGGGGCACGCGCCCCGGGTCGACTCCTCCGCCTTCGTGGCCCCGACCGCAGCGGTCGTGGGCGACGTCGAGCTGGGACCGGAGTCCGGGGTCTTCTACGGCGCCGCGGTGCGCGGGGACCGCTCCCCCGTGCGGCTGGGCGCGCGGTCCAACCTGCAGGACAACGTGGTGGTCCACTCCGACCCCGGCCACCCCTGCACGATCGGCGCGGACGTGAGCGTCGGCCACGGCGCCGTGGTGCACGGGTGCAGCGTGGAGGACGAGGTCCTGGTCGGGATGAACGCGACCGTCCTCAACGGCGCGGTGATCGGCACGGGCTCGCTCGTGGCCGCGGGCGCCGTCGTCCTCGAGGGCACGGTGGTGCCGCCCCGGTCCCTGGTGGCCGGGGTGCCGGCGAAGGTCCGGCGCGAGCTCACGGACGAGGAGCAGGAGAAGGTCCGCGCCAACGCCCGGACCTACGTGCAGCTCTCCGCCGAGCACCGCCTGCTCAACGCCTGACCCCGGCCCGGCGGCCCGTTCCTGCGGCCGTCACTGCGCCGCGCGGGTGCGCGCGTAGTCCCGGCCGTCACTGCGCCGCGAGGGTGCGCGCGTAGTCCAGGTACGCGCCGTGGTCGAAGCCGGGCAGCAGGCACGACTGGACCACCCAGCCCTGCAGCACCGAGAGGATGGCCTGGGCGAACATCCCGGCCCACTGGCGGGCCGCCTCGGCGTCGAGCCCCAGCTCGTCGACCGCCCACCGCCCGTAGCGCTCCTCGACCCGGTCCCGCATGCGCCCCAGGTGCTCGCCCGCCAGCGCGGCCAGACCGGGGTCGCTCACCGCTCCGCCCCAGGTGATGAGCAGCAGGCGGGTGGTGGCAGGGTCCGCGGCCAGCCGCTCCAGCAGTCCCACGACCCACGCCGCGGGATCGGCGCCGGGCTCGTTCTCCGCGGCCGCCAGCACCCGGTCCAGGGCCGCGCGGGCGGCCGCGGCCACGAGCTCCTGCTTGCTCGGGAAGTGGTTGTACAGCGCTCCCGCGGACAGCCCCGTGGCGGCGATGATCCGGTGCATCGACGCCCCCTCGTAGCCGTGCTCGAGGAAGCACGCGCTGGCGGCGGCCACGATCTCGCGGCGGCGCTCGTCCTTGTACTGTTGGCTCACCCGGGGCACGCGCCCAGCCTACGCCACGAACGGTCGTTCGATCAGTGCGGTCGGGCGGAACCGCGGACGACGGACGGCGTGGCAGAATGCGCCCATGCCTGCCCAGACCCTCAGCCCGTTCGTCGACGCCTCCCTCGACGCCGCCCACCTGGACGCCCCCGGCACCGCCACCGGCCGCACGCTCGGGTGGGGCGTGGTCAGCACCGCCGACGTCGCGGAGAAGGTGGTGCCGGACATCGCGGCGCTGCCCGACGCCCGGCTCGTGGCCGTGAGCTCGCGGGTCCAGGACCGCGCCGAGGACTTCGCCCGCCGGCACGGGGTGGAACGGGCCTACGGCAGCACCGCCACGAG
Organism: Kocuria nitroreducens; assembly: GCF_042879195.1. Lineage (NCBI taxonomy): Bacteria > Bacillati > Actinomycetota > Actinomycetes > Micrococcales > Micrococcaceae > Kocuria > Kocuria nitroreducens. The sequence continues at coordinate 95,991 of NZ_JBHZTC010000005.1, forward strand.
CACGGGCCTGGACCGTCTCGCGGCCGACCCGGACGTGGAGATCGTCTACGTGGCCACCCCGCACGGCTACCACCACCGGGACGTGTCGGCGCTGCTGCGGGCCGGCAAGCACGTGGTGTGCGAGAAGGCCCTCGCCATGACCGCGGCGGAGGTCCGGGACCTGCTCCGCCTCGCCCGCGAGCACGACGTCTTCCTCATGGAGGCCGTCTGGACCCGCATGACCCCCGGCTTCCGCACCGCGATGCGCTGGATCCGGGAGGGCAGGCTCGGCCGCGTGCGCTCGGTCGACGGATCCATCGGTACGCACCGGCCCCTGGATCCGGCCCACCGTCTGTTCCGCAGGGCCGACGGCGGCGGGGTGCTGCTCGACATGATGGTCTATCCCCTGACGTGGACGTCCGCGGTCCTGGGGGCGCCGGAGCGCTGGAGCGCCCGCGCCGAGCTCGGCGCCACGGACGTGGACCTGGACACCGCCCTGACCCTGGACTTCGGGCACGGCCGGGCCCACGTCAGCGGCACCCTGTCCTCCACCGTCCCTCACCAGGTGACGATCAGCGGCACGGACGGCTGGCTGCGCGTGGAGGGACGGATCAACTGCCCGACCACCCTGGTGCTGCAGAGCGCCGAGGGCGCCCGCACCGGCACCGCCCCCATCGTGGAGCGCGTGGACGTGGCGGGCGCCGGATACGTCTTCGAGATGCGCGAGGCCACGCGCTGCGTGCAGCAGGGCCTGCTCGAGTCCCCCGTGATGCCGTGGGCCGACTCCCTCGAGCTCGTCGAGCTCTTCGACCGGGTGCGGGAGCGGATCGGCGTGCGGTACCCCCACGACGCCCGCTGAGGGGCGGTTCGCCCTGGGCGATGCGGGCCCGTACCCGTTGAAGACCATGGAACGCAGGATTATCATGGGTGACAGTTGAGTTAATCCGACTCAACTAAATGTCGAAGACATTGCTCATATGGTTGAGGAGATGATTGACGTGGCCACGATGTTCACCCCGTTCAACGATTTCGACCGACTCGCCGCCTCGCTGTTCGCCCGGCAGGGCCTGCGCGAGATGCCCATGGACCTGTACCGGGACGGCGACCAGTACATCCTCCGGGCGGACCTGCCCGGCATCGACCCCGAGAGCGTCGACGTCGACGTCGACGGCCAGCTGCTGACCATCCGGGCGGAGCGGGAGCTGCCCGAGGTGCAGGACGTCCAGTGGATCACCCGGGAGCGGCAGAGCTCCTCGTTCGTCCGCCAGCTCAACCTGGGCCAGGGCATCGACATCCAGAACATCGCCGCGAACTACGACAACGGCGTGCTGACGGTGACGATCCCCGTCACGGCGCAGGCCAAGCCGCGCAAGATCCAGGTGGTCTCCGGCCAGGGCGAGCAGCAGGCTCTGGGCGAGGGCCGGGAGGAGTCCGGCGACCGCGTGATCGGCGAGGGCGAGCTCGTCAACGGCGCCGGGGCCACGCAGTCCACCGAGGGCTGAGCCCGGACCCCCGGCACCGGCCCCGCCCGGAGCGGGACGCCTCGGCGGCGGGCCCGTTCCCCGCGGGGAACGGACCCGCCGCCGCGCCCGGGCCGTCCGCACCCTCCGGCCCGACAGCGGGCGGGGCGCCGCCTCGGGTATCTTGGCACCAGGAAGCCACACCACCGATCCGACGACATCCTGGGAGACAACCCGCACATGGCCAAGATCATCTACACCCGCACCGACGAGGCTCCCCTGCTCGCCACCTACTCGTTCAAGCCGATCATCGAGGCCTACGCCTCGACCGCCGGCGTCGAGGTGGAGACCCGCGACATCTCCCTGGCCGGCCGCATCATCGCCGCGTTCAGCGACCGGCTGCCCGAGGACCAGCGGGTGGACGACGCCCTCGCCGAGCTCGGCGAGCTGGCCAAGACGCCCGAGGCCAACATCATCAAGCTGCCCAACATCTCCGCCTCCGTCCCGCAGCTCAAGGCCGCGGTCAAGGAGCTGCAGGAGCAGGGCGTCGCCCTCCCGGACTATCCGGACGAGCCGCGCTCCGAGGAGGAGAAGGAGACCCGGGCCCGCTACGACAAGATCAAGGGCTCCGCGGTCAACCCCGTGCTGCGCGAGGGCAACTCGGACCGCCGCGCCCCGGCCTCCGTGAAGAACTACGTCCGCAAGAACCCCCACCGCATGGGCGAGTGGACGGCGGAGTCGAGGACGAACGTCGCCACGATGGGCGCCGACGACTTCCGGGACAACGAGAAGTCCGTGGTCATGACGGACGACGACGCCCTGACGGTCCGGCTGGTCGGCGAGGACGGCAGCACCACGGTCCTCAAGGAGTCCGTCCCCGTGCTGGCCGGCGAGGTCGTCGACGGCACCGTGATGCGGGCCGCCGCCCTGGACGCGTTCCTGGCGGAGCAGGTCGAGCGCGCCAAGCGGGAGGACGTCCTGCTCTCGGTGCACCTCAAGGCCACCATGATGAAGGTCTCCGACCCGATCATCTTCGGCCACGTCATCGAGGCCTTCTTCCCGGAGCTCTTCGCCGCCCACGGCGCGGACCTGGAGAAGGCGGGCCTCTCCTCCGCCAACGGGCTGGCCGCGATCGTCAACGGCCTCGACCCCCTGCCGGCCGAGGTGCGCGACGACGTGCGGGCCGCGATCGACAAGGGGCTCGCCGAGGGCCCGAAGCTCGCCATGGTGAACTCCGACAAGGGCATCACGAACCTGCACGTGCCCTCCGACGTCATCGTCGACGCGTCGATGCCGGCCATGATCCGCACCTCCGGGCACATGTGGGGCCCCGACGGCGAGGAGGCCGACACCCTCGCGGTCCTGCCGGACAGCTCCTACGCCGGGGTCTACCAGGTGGTCATCGACGACTGCCGTGCCAACGGCGCCTACGACCCGACCACCATGGGCTCGGTGCCGAACGTGGGCCTCATGGCGATGAAGGCGGAGGAGTACGGCTCCCACGACAAGACCTTCGAGATCGCCGCGAAGGGCACCGTCCAGGTCGTCGACTCCTCCGGCGCCGTGCTCATCGAGCACCAGGTCTCCCCCGGCGACATCTGGCGCGCGTGCCAGACGAAGGACGTCGCGATCCGGGACTGGGTCAAGCTCGCCGTGACCCGCGCCCGCGCCTCCGAGACGCCGGCGGTGTTCTGGCTGGACCGGACCCGCGCCCACGACACCAACCTCATCACCAAGGTCGAGCAGTACCTGACCGAGCACGACACCGAGGGCCTGCAGATCGAGATCATGTCCCCCGAGGAGGCCACCGCGTTCTCGATCCAGCGGATCCGCCGCGGCGAGGACACCATCTCGGTCACCGGCAACGTGCTGCGCGACTACCTGACGGACCTGTTCCCGATCCTCGAGCTGGGCACCTCCGCGAAGATGCTCTCGGTGGTCCCGCTCATCAACGGCGGCGGACTGTTCGAGACCGGCGCCGGCGGCTCCGCGCCGAAGCACGTCCAGCAGCTCGTCGAGGAGAACCACCTGCGCTGGGACAGCCTCGGCGAGTTCCTCGCCCTGGCCGCGAGCCTCGATCACCTCGCGACCTCGTCCGACAACGCCCGCGCCCGGATCCTCGGCGAGACCCTCGACCGGGCCACGGGCACCTTCCTCGAGGAGAACAAGTCCCCGAGCCGGAAGGCCGGCGAGATCGACAACCGCGGCAGCCACTTCTACCTGGCCCTGTACTGGGCCCAGGAACTGGCGCGCCAGGACGAGGACACCGCGCTGGCCCAGGCCTTCGCCTCCGTGGCGGAGCAGCTGGCGGCCAACGAGGACGCGATCAACGAGGAGCTGCTCTCCGTGCAGGGCCGGCCCGCCGACATCGGCGGCTACTACCGCCCGGACGACGCCAAGACGTTCTCGGTGATGCGCCCCTCGGAGACCTTCAACCGGGTGCTCTCCACGCTGCTGAGCGCGTGAGCTGAGCGCGTGAGCTGAGCGCGTGCGCTGAGCACGCGAGCCCACTGCGCGGACCGGCGCGAGCAGCGTGCACGGCAACGGCCGCACCCCTTCCGGGGGGTGCGGCCGTTGCCGTGTCCGGGCGGCCGTGCGGCGCCGCCCCTCCGGGCGCCGCGGCACGGCGTCGCAGAGGCGGGCGGATCAGTGGAAGAAGTGCCGCGCTCCGGTGACGTACATCGTCACGCCGGCGGCCTCGGCCGCCGCCACGACCTCCTCGTCCCGGATCGAGCCGCCGGGCTGGACCACGGCCCGCACGCCGGCGTCGAGGAGCACCTGGAGGCCGTCCGCGAACGGGAAGAACGCGTCCGAGGCCGCGACGGCGCCGCGCGCGCGCGCGGCGCCGTCCTCGCCCAGGGCGTTGGCCCGCTCCACCGAGAGCTTGCAGGAGTCCACCCGGTTGACCTGGCCCATCCCGATGCCCACGGACGCGCCCTGGTCGGCGAGCAGGATCGCGTTGGACTTCACGGCCCGCAGCGCCTTCCACGCGAAGGCGAGGTCGGCGAGCGTCCTCTCGTCCGCCGGCTCCCCCGCGGCCAGCGTCCAGCCGGCGGGGTCGTCGCCCGGGGCGTCGAGCCGGTCCGAGACCTGCAGCAACGCGCCGCCGGAGACCTGCCGGTGCTCGAGGACGTCCCGCTCGAAGCCCTCGGGCAGCTCGAGCAGGCGCACGTTCTTCTTGGCCTGCAGGATCTCCAGGGCCGCGGGCTCGAAGCCGGGGGCCACGACGACCTCGGTGAAGATGTCCTTCACGGTCTCGGCCATTGCCCGGGTCACGGTCCGGTTGGCGGCGATGACCCCACCGTAGGCGGAGAGCGGGTCGCACGCGTGGGCCTTGCGGTGGGCGTCGGCGATCGGGTCCTCGGCCCCGGGGGTGGCCACGGCGAGCCCGCACGGGTTGTTGTGCTTGACCACGGCCACGGCCGGCTCGTCGAAGTCGTAGGCCGCGCGCAGCGCGGCGTCGGCGTCCACGTAGTTGTTGTAGGACATCTCCTTGCCGTGCCGCTGGTCGGCCTGGGCGATGCCCGGGGACGCGGCCTCGTCCACGTACAGCGCCGCCTTCTGGTGCGGGTTCTCGCCGTAGCGCAGGGCGGCGGAGCGCTGCAGGGCCAGGCCGGCGTAGGGCGGCCAGAAGCTGGCGTCCTCGTCCTGCTCGAACTGCTGGGCCGTCCAGGTCGCCACCGCGGTGTCGTAGGCGGCGGTGTGCGCGAACGCCGCGGCGGCCAGCCGGCGGCGCGCCCGCAGGTCGAAGCCGCCCGAGGCCGCCGCCTCGACGACCGCGTCGTAGGAGGTCGGGTCCACGACCACGGACACGGCCGCGTGGTTCTTCGCGGCGGCCCGCACCATGGAGGGGCCGCCGATGTCGATCTGCTCGACGACCTCGTCCTGGCCCGCCCCGGAGCGTACGGTGTCCACGAACGGGTAGAGGTTCACGACCACGAGGTCGAACGGCTCGATCTCCAGCTCCGCGAGCTGGTCCATGTGGTCCTGCTTCCGGCGGTCGGCGAGGATGCCCGCGTGCACCCGCGGGTGCAGGGTCTTGACCCGGCCCTCCAGGCACTCCTGGAACCCGGTGACGTCCGAGACCTCCGTCACCGGCACGCCCAGGGCGGCGATGCGCCGTGCGGTCGAGCCGGTGGACACGAGCGCGACGCCGGCCCGGTGCAGCCCCGTGGCGAGGTCCTCCAGCCCGGTCTTGTCGTAGACGGACACCAGCGCCCTCTTGATGGGCACACGGTCAAGCTGGGTGGGGCTCACAGGTTCTCCAAGCGTTCGGGGTCGTGGTTGCCGGCGGGATCCGCCGGGAACCATTTTACGGACCCGCGCCCGGCCTGCTCACCGGACCGGGACGGGGCGGGCGAGGAGGCCGAGGGTGTCCACGAGGAGCTCTCGCTCGGCGGCCTTGATGCGCCCGTGGAGCTCGTCCTCGGTGTCCCCGTCCTCCACGGGCACCGCCGCCTGCGCCAGGATCGGACCGGCGTCGACGTCGGCGACGACCTCGTGGACGGTGACGCCGGTGACCTTGACCCCGTGGGCGAGGGCGTCCCGCACCGCGTGCGCCCCCGGGAAGGACGGCAGCAGCGAGGGGTGGGTGTTGACGATCCGCCGAGCGAACGCCTCGACGAACTCGGCGTCCACGATCCGCATGAACCCCGCGAAGACGATCCGGTCGGGCTCCCGGGCGGCCACCGCCTCCTGCAGGGCACGGTTCCACCGCGTCCGGTCCGGGTGGTCGCCGGGCCGCACGAGGAACGTCTCGACGCCGGCCTGCCGGGCCCGCTCCAGCCCGGTGCAGGGCCTGTCCGCGCCCACGGCGGCGATCTCGACGTCGATCCGGCCCGCCCGGACGGCGTCGAGGACCGCCTGCAGATTGGTGCCGGAGCCGGAGACCATGACCACGATGCGCATGCCTCCGAGTGTAGTGGGGCGGGCGGGGACCGGCCCCCGGGGTGCCCTAGAGTGAAGGGCATGACCCCTCCCCGCCCGAGCCCCGAGGCAGCCCCCGCGGACACACGACGCACCGCCGCGACCCGCACGGCAGGAGGCGGACTGGTGTGCGCGGCGGTCGCCCTGGTGCTCGTCGGCTCCACCCTGTGGCCGACCGTGGCGGGGGTCGTGCTGGCGGCCCTCGGGATCGGGCTGGGCATCGCGGCGCTGGTGCGCTCCCGCGGTACGGGACGGCGCCGGCTCCTGGTGGTGAGCGCGGTCGCCGCGATCGTGCTGGGCGCCCTGAGCCTGCTCACCGGCGGAGCCCGCCTGGCCCTGTGGCCGGTGGCCCAGGCCTACCAGGAGTGCGTCGCCGGCACCCTCACGCTCTCCGGAGCGGCGCAGTGCCAGCAGGAGCTCGAGGACGGGATCTGGAATTATCTCTCCGGCGGCCCGGCAGCCGCGGCGTCGGAGGACGACGCCGCGGGCGCCTCAACCGCGTCCACGTCGAACGCACCCCCGGACCCGGAGCCCGCCACGGCCCGTCCCTGATCCGCCCACGGGGCTGCGTCCTGGCGATCGTCCGCCGCACTCCGGTCGGGGCCGTCCTGGTCGGCTGCGCTCTGGCCGGGCCCGTGCCCGCGTGCCGCCCGCGGGTTCCGCCGGCCGGCCGAGCGCATGGCACGCCGGGCCGCGGACTCCTCCCGGCGCCGCCGGCCCGCCGCCCGCCGGTCGGCCGGCGTCCCGTCCTCCCCGGCCTCCGCGCCGCGGGGCGGCGCGAACGGCGGCTCGTGCTCCAGCCACGGTCCCACCACACAGCCGACCGCCGCCCCCACAGCCACCTCGGCGCCGAACAGCAGCAGCACGGCGGGTCCGTCCGGCCCCACCTCCGTGAGCCGGCCGAGCCCCAGCGAGCCGTGCGCCAGCCAGCTCAGCAGCATGACCAGCACGCCCGCGACCGCGCCCACGAAGAGCCCGGTCAGCAGCGTCGAGAGCGGGTACGTGATCCAGCGGGCGGGCAGCCGCAGCGCCATCCAGTCGTCCAGGTGGTTCTCCCCCTCGCGCAGGAACCACCAGCCGGCGAGGACTCCGGCCAGGACCGGCAGCACGACCACCACGAGCGCCCACGCCGGGAGCTCGGCGGGCGGCAGCGCGGCGAGCGCCGGGAGCAGCGGCACGGGCCCGGAGTCGGTGCCCAGCGGCGAGGCGTGCGTGCCGGCACCGACGTCGAAGCCCGCGCCCGTGGCCCAGGCCAGGGCGTAGACCGCGAGGTTGGGCAGGTAGCCGAGCTGGAGCCCCGTCAGCGCGGTGTCCCCCGGCACGCCGGTGCCGAGCCGCTGGTAGACGCCCACCACGTCGTTCCAGTTCCAGAACAGGGCGGCGGCGAGCAGGGCCGCCCCGGCCCCCACCCCGGCGACGGCCGCGACGAAGCCTGCCCGCAGCACCGCCCACACGTAGGACCCCGCCCAGCGGGAGTACTGGCTCGTGCGCTCGACCCATGCGGCGGCGTTGACGCCGATCAGCCCCGGCAGCGACCGCGAGGCCCGGTACGCGCCGACGAACCCGCCCAGGGCGACGGGGACGAGCGGGAAGACGGCGGCCGTGGCCGGGCTCGCCGAGACCTCACCACGGCTGAACAGCAGCGCGGCGCCGGCGCCGAACGCGGAGTAGGCGGCCAGGCCACTGAGGTACGGCTGCCAGAACTGGCCCTCCCAGCACGCCCGCGCCAGCCGTCTCCCGGCGTGCCAGGCGAGCGCGAACGGGACGAGGGTCAGCCCCAGCGGGACCAGGTTGAGCGTCCCGGTGGTCGCCGGCAGCCCCGCCCCCGGGTCCAGGGCCACCTGGAGAGGGGTGAGGTGGGCGAGCAGCCACACGTGACCGGAGAGCACGAACCCGCCGGTCAGACCGAGGGTGTCGAAGCCGTCGGCGAGCCAGACCATGAGGACGGTCAGCAGGACCAGCAGGAAGGACACCACGGCCACGGAGCCGAGTTCCAGCACGCCCTGCAGCCACAGCGGCATCGGCACACCCTGGCGGTCGGGGCGTGCTGCGGGGGAAGAAGAGCCATGGGAGTTCATCACCGCCCATCCTCCCACGCCGGGACGGCGCCCCGGCAGAGGCTTCACAGCGCCTTCACCGGCGGGCCACGCCCCGCTTGCCGGCCGGTCGCCGGGTCCGGGCAGGCTCGGGCCCATGAGAGTCGCCGTGGTCGCCGAGCAGTTCCTCCCCCACCTGAACGGAGTCACCCACTCGGTGCTGCGGGTCGTCGAGCAGCTGGTCGCCGGGGGGCACGACGTCGTCGTCCTGGCGCCGTCCTACGAGCCCGCGCCGCTCGGGCGCCTCGCGGAGGAGGTCGTCGAGGACCTCGACGGGGTGCCGGTGCACCGGCTGCCAGCCGTTCCGCTCACCGGCTACCCCGCCGTGCGGGTGGCGGGCGGGACCGTGTCGCGGGTGCGCCGGCAGCTGGAGCGCTTCCGGCCGGACGTGGTCCACGTGGCCTCCCCCTTCGTGCTGGGCCGCCGGGCGATCGTGGCGGCCCAGCAGCTCGGAGTGCCCTGCGTGGCGGTCTATCAGACGGACGTGCCCGGCTACGCGGCCAAGTACGGGGCCCCGTTCCTCGAGCAGCTGCTGTGGGGGCGCGTGCGCTCCATGCACAACCTCGCGACGCTCACGCTCGCGCCGTCCACCTCGGCGGTCCGGCAGCTCACCGAGCACGGCGTCCAGGACGTGCACCTGTGGCGGCGCGGGGTGGACACCACCCGCTTCTCCCCGCGGCACCGGGACGAACGGTGGCGGGAGGAGGTCGGCGGCGGCCGGCGGATCGTCGGCTACGTGGGCCGGATCGCGCCGGAGAAGCAGGTCGAGGACCTCTCCGCGGTCGCCGACCTGCCGGGTACGCGCCTGGTGGTCGTGGGCTCGGGGCCGGAGGAGGACGCTCTGCGCCGCCGGCTCCCGCGGGCCCACTTCACCGGCCGCCGCAGCGGCGCAGACCTCGCGCGCATCATGGCGTCCCTCGACGTGTTCGTCCATCCCGGCGAGTTCGAGACGTTCTGCCAGACGATCCAGGAGGCCATGGCCTCCGGGGTGCCGGTGGTCGCGACCGGCCGGGGCGGGCCGCTCGACCTCGTGGACCGGTCCCGCACCGGCTGGCTCTATCCCCCGGGTGACCTCGGAGCGCTGCGGGGGCACGTGGCGGATCTCACGGGCGACGAGGCCAAGCGGGCCGCGTTCGGCGCCGCGGCGCACGCGGCGGTCCAGGGCCGGACGTGGGACGTGCTGGTCGGACAGCTGCTCGAGCACTATGAGCGGGCCGTGGCGCTCGCGGCGCAGGGGCGGGGCCGGCGCCACCACCGGGCCGTCTGAGAGCTACCGCCGGGCGGGGGACGCGTCCAGCACGGACGCCCCGGTGCCCGTGTACCGGCCGGGTTCCGTGGTGAGCACGGTCAGCCCGTGCACCAGGGCCGTGGCCGCCGTGAGACCGGCGAGCGGGTCGGCCTCACCCGCCGCCCCGAGCGCGCCCCACGCCCGGGCCACGGCAGCGTCCACCGCCAGCACCCGGCCCGGGAAGCGCAGCCCGAGCTGCTCCGTCCAGAGCGTCTCGTCGGGCCGCTCGGCGAGCAGCTCACCGAGCACCGTGGCCGGGAGGAACAGCCGCCGGTGACCGTGCCGGCGCAGGACCTCGGCCAGCTCGGGGCAGCGCTCCGGGGTGCGCACCCCCAGCAGCACGGAACGGTCCAGGATGAGGTCCACGGCGACCGGCCTCAGGCCGCGGCGGCGAGCTCCCCGCGGGCCGGAGCCAGCAGGAAGTCCACGAACTCGGTGCGGACCTGCACCACACGGGCGTAGTCCTCGATGCTCATGGCGGAGACACTGATCGCCGGGACGCTCGGGACGGTCTCGGGGAACGCGCCCGCTCGGGCGGCGGCAGGGTGGCGGGGGTCGGTCATGACCGGGATCCTTCGTGCGCTCTTGCTCGCACCGGGTACCGCTGCTGCGGCGATGCGAGCCGCTTCGTCATCCGAACCACCCGTGAACATGGGGTTGGTGCCCGGTCAAGTCGGAGCTTGCCGACCGGGTCTCTTGAAGCTTCCCCCATTGAACCACATCGGCGAGGACCACATCGGCGAGGACCCCGCCGCGCGCGGCACCCCGGCCGGGACCGGTGCCGCCTTCCTGTGCGCGGTCTTCCCCGGGGCGTCACCGCTCCGACACCTCGACGACACATCGATGCGCTGGAATGGGCTCCGAACACCCGGGACGGTGCCGGCGCTGGTCCCACGCATTACGTTTCGGTGACACAACCCATGACTCGCCTGTCGTGGTGTCGGAGCCCCGGGGTAGCCTGGATCTGCTTCTCGAGATGCGGCGTCCTCGGGCTCGGCAGGAGATCGACGATCCCCGACGAGTCCGCGGAGAGGCTCCGACCCGCTGCGCGCCAACCCGATGTTCCCGGGTGGATCGGATGACGAAGCGGCGGGCTACGGCATCGGATGCCTGCAAGAACGTCAGGAGAAAACATGACCATGTCCGAAGAAAGAACAACCATCACCAGCGACCAGCGCGAGGAGTGGATCGACGTGACCGTCACCGCCCTCCCCGATCTGCACCTCGTCCGGCTCACGTCGACCGACGGGGACGTGCAGGAGTACCTGAGCCCCGAGGCCGACGACCTCGCCGCCGCGGCGGAGCACACGGAGGGAACCGCGCAATGGTGCGCCAAGTACCGCCAGCTCCTCGTTCCCGGAGCCCTCGCGGCGACCGGACGGCACCCGTTCTTCAAGCTCCACCCCTCGTCCCTGCCGCTGTCGGCGTAGCCGGCGGACCAGGACGCGACGGAGGCCGCAACCCACGGGGTTGCGGCCTCCGTCGCGCGGTGGCGGATCGATGCGAGTACGTGCAACGGTGCGGGACCGTGACACGGCAGGAGTGCGACAGGTCAGGAGCACGAGAGCGCGGGGACCCGACGGTGCGGGCGCGCGGACGGGCCCGCGGAGCGCTCACTCGAGGCCGTAGTCCCCCGCGGAGCCCCAGCCGCCGGCCTCGTCGGCCGAGCCGTCGAACTCCCACTCGGACGCCTCGACCTCGAAGGGCACGGAGACGTCCAGCTCGGCGTCGGAGATCCGGTTCACCACGAAGGGGTCCTCCGGCTCCCCCGTGGCGGGGAGCGGATCGGGAACGATCACGGTACTTCCTCCTGGTGCTTCTCGCGGCACGCTGTCCCGCGGCTCTTGCCCGGTGCCCTGTCCCGGTGCGTCGTGACCGGGGGGGTACGACGACAGAACCGCCGCCGGGCGGAGCCCGACGACGGTTCTGGAGGATCGACGGGCCGGGGCCCGCAGGGATCCTTAGGAGATGACGTTGATGTTCGCGGCCTGGGGGCCCTTGGGGCCGTCCTGGGTCTCGAACTCGACGCGGTCGTTCTCGTTCAGCGAGCGGAAGCCGTTCGAGTTGATCGCGGAGAAGTGAGCGAAGACGTCCTTGGAGCCGTCCTCGGGGGTGATGAAGCCGAAGCCCTTGTCAGCGTTGAACCACTTGACGATACCGGTAGTCATGGGAGACCTGATCCTTCATGAGATGAACGTTTCCCGACGTTCGAGAAACACGACAGTTGTGATGCATGGAAAACGTCTTCTCAGAAAAACTGCTGCACCCGAGTGGGCCGAACTGCTTGAAAGACAAAAACGAACCTCAACAACTGCGAACCACTCTACACGACGTCCGGCAGCACGCCACACGGGCGGCACCGGACCCTCCCTCAGGAGCCGCTCAGGCGGGCACGGCGCCCAGCTCGATCAGCAGCACTCCCCCGACGATGAGCGCCACCCCGACCGCCGTCACCCAGGTGAACGGCTCACGGAACAGCAGCCGGCCGGCCAGCGCCGTCAGCGCCACGCCGGTGGCCGACCAGATGCCGTAGGCGACCCCGAGCGCCATGCCCTCGGCCAGGGCGAGGCTCAAGCAGGTGAACGCCACCAGGTAGCCGGCGACCACGGCGGCGTACCAGCGGGGGCGGCCCCGGGCGGCCATCCGCAGGGACAGGGTCCCGGCGACCTCGGTGAGGATCGAGACGGCGAGGAAGAGCCAGGCCGTCATGGCGACTCCTCCTGCGGCCGGGTGGGACGGTGGGAGCCGATCTCCACGCAGAGCACGCCGGCCACGACCAGGGCGATCCCGGCCAGCACGGCCGGGCTCAGCTGCTCGCCGAAGACCACGGCTGCGCCGAGGGCGGTGAGCATCACGCCCAGGGCGGCCCACACTCCGTAGGCGACCCCCACGGGCGTGCCGCGGCGCAGCACGGCGGCCAGGAGCGTGAAGGCGGCCCCGTAGCCGCTGACGACGAGCACGTACCAGGCGGGCTCGTCCAGCGCCGCCTTCAGCGACAGCGTGGCCGCCACCTCGCTGAGCACTGCGGCGATCAGCAGCAGCCATCGGGTCACGACTCAGCCCGCCAGCAGCGCGTCGGCCACCGCCCGGACCCGCGCCCGCTCGTCCGGGTCCAGGGCGAGGATGCCCGAGGCGCCGGCGAACCACGCGCCGTCGGCGATCAGCCGCACCGTCAGCAGCGGGCCCCGCTGCTCGGGCGGAAGGTCCTCCGGCAGCGAGACCCACGGCGTCACCCGCGCGATCCAGCGCTCCTTGAGCGTTCCGCGCAGCCGCGGGTCGGTGAGCATCACGAGGTCGGCCTCGTCGACCTCCCCGGACAGGCACCAGTCGAGGTAGGCGCGCAGACGCTCCCGGGCGGGCACCCGCTCCGCCGGGGCCGGCAGGCGGTGGGTCATCTGGTCCTCCCAGCCGTCCATCACCCGGTCCACCAGGGCGAGCATGAGCGCCTCCTTGGAGCGGAAGTGGTACATCACCCCGGGCTTGCTCAGGCCCACGTGCCGCGCGGCGGACTCGAGGGAGATCGTGCCGCCGGCACGGAGCAGCTCGAGAGCGCCGTCCAGGATCCGGTCGCGAGATGAGGTGCTCATGACCAAGGACTTTACCAACCGGAAGGGCGGTGTCACCATGTTGCTCACCACCGGTGCGGCGGCCTCCGCCGCCGCACCGACCCGGGGGCACGACGACGTCCCGCCCCCGCCCGGCCCGCACGCCCCACGTGACCCACGCGCGCTCGCGCGGCACGGTGCGGCTGCGCTCGCGGGACTTCCGCGACAAGCCCAGGGTCGATCCCCGCTACTTCACCGATCCTGAGGGCTACGATCTCTGCATCATGACCGCCGGGATCCGCAGGGCCCGCGAGATCGTGGCGCAGTCGGCGCTGCCCGAGTGGGCCGGGGAGGAGCTGTTCCCGGGCAAGGACGTGCAGACCGACGAGCAGATCGCGGACTACGTCCGGCGCACCCACAACACCGTCTACCACCCGGCCGGGTCCTGCCGGATGGGCCCGGCCGGGGACGCGAAGTCCCCGCTCGACCCGCAGCTGCGGGTCAAGGGCGTGGCGGGCCTGCGCGTGGCCGATGCCTCCGTGATGCCGGAGTAGACCACCGTGAACCCCAACATCACCGTCTACATGATCGGGGAGCGCGCGGCGGAGCTGATCGCCGCGGACGCCTGAGCGCCTCCTCCGCGGCGGCACCCGCGTGTTCTCCGACGCGGACGGGCCGCGGGTCGCACACCGGCCCGAGGCCCGTCCGTCACAGCCGCCCGCTCAGCTCATCAGCTTGTCCACCAGGACCTGGGCGAACTCGGGCGTGACGTCCCCGTAGTTGAGCGAGAAGTCCTCGTCCACCTTCGCGGGCAGCAGCCCGGAGCACAGGACGGCGGCACGGGCGTAGAGCCCGGCCAGTTCCGCGCCGATGGGCACGGAGAGCAGCTCCAGCTCGGGGTCGTAGGAGACGATCGGCACCCCCGCCTGCCGGGCCGCGAGGTGCTTGCCGATGCCCGAGGCCACGAACCGGGCGTGGCCGGACTCGACGTCGGCCGGAGTGCGGAACGCGTACCGGGTCCGGTGGTGATGGTTGATCCGGTACAGCCCCGGCCGGTTGCGGTCCTCGGTGGGCTCCCACGTGGCGTCCTCGGGGACGAAGCGCTCGGCCACCCCGTTGTACTGCATCTCCGCGCGGCGCAGCTGCTCCTCGACCTCGGACAGCGGGGGCAGGGTCTCCAGCATCGCGGGCCCGGCGTCGAAGACGACGTCGCACAGCCCCACCGGCAGCGCCGTCTGCAGCGTCCCGAGGTCCACGTCCTGCAGCAGGGTGGTCCCGTGGTCCTCCGGGGAGAGCACCACCACGGACGCCTCCTGCGCCGCGGCCGCCTCCGCGACCACTGCCTCCTTCTCGGGCGTCCAGCCGCCCGTGAGCAGGACGGAGCCGTCCACGAGCTGGGTGAGGGAGGGCCCGCAGACCTGCCAGCGCCGCACCGTCCAGTGCTCGTCGCGGACCACCTCGAGGAAGCCGAGGGCCTGCAGGTGGCCCACGAACCACTCCTCGAACCGCTCGGAGTCCTCGAGCTGGCGGGCCACGATCGACAGGCTGGAGCGCTTGCCGCCGCCCAGGAACGTGAGGGCGTCCCGGAACGGCGCCCAGGACGTCGGGTACTCCCCCTCGTCCGGGCCGATGAAGCGCAGCGCCTCCACGGACCCGGTGGAGGTGAGCGCGGAGGGCTTGGTGAGCCGGCCCGGATAGCGCTTCTGCAGCCCGCACTGGGCGCACACCCCGAAGATCCACGGCGCCTTCGCCTTGGGCTCCATGGCCGGCAGCACGATGCGGTGCCGGCCGGTGGCCAGGCAGGAACGCCCCTCCGGCTCGGGCAGCGCGTTGGTGCGCTCGAGCAGCAGCTGCCCCTCGGAGGAGTGCCAGCCGGGGGCACCCGGGACATCGTGGTCCCCGGCCGCCTCCCGTGCGGGCAGGTTGTCGAACGCGCCCTGCACGTACCGCTCGGGCAGCTCTCCCACGATGCCCGCCGTGACGGGCCACAGGGGCTCGTCCTCGACGTGCACCATCTCGCCCTCGTAGCCGAGGGAGCGCTGGGTCAGGTGGAAGGACGAGTCCCGGAGCTTGAACTCGCGGCGCTGCCGGACCGTGCGGCCCGCCTTGAGGACCAGGGTGTAGTCGTTGGGCTTGAGGGTCCTGTCCGCCCGCGCCATCGGCGTGCCGTGCAACGAGATCTGGAACGGCGGCACGCGCCCCTCCACGAGCTTGGCCTTCTCGAGCTTGAAGGAGTGCGGGTTGCGCCACTCGCACTCCACGGTGAGGGGCGCGTCCGTGTCCGAGGTGATCGTCACCTGCGGGGGGCGCAGCGCGGACCAGCGCACCACGTCGCCGGGGATCCGCAGCCCCCCGGAGAGGGTCACGGCGGGCACGAGGCGGGGCACCAGGCCGGAGAAGTTGTCGTTCGCGGTGAGCTCCGGGTTGCCCGCGCGCAGCACCTGCACGTCGTCGAACATCACCCAGCCCTCGGCGAGGCCGTGCGTGCCGGCCTCGACGAAGCGGTAGTCCGGGGAGGCGGAGTCGTCGAGGATGCGCTTGATCTGGGCGATCCACTCGGGCTCGTCCCGGACCATGATCCGGCACGGCCAGGCCGCGGGGATGTGGTCCACGGAGATGAAGGTGTCCGAGAAGCCGTCCTTCGCGAAGATCACGACGGGGCGCGGGTTGCGCTCGAAGCGCACGTCCCCGGCGCTGAGCTGCAGGGTCCCGCTCAGCAGCGTCCCCGGGTCCGTCCGCGCGGTGTAGGCGGAGACCCCCAGGAAGGCGTCCCCGATGAAGGACAGGAACACGGTGCGGGGCCCCGCGGTGGTCTCGAGCTCCACCTCCCGGCCGGTGAGGAAGCGCTTGGGCACCACGAAGCCGAGCTCGAACACGGGGTTGCCCACGTAGTCGGTGCTGTCCGTGAGGGACAGCGAGCACGACTTGACGGCGCTGCGGCCCGGCCCCCGGCCGTTGGCGCGCACCTCGGCGCGGGCCTGCTCGCGGGACTGCTCCCAGACCGCCAGCTCGGCCAGGGCGATCTCGAGGCCGGGCTCGCGGGTGAGGGGGTTCGCCCAGACCTGCTTCATGGCCTTGGACGCCTTGGTCTCGGCCATGTCGAGCCAGAAGTCGAGGTAGACGCCGAGCTCGGCGGCGGACAGGCCCTGGGCGGTGGTCATGCCCAGGTCCTCGAACATGCGGTGCAGCTGGCGCCGCTCGGCCTCGCCGAACATCGTCTGGGACAGTGCGAGCCCGACCGGCCGCTGGTTCACCGCGTACGCCGTGGGCAGGCCGATCTCGCCGTTGCGCAGCTCGAGCCAGTAGCGCAGCGCGTCCCAGTACGCCTCGGTGTCCTTCTTGAAGGAGGACTCGAGGGCCTTGGCGTTCTCCGGCCCGGCCTGCAGGAGCACGGTCAGGGGCAGGAAGAACGTGGAGACGGACTTGTTGCCCGTCCGCGCGGCCAGGGTCGACATGTGCCGCCCGGCGAGGGCGAACAGTGCGAGCAGGGCGACGACGGGCGGCGGCGGGATCTCCGCGATGGAGTCCAGGCTGCGTCGGGTGGCGCGGTACCACTGGCCGTTGAGCCGGTTGAACACGTCGAACACCGAGCGCCGCCCGTCCTCGGTCACCAGCAGGGGCGTCACGGAGTCGGCGAGCGCCCGCAGGGCGGAGGGCCCGTCGAGGCCGCGGTCCTGGCCGATCGCGGCGAGCGTCTTGTCGTCCAGGTCGAGGTAGATCAGCTCCCCCGCCCGCTCCGGGCCGAAGAAGGCCGCGCTGACGGCATCGTTCCAGCGGAGGTGGGCGAGCTCCTCGGCACTGTCGGCAATGGCATGGTCTCCGAGGCGGAGCCCAGCAGTGTCGGGCACGAGTCCTCCGTCCGCGGCCGCACGTGGGGCCGCTGTCGTCGTTCGAGGGGTCGCCTCGATTATAGAGAGGCCGCAGGACCGCTCCGCACGCGCGGCGCCCCGGCCCGATACGGTGGGACGATGCACTCCCCTCCCGGTCCCCTCGTGGCCTCCCGGCGGCTCGTCGCCGCCTCCGGGCCCGCCGTCTTCCGCCGCGGCCAGGAGTACTTCCGCACCGGGCGCGTCCGCACCGTGCGGTGGTCCCCGGGGACCGAGGGGGCCGGCAGCCTCTCCGCCGAGGTCGAGGGCTCCGGGTCGGTGTACTCGGTCTCCGTGCACGTCGGGGCGCACGGCGCGCCGGGGCCCGCGTGGTGCAGCTGCCCGGCCGGGGGGTTCTGCAAGCACGCCGTCGCCACGGTGCTGCGCCACAACTTCGAGACCGCGGTCCGGGCCCACCAGCCGGGCGGGACCGCGGCGCCGTCGTCCCCGGCCGGCGCCGCGGCCCGGGAGGATCCCGCGTCCCCGGTGGGCCTCGCGTCCGCGCGACGGGGCGGGGCACCCGACTGGAAGGACGCCCTGACCGAGATCCTGGGCGGGCCGGGCCCCACGGAACCGCCCTCCGAGGAGCCCGAGGGGGTGGCCCTGGAGTTCGACCTTCGCCGGGAGCCCTACCGGTACGTGCACGGCACGGGCCGCGCGGGCTCGCCGTGGCACCTGTACGTCCGCCCGGTGCGCCGAGGGCGGCGGGGCGGATGGATCAAGGGCGGGCTGGACTGGGAGAGCGTCACCGCCGACGCCGGCCGGTGGTCGCTGAGCCCGGCGCAGGTCGACTGGTTCGACGAGCTCCGGGCGCTGAGCGCCACCCGTTCCCCCTACGCGGTGCACGACCGGCACTGGATCCGGCTCGACTCCTACGCCTCCCCCCTGCTGTGGGGCATCCTCGCCCGGGCGGAGGCCGCCGGGATCACCCTGGTCGGCCGGGAGCACGGGCTGCCCGTGACGGTCGAGGGGCCGGGACGCTTCCACGTGGACGTGCTGCGCGGACCCGGGAAGGACCTGGAACTGCGGCCCACGGTGGACAGCGGCGGCCGGCGGATCGCCCTCGGCACCGCCCGGATCATCGGTGACCCCGGGCACGGGCTGTTCTCCCCCGACGGGGACCCGCAGAACGTCGCCGACACCGAGGACCTCAACGTCTTCCCGCTGCGGCTCGTGCCCCTGGCCACGCGGCTCACCCGCGAGCAGCGGCGGTTCCTGGACACGGCGGGAGGGCTGCGGATCCCCGAGGACGAGGTCGAGGAGTTCTTCGACCGCTACTTCCCGCGGCTGCACCGCAGCATGGACGTGGACACCGGGGACGGGTCCATCGAGCTGCCGCAGGTCGCGGACCCCGAACTGGTGCTCACCCTGGAGCACCAGGAACTCACGATCCGCGCCCGCTGGGAGTGGGAGTACCAGAAGGGCCACGACCGGATCCTGCTGCCCTTCCGCCCCGAGGACCCGCTCGCCGACGAGCCCGTGCACCGCGAGTCCTCCTGGGAGACGGCGGTCACCGCCGCGGTCCGGCACCGGGCCCCGGGCGTGGACTTCCGCCGCTCGAGCTACGTGGCCCAGGACGCCCTGGTGCTCGTGCGCGAGTGGCTGCCCGCCCTCGAGAAGGTCCCCGACCTGCGGATCGAGCACACCGGCGGGCGCCGGGCCTACCAGCAGATCGCCGACCCGCCCACCATCACCGTCAGCACCGCCGCCACGGAGCGCCGCGACTGGTTCGACCTGGGGGTCACCGTCAAGGTGGGCGAGTTCTACATCTCCTTCGCCGACGTCTTCCGTGCCCTCGACCTCGGCCAGGACGTGATGCTGGCCCCGGACGGGTCCTGGTTCTCCCTGGACCGCCCGGAGTTCGACCGGCTGCGCGAGCTCATCGCCGAGGCGCGCTCACTGCAGGACACCTCCGAGGGGCCGCTGCGCATCCACCGGCACCAGGCCGGGCTGTGGCAGGACTTCGAGGACGTCGCGACGGACACGGACCAGGCCGAGGCCTGGCGGGAGGGGGTGCGCTCCCTGCTCGAACTCGAGACCGTCGAGGCGCCCCCCGTCCCCGCGACCCTGCACGCCGAGCTGCGCCCGTACCAGCGCGACGGCTACGCGTGGCTGAGCGTGCTGTGGGACCACGGCCTGGGCGGGATCCTCGCCGACGACATGGGGCTGGGCAAGACCGTACAGGCGATCGCCCTGATCTGCCGCGCCGTCGAGCGCGACCCGGACCTCCCGCCGTTCCTGGTGGTCGCCCCGACCTCCGTTGTGCCGAACTGGACGGCGGAGATCCGGCGCTTCGCCCCGTCCCTGCCGGTCGTGGGCGTGACCGACACGCAGGTCAAGGCCGGCACCGAGCTCGCGGACTCCGCGGCGGGCGCCCGCGTGGTGGTGACCTCCTACACCCTGCTGCGCCTGGACGAGCCCGCCTACCGGGCGCTGACCTGGGCGGGGGTGCTCCTCGACGAGGCGCAGTTCGTGAAGAACCCCCGGACCAAGGCGCACCGGGCCGCGAAGGACCTCGACGCCCCGTTCAAGCTGGCGATCACGGGCACCCCGCTCGAGAACAGCCTCGTGGAGCTGTGGGCGCTGCTGTCCCTGACCGCGCCCGGCCTGTTCCCCTCCCGGCGGAAGTTCACCGAGACCTACCAGCGCCCCATCGAGCGCGGGGAGGACGCCGCCGCGCTGGCCCAGTTGCGCCGCCGCGTCAAGCCGCTCATGCTCCGCCGCACCAAGGAGTCCGTGGACCTGGAGCTTCCTCCCAAGCTCGAGCAGACCATCGAGGTGGAGCTCTCCCCCGCGCACCGCCGCATCTACGACACGCGCCTGCAGCGCGAGCGGCAGAAGGTCCTGGGCCTGCTGCGCGACCTCGACCGCAACCGGTTCACGATCTTCCAGTCCCTGACCACCCTGCGCCTGCTCAGCCTCGACGCGTCCCTGGTGGATCCCACCGCGGAGGTCTCCTCGAGCAAGCTCGACCTGCTCTTCGAGCACCTGCCCGAGATCGTGGCGGAGGGCCACCGGCCCCTGGTGTTCAGCCAGTTCACGAGCTTCCTCAAGAAGGCGGCGGCACGCCTGGACGAGCTGCGGATCCCCTACGCCTACCTCGACGGTTCGACGACGGACCGGGCCCGGGTGCTGGACCGGTTCACGTCCGGCGAGGTCCCCGTGTTCCTGGTGAGCCTCAAGGCCGGCGGCTTCGGGCTCAACCTCACCCAGGCGGACTACTGCTTCCTCCTGGACCCCTGGTGGAACCCGGCGACCGAGGCGCAGGCCGTGGACCGGACCCACCGCATCGGCCAGCAGAAGAAGGTCATGGTCTACCGGCTCGTGGCCCGGGACACGATCGAGGAGAAGGTCATGGAGCTCAAGGAGCGCAAGGCCAGACTGTTCACCGCCGTGCTGGACGACGACAGGATGTTCTCCAGCGCCCTCACCGCCGAGGACATCCGGGGACTGCTCACGCTCTGACCTGCGGATTCGTTCACGGGCTGTTCCCGGACCCGTCATCAGAGGGTCACATTCGCCCGACGTGCGCAGGCACCTGCGGGCACGGACTAGCATCGGAACTGCGCGGTGTCGTGCGGCGGCGTGCTGTCGCACGATGACGCGGCCACCACGGCCCGGGTGCCTTCCCCGAGCCGTTCCGACCATCCGACCGGAGGATCCTCCATGCCTCACGCCGCGGCGGGTCTCGCTGCTTTCGTGCAGCGCTATGGCTCGCTGATCCAGGCGATGGCCGACCGCGGGATGACCCGCGGTCAGGTGCGGATGCGCTTCCAGCTGCTCTTCCCGGAGGAGTCGACCGCCCTGCTGGACGCGGCGATCGCGCACCTGGGGCAGCGCTTCCCGCAGGACGCCTCCGCCCCGGACGTCAACGACGGCGCGGTCGGCGCCGGCGTGTGGCTCGTCATGGCCCAGCACCTCGGCCTGACCCCGGCCCCCGACTACGCGGCCCTGAACCTGAGCGCGGCCCTGGTCCGTGACGTCACGGGGCTGCTCGCGGCGTCCGACGCCGACGGCTCGCTCACCCGGCGGACCCTGGGGCTGATCGGGGCCGCCCAGCGGCACTGCGACCAGAAGTCCTCCTGCCGCCCCCTCAGCGCGCACAGCTACGAGATCGCGCGGCTGGGGCTGTGCACGGAGTCCGACTTCCTGTGCGTGCTCGCCCACCACTGGCCCGTGCCCGAGCGCATCGTCACCCAGCGCCTGGGCGGCGGACGGTGGGACGTGGCGCTCGAGCGGATCGGGCTGCGGGCCGGCGCCGAGCCCGCCCTCGAGCACGTCTTCACGGAGGAGGAGTACGCGACCGCCGTGACGGCGTTCCTCTCCCACTGCCGCAGCACCGGTCACCACCCGACCACGGCCCGGTACGGCCGGTGGGTCGTCGAGCAGAAGGCGGGTGACACCCCCCGGCCCTACTTCGACGGCGTCCGCCGGTTCTTCGGCTCCTGGGAGGAGGCCATGCGCTTCGCCTCCGCACGCCAGCCGGCCGGGGAGCCCCCGGCGGACGGCTTCGCCGACACGAGGACCTGGTCCGACCTGGCCACGCCGGAGGCCCAGGAGATGCTGGGCCGCGCCGGCATCGGCGTGGTCCTGCCGGACGCGGCCACCCCGACGGCCGGCGAGGACGTGTGGGAGGACCTGCGCCGGCTCATCGCCACGGTGCTGGCCCGGCTGCCCTGGAACGACTTCCTCGTCGTGGAGTACGAGCGCGACGACGCCCGGTCGGAGGCGCCCGTCGCATGGGCCGGGGTCGGCCCGCACGGCGTGGAGTGCGCCGTGCTCTCGGGCGGGCAGCTCACGCACGCGGCCTGGCCCGTGGACGCCACCTTCTTCCACGAGGACGAGTGGAACGACCCCACGGCCCGGGACCAGCCGTGGACCACTGCCCCGCTGGGCTTCCCGGAGGCGGCGCAGAAGCTCGTCGAGGGCCTGCGCTTCGGCTGGGGCTGCTCCGACCCGTACCGCTTCCACTGGGGCGTGGGCTCCTTCCCCGCGGAGGCCCGGGACGAGGCCTCCGTGATCGCCCCCGACCGACGGCAGTGGCGCACTCCGGCGGAGCCGGACACCGTCGACTCCTGAGCCCCGCTGAGCGCCGCGCACGGCTTCGGCGCACCGAACCCCGGGGCCGACACCGCGGGTCTACGCTCGTCGGGAAGCGAAGGGGAGTAGTTCGCGGGTGCCGCGCACCCGTCGGTCTGTCGCCATCCCGGTCTCGACGAGGAGTCCCGGCAGCCCACCCGCGCCCGCGGGCGAACGAGACCTTCCGGACGACACCGCACCCCCGGTCGGACCCCGCGCGCCCCGTGCCGCCCGAGGCCGTCCCGGTTCCGAGGAGGCCCGATGACACCTGCACCCGACGCCCACTCCACCACCCCCCGGGGAGACCCTGCCCGCCCGCCCCGACCGGATCGCGGGCAGGTCCGCCGCTGGCGCAAGTACCTCGCCGAGGAACGCGCCGAGGCGCGGATCTACCGTCTCCTCGCCGCCCGCAGCACCGGCCGGGAGCAGGAGATCCTGCACCAGGTCGCCGAGGCCGAGCAGCGCCACGCCGAGCACTGGGTCCGGCTTCTCGGCCCCCACGCGGATTCCGAGGCCCGGCCGTCCCTGTACTCCCGGATGCTGATCTTCCTCGCCACGCACTTCGGCTCCGTCTTCGTCCTGGCCCTGATCCAGCGCGCCGAGAGCCGCTCCCCCTACGAGCGGGAAGAGGACGCGTCCGACGCCATGGCGGCCGACGAGGCCGTGCACGAGGAGATCATCCGCGCGCTCGCCACCGAGGGCCGGCACAAGCTCTCCGGCAACTTCCGGGCGGCGGTCTTCGGCGCCAACGACGGCCTCGTGTCCAACCTCGCACTGGTCATGGGCGTGGGCGCCACCGGCACCTCCCCCGGGATGGTGCTCTTCGCGGGGATCGCCGGCCTGCTCGCCGGCGCGCTGTCCATGGGGGCCGGGGAGTTCGTGTCCGTGCGCTCGCAGCGCGAGCTGCTCGACGCCTCGCAGCCGACCCAGGTGACGCTGCACGTGGCGCCGAACCTGGACCTGGACGCCAACGAGCTCGTGCTGATCTACCGGGCGCGGGGCATGAGCGAGGAGGCCGCCGAGCACCGCGCCGCGGAGCGGCTGGGCTTCTTCGAGTGCGACTGCGACCCCTCCCGGTCGTTCCAGGACACCGTCGAGGACGAGCCGGAGCCGCGCTCCACCGTGGCCCTGGGCACGGACCTGGGGGCCGCCGCGTCCAGCTTCTGCTTCTTCGCCTCCGGGGCGATCGTCCCGATCCTGCCGTACCTCGCTGGTCTCACCGGCCTCCCCGCGATGCTCGTCGCCCTCGTGCTGGTCGGGCTCGCCCTGCTGGTCACGGGAGGCCTGGTCGGCATGCTCTCCGGGGCCTCCCCCTGGAAGCGCGGGCTGCGCCAGCTGGCCATCGGCTACGGCGCCGCCCTGGCCACCTACCTCCTCGGCCTGCTGTTCAACACGAGCGTTGCCTGACCGACCGCCGAACGTCACCAACGTGAACGGATGCTGTCCTCACTTCAGCGGACAGACGGGGAGGCCGAGGGGGTGTGCAGCGGGCTGTCCGCCCACGAAAGGGCTGGTCAGCGCCTGGTTTCCCCGTGGTTGCACCGCCTCGGGACCCGTCCGGCCGGCCCGGGACGTCCCCGCAACCGGACGTGCGCGGTCCCGCCCGGGAATTCCCTGGGGAAACCGGGTGCGGACGCGGTACCGGTTCGGATAAGGTTGCGATCGTGGTGAGAACCACAGCAATGGGGGAAATTGCACGGGTCGGACCGATTCGGACGCACTGGGGGGTGCACCGTCTGCGGCACCCGTGTTCTGAAAGCCGCTCAGCCCACGGCTCTCCTCTGTTGAGGCGTTCAACGCCTGCCGATGGCCGCGGGTCCTCCATGGGAGGCGCATCTCTCCCCGCGCCGGGCGGACTCCTACCGCCCGTTCCCGCGGCCATCGGTCTACACCGCACGTCCTCCGCACCGGTCGCCCCGCGCGGCACGGCGTCCGGGCTCCCTGTCCGCTGGGGCTAGGATCGTAGGGCCGCGCCCGCCGTCGTCGAGACCGGACCGCGCGGCGCACCCGTCACCAGCGCCGAGGAGCCCGCCCATGCCCGCCCAGGGGACCGTCGAACACGTCCTGACCGTCCACTGCCCCGAGGCCCACGGGCTCGTGAGCGCCATCACGTCCAACCTCACCCAGCAGGGCTGCGACATCTTCGACGTCAAGCACTTCTCCGACCGCTTCACCGACGAGTTCTTCATCCGCTGCCACACCGTCAGCGAGGCCGGCACGGCCACCGTGGCGTCCCTGACCGAGGGCTTCGGCCCGGTGGCGGACCAGCACGACATGCGGTTCCGGCTGGTCTCCGTGCAGCGCCGGACCCGGGTGCTCGTCATGGTGTCCCGCTTCTCCCACTGCCTCACGGACCTGCTGCACCGCACCCGGATCGGCGAGCTGCCCATCGAGATCGTGGCCGTGGTCTCCAACCACCTCGACCACAAGAGCCTCGTGGAGTGGCACGAGGTCCCCTTCCACCACATCCCCGTCACGGCCGAGACCAAGCCGCAGGCCGAGGGCAGACTGCTCGACCTCGTGGACCGCTACGACGTCGAGCTGGTCGTGCTGGCCCGCTACATGCAGGTGCTCTCCGACGAGCTGACCCGCGAGCTGTCGGGACGGTGCATCAACATCCACCACTCGTTCCTGCCCTCGTTCAAGGGCGCCAAGCCCTACCACCAGGCCTACGCCCGGGGTGTGAAGATGGTAGGAGCCACTGCCCACTACGTGACGGCGGACCTCGACGAGGGGCCGATCATCGCCCAGCGCGTCATGCCCGTGGACCACGCCCACACCCCGGCGGATCTCGTGGCCGTGGGCCGGGACGCCGAGATGCAGGCGCTGTCCCGCGCGGTGAAGTGGCACGCCGAGGGGCGCGTGGTGCTCTCCGGCAACCGCACCATCGTCCTGGTCTGACCCGGCCCCCGCACCGCAGGAGGGCCGGGCGCACTCACGCTCGGGCCGGGCCCGGAACCGTCCACGCAGGGCCGTCGGACGTCCTGAGCGGCTCCACCCGGACCGCGGCGCCCGTCTCGAGCGAGCGCTGCGCGGCGTCGGCCACCCGGGAGGCGGCCACGGCGTCACGGGCCGTGCAGGGACTCGGGATCTCCCCGCGCACCACCTGCACGAAGGCCGCCATCTCACGGCGGTAGGCCTCGGCGAAGCGCTCGTGGAACGTCGTGTGCGGCGGCCCGGCCGGGAACCCGACCCCGGGCTCGGCCGAGCGCAGGGCCATGTGCTCGTCCATCCCGACGGCCACCGAGCCCTTCGAGCCCTGCAGCTCGAGGCGCACGTCGTGGCCCGCGCCGTTGTAGCGAGTCGCCGCCACGGTCGCCACCGTGCCGTCGTCGAGGGTGAGCACGGCCAGCGCGGTGTCGACGTCGCCCACCTCGCCGATCCGGGGATCCCCGCGGTTGGACCCGCGCGCGTAGACCTCGACGACCTCGCGGCCGGTGATCCACCGGAGGACGTCGACGTCGTGCACGGAGCAGTCCCGGAACAGTCCTCCCGACGTGGCGAGGAACTCGACAGGCGGCGGGGTCATGTCACCGGTCACGGCGCGCACGGTGTGCAACCAGCCCAGCTCGCCCGCGGCGTAGAGCTCCCGGGCACGGACGTAGCCGGGGTCGAAGCGGCGCTGGTGACCGATCTGCACCACGCCCTGTCCGCGCTCGATCTCGTCGAGCAGGGGCAGCGCCTCCTCGACGGACAGCGCCACCGGCTTCTCGCAGAAGACCGGCAGCCCCGCTGCCAGACCGACCCGGACCAGATCCGGGTGCGTGGCCGTGCCGGTCGCGACCACGAGGCCGTCCACGCCGTCGTCGAGCAGCGCCTGGACCGTCGGCCGCGGTGCCGCACCCGTCCGGCCTGCCACGGCGGCCGCCTGCTCGGGCACGGCGTCCGTGAGGCTGAGCCGCACAGCCGGTTCGCCCCCGGGATCGCGCAGGGCGGCGAGGTGGGCGGCGTGCATGGCGCCGATGCGGCCGGCGCCGATCAGCCCGATCCGGACGGTCATGTCAAGAGCACCTTTCGGTAGGCGGAGTTGCTGTGGGACCGGTGCCGCCACCCGGGTCGTCGAGAAGCGGGACCGGCGTCGGCTCCGGCGCGGGGCGAGCCGGCGACCCGCTCACATGCGATGTGCGCTGTGGCGTCCGGGAAGTCGGCGAGCAGTTCCGGACCTTCTCCTCGGCTCGAGGGAAGCCTGCCGCTCCTGACCGGACGAGCATGCCCGATCGACGTCCATTCTGAGTGGCACAGATCACTGATGTCAACAGAATGTATGGACATATGCACATCCCTCCGTTCACAATGGGAGAAGATCACCGTTCCCACCGGAACGGCACAGCCCCTGGAGGTCCCATGTCCGGCCCACTGCGCCTCACGGTCGACAAGACCTCCCCCGTGCCCCTCTACCACCAGGTCGCACAAGGGCTGGAGGACGCGATCCGCAGCGGTGAGCTGCCCCCCGGGACCAAGCTGGACAACGAGATCGACCTGGCCAACCGGCTCAACCTGTCCCGTCCCACCATGCGCAAGGCCATGGACCAGCTCGTCCGCGCCGGCCTGCTCGTGCGCAAGCGCGGCGTGGGCACCCAGGTGGTCGGCAGCCAGGTCCGCCGCTCGCTCGAGCTGACCAGCCTGCACGAGGACCTCCAGCGCAGCGGAGGCAGCCCCAGCACGGACGTGCTGGAGCTCGCACGGATCCCTGCCGACGACGAGGTGGCGCTGCTGCTCGGAATCGCGCCGGGCGACGAGGTCTACCACCTCGTGCGCCTGCGCAGCACGGACGGCGACCCGCTGGCCCTCATGGAGAACTGGATCCCCTGCGCGCTGTGCGAGCTCACGCGCGAGCAGCTCGAACAGGAGGGGCTGTACTCCCTCATGCGTGGCCAGGGCGTCAACTTCCAGCTGGCCCACCAGCGGGTGGGCGCCGTCTCGGCCGATGCGTTCCAGGCGGGGCAGCTGGGCGTCGAGCCCGGTGCCGCGCTGGTCAGCATGCACCGCACCGCCATGGACGACCTCGGCCGGCAGGTGGAGACCGGCCGGCACGTGTACCGGGCCGATAAGTACACCTTCGAGCTCACCCTCGTCCAGCGCTGAGCGCAGGACCTCCCCGGACCGAGACCTCCGCACGACGACGACACCGGAAGGCACATCCGCCGCATGCACACCGACAGCTCCCGCCCCGAATGGGTCCACCCCAAGGACTCCGCCGCCCAGGACGGCTGGTTCGTCTCCCTGGGCGGCCACGACTCCGCCACCGAGGTCCCCGGCTGGGCCCACACGGGGCTGCGCGTGGCCGATCTCGGCCCGGGCGACCGGATCACCCTGGACGCCGCCGAGGAGGAGCGCATCGTGGTGCCCCTCACGGGCAGCTTCACGGCCGAGACGGGCGGCGAGAGCTACGAGCTCGCCGGCCGCCCGTCCGTCTTCGCCGGACCCACCGACGTCCTCTACACCGGGATCCGCCGGGACCTGACCGTGTCCACCGGGACCGGCGGCCGGGTGGCCGTGGCTTCGGCGCCCGCCCGGGCGGAGCACCCGACTCGGCTCGTGACCCGCGAGGAGATCCCGGTGGAGCTGCGCGGCGCGGGCAGCTGCTCTCGCCAGGTGCACAACTTCGGCACGCCCGCCGCGCTCGAGGCCGACCGGTTCATCGTGTGCGAGGTGCTCACCCCCGCCGGCAACTGGTCCTCCTACCCGCCGCACAAGCACGACGAGGAGAAGGACGGCGAGACCGCCCTCGAGGAGATCTACTACTTCGAGACGCAGCTCGCCGAGGGCATGCCGGTGCCGGAGGGCGGCGGCACCGATCCCATGGGCTACCAGCGGGTCTACGCCTCGGACGACCGTCCCATCGACGTCAACGCCGAGGTGCGCTCGGGCGACGTCGTCCTGGTGCCCTACGGCTGGCACGGACCCGCCATGGCGACCCCCGGCTACGACATGTACTACCTCAACGTCATGGCCGGGCCGGGCCGGGTGCGGGAGTGGCTGATCAGCGACGACCCCCACCACGGCTGGATCCGCCGGACCTGGGACGAGTCGGCGGTCGACCCGCGGCTGCCCTTCGGCCGCTGAGCACCCTCGACACCGCCACCCGGGCTGGGCCCGCTCCCTCGGGGGGCGGGCCCAGCCCGGGTGGGCGAAAGGATCAGCGCAGGGCGCCGACGGACGCCGCGGCGTCCTTCAGGACGCCCGCGGCGATCTCGAGGCCCTCGATGCGGCCCAGGGAGACGTCCTCGTGCTCGATGTTGACGGCCATGTCGGGGTCGACCTCGTGCAGGGCGGCGAGGAACTCGGCCCAGTACGCGGTGTCGTGGCCGCGGCCCAGGGCCACGAAGTCCCACGCCGAGTCCCGGGGCCACTCGTTGGCCCACTCGTCGCCGCCGAGGTTCGTGCGGTCCTCCCCGGGGGACAGACGGCGGAAGCTGTTGTCCAGCACACCGTAGAGCGCGGCGTTCGCCTTGTTGATGCGCACGTCCTTGGCGGCCGCGTGGAGGATCAGCGGGCCGAGTTCGTGAACCACGGCGACCGGGTCCATCTGCTGCCAGAACAGGTGCGACGCGTCGAGCTCGACGCCCACGTGGGTGGCGCCGGTCAGGTCGATGAGCTTGCGGACATCAGCGGTGTTGAACACGACGTTCTGCGGGTGCAGCTCCAGGGCCACCTTCACGCCGTGGTCGGCGGCGAGGCGGTCGGTCTCCCTCCAGAAGTCGGCGACGACACCCCACTGGTAGTCCAGGACGTCCAGGGCGCCGGAGCTCCAGGCGTTGACGACCCAGTTGGGCACGGTGGCCCCGGGCTCCCCTCCGGGCAGCCCGGACATGGTCACCACGCGGGTCTGGCCCAAACGGTGCGCCAGCCGGATGGAGCGGCGGATGTCCTCGGCGTGCCTCTCGCCGATTCCCCGCTTGGGGTGCAGTGGGTTGCCGTTGCAGTTCAGGCCCGCGATCGAGACACCGGTGCCCTCGAAGATCGCCAGGTAGTCGTCACGGGCGGCATCGCTGGCCAGGATCTGGTCCATGTCGGGAACGTGGACGGGCGGCAGGAATCCTCCCGTGTTGATCTCGATGCCGGTGAGGCCCAGGTCCGCGATGACCTTCAGGGCCTCGGGGAGCGGCCGGTCGTGCAGGATCGCGTTGTAGACGCCGAGCTTCACAGGGTGACCTTCTTTCCGTGGTGGGTGGCGGACTCCACGGCCGCCGCCAGGATCTCCATGTTGTGCACGCCGTCGGCGAAGGAGGCGTTGCGGGGCAGGGACGCCGGCTCCTCGAGTCCGGCGACCTCTTCGAGGAAGGCGCGGGCCTGGTAGCCGAAGGCGTCGTTCTGACCGAAGCCGACGCCGGGGGCGTCCATCGCCAGCCCCTGCGCCAGGTAGGCGTGGCGGGGCCCGAGGTTGACGGTGCGGTAGCCGTTGGTGGCCTCGGGGCCGTCGGTGAGGAACAGCTCGATCTCGGCCGGGCGCAGCTGGTTGAACCGCGCCGCGCCCTTCTCGCAGAACACCTCGAAGGTCAGCGTGTTCGGGTGCCCGGCAGCCACCCGGGAGACCTCCAGGCTGCCGGCGCCCTGGGCGAACTCGGCCGAGAAGGCGGCGTAGTCGTCGTTCTCGACCGGCTCGTGGTCGTCGCTGACCTCCACCAGGTGGTGTCCGGTCACCGCCCCCAGCGGCAGGGGCCGCTCGGGGATGGACGTGGCCAGCCGGCCACCGCTGACGGAGCGGACGTCCCCGCAGAGGAACTCCGCCACGTAGGCCAGGTGGCTGCCGACGTCGGCCAGGGCACCCGAGCCGGGGCCGCCCTTGTACCGCCAGCTCATGGGAGCCCTCGGATTCACGCCGTAGTCGGTCCAGTACCGGCCGCTGAAGTGCAGCACCTTCCCCAGCGTCCCCTCCCGGACCAGGTCGCGGATCGCGGCGATGCCGGGGGTGCGCCGGAAGGTGAAGCCGATCCTGGCGACGGTGTCCGCCTCCTCGGCGGCCCGGGCCATGGCACGGGCGTCCTCGAGCGTGTCGCTGAGCGGCTTCTCGCACAGCACGTGCTTGCCCGCCTCCAGCAGACCCTCCACGACCTGGCGGTGGAACCGGTTCGCGATCACGACGCTGACCACGTCGACCTCCGGGTCCTCCGCGACCGCCTCCCAGGAACCGACGGCCTTCTCGTAGCCGTAGCGGCGGGCGACGTGTCCTCCGAGGGTCTCGTTGACGTCGCCGACGGCGACGTAGCGCAACGGGGGAAGCACGGGGTCGTAGAGCGTGGGGGCCACGCGGTAGGCCGCCGCGTGGGCCTGCCCTGCCATGCCGGCGCCGATGACGGCGATGCCGATGCTGTCGGTCATGTTTTTCTCCTGGAACGAGGACGGGACGAAAGAGGAAGGGCGGGCGCCGCGCCGGCGCTGTCATGCTGTGGTGCCGCCCACTATTGGAGCGCTCCAAAAAGCGTAGAATCTTCCTCGCACCGGGTCAAGAGATTTGTCAGGACAATTTCCGGGAGACAATGCTGTGGTGAACTCACGCCCGCCCACCATCTACGACGTCGCCCGCGCCGCGGGTGTCTCCAAGTCCCTCGTGTCCCTCGTCCTGCGCGGTTCCCCGAACGTGTCGGAGGCCCGGAGGTCCGCCGTCCTGACGGCGGTGGAGCAGCTGGGCTACCGCCCCAGCCAGGCCGCCGCGGCCCTGGCCGGAGCGACGACCCGCACCATCGGGGTGGTCATAGACGACTACCGGAACCTCTGGTTCGTGGAGCTGCTGCGCGGCCTGCAGGAGGGTCTGGCGCCGCACGGGCTGCGGATCGCGGTGGCGGACCACACGCTCAACGCCCACGTGGAGGCGCACCCGCTGGACGGCTTCCTGTCGATGCGCGTCGACGGGCTGGTGATCGCCACCGAGCCGACCGGGGCCATGCGCGTGCCCGAGGGGCTGCCCGTCGTCGTGGCCGGCCACCGGGAGGGCCGGGTCCCGGGCGCCGACGTCGTCGCGAACGACGACCGCCTCGGCGCCCGCCTGGCGACGGAGCACCTGACCGGTCTCGGCCACCGCGGGATCGGCCATCTCACGGGCGGTGGCGGAGCGGCCCGGCTGCGGGCGGAGGGATTCGCGGAGGCGATGCTCGCGGCCGGTCTCGAGCCGCTCACCGTCCCGGGGGCAGGTGCCACCACGGAGGAGGACGGCTACGCCGCCGCGGTGCGACTGCTCGACAGCGCGCCGGGGACCACGGCGGTCTTCGCCGCCAACGACACCATGGCCATGGGGGCGCTCGCGGCGGCCGGCGAGCGCGGCCTGCGCGTCCCGCAGGACCTCTCCGTGGTCGGCTACGACGACTCCCCCATGGCGTCCACCCACCTCCTGCAGCTGACCACCGTCGACAGCCGCAACGCGGAGATCGGCGCGGTGGCCGCCGAGCGGCTGGTCGCACGGATCGGCGGAAGCCCCGGTGCGGGGGCGGCGGGCCTGCTCCGGCCGGAGCTGGTCGTCCGCGGTTCCACGGCAGCACCCCGCTCGACCGGGTGACGGAGCAACCCGTGGAGCGCCCCGTCGCCCCCGCCGGGCGGACGCATCAGGGCGCGGCGGGGCCGCGGCCCCGCCGCGCCCTGACACCCGGCCCGTCGCTCAGGCTCGGGCAGGCACCTGTGCCGCGCCGTAGAGCTCCGGCTTGGGCTGCATCCGCACGGGCACGATGTCCCCGCTCGCCTGCGCCCGGACGCCGGCCTCGCAGCAGGCGGCCGTGGCGTAGCCGTCCCACGCCGAGGGCCCCCCGATCTGCCCTCGCGCCGTCGCGTCGACCCACGCCTGGATCTCCCGGTCGTAGGCCTCGACGAAGCGCTCCTCGAAGCCGGGGGTCACCTGGCCGCCCCACGTGCCGGCGGTGCGGACGTAGGGCTCGGTGTCGCCGCCGATGCCCACGACGCCCGTCTCGAAGGATGCCTGCGTGGCGACCTGGTAGCCGAACTGCGCGTTGACGTATGCCTCGACCTGGGCGAGGACCCCCGACTCGGTCTCCAGGAGGATCAGCTGGGGGTCACGCTGGCCGTCCGGGGCGTTGCGGGTGGACCGCCCGATCCGAACCTGGACCGAGGTGATCTCCTCCCCGGTGAAGAAGCGCACCGCGTCGAACTCGTGCACCACCGTGTCGTGGATGATCATCTCGTTGGTGAATCCGGGCGGGGTGGTGGGGTTGCGGTGCTGGTGGTTCAGCGTCAGCAGCTCACCGTAGGCCTTCTCCTCGATCATCCGGCGCAGGGCGACGTAGCCCGCGTCGAAGCGGCGCATGAAGCCGACCTGGATCAGCTGCCGGCCGGCGGCGACCTCCGCCTCGACCACGCGCCAGGAGGACTCCGCGTCCGGAGTCAGCGGCTTCTCGCACAGCGTGGGCAGCCCGTGCTCGATCGCGGACAGCAGCACCTGCTCGTGCAGGAACCCCGGGGTGGCGATCAGAACGGCGTCGACGTCGTCCCGGTCGAGCACCTCCTGGAAGTCCGTGTGGGCGGCCGCACCGGGGATGTGGGCGACGGCGGCCTCGGCCCGGGCACTGTCGATGTCGACGACGGCGACGATCTCGGCGCCGTTGATCCGACGGTGGATGCGCTCGATGTGGTCGGCGCCCATGCGGCCGGCTCCGACGACGGCTACGCGCAGCGAGGTGTTCATGGTGGTCTCCTTCCTCTGCCCCTGCGGGGGCGGGGTGTGCGGGGCGCTCCCGCCGGTCCGGGACCGGCGGGAGCGGAGGAACGCGGGGGTCAGTGGTCGGACGAGGACGGGAAGGCGAAGGACGCCCCGGACGCGTGGTGCGGCTCCGGCCACCGCTCGGTGACGGCCTTGCCACGGGTGTAGAACCGCACCCCGTCCGGCCCGTAGATGTGGTGGTCGCCGAACAACGAGGCCTTCCAGCCACCGAAGGAGTGCCACGCCACGGGCACGGGGATCGGGACGTTGACCCCGATCATGCCCACGGTCACGCGGCGCTTGAACTGCCGGGCGTAGGCACCCGAGGAGGTGAAGATCGCGGTGCCGTTGCCGTACGGGTTGGCGTTGATGATCTCGATGCCCTCGTCCAGGCTGTCCACGCGCAGCACCACCAGGACCGGCCCGAAGATCTCCTCCTCGTAGGCCTCCATGTCCTGGCGGACCTTGTCGAGGACGGTGGGACCCACGAAGAAGCCGTCCTCGTGGTCCTTCACGATCAGGTCCCGCCCGTCCACGACGACGGCCGCGCCGTCCTGCTCGGCGGCGGTGACGATCCGGCGCACGCGGTCCCGGGACGCGGGGGTGATGACCGGGCCCATGTCGGACCCGGCGTCCATGCCGTTGCCCACGGTGATGTCCTTCGCCCGCTCCGCAAGCTTGTCCACCAGCAGGTCCGCGGCCTCGCCCACCGCCACAGCCACGGACACGGCCATGCACCGCTCACCGGCGGAGCCGAAGGCCGCGGCCGTCAGGTTGTCCGCGGCCGAGTCCATGTCCGCGTCCGGCAAAACGATCGCGTGGTTTTTCGCCCCGCCCAGGGCCTGGACGCGCTTGCCGTGCTTCGTCGCGGTCTCGTGCACGTACTGCGCGATCGGGGTCGAGCCCACGAACGAGATGCCGTCGACGTCCGGGTGGGTCAGCAGGCCGTCCACGGCCTCCTTGCCGCCGTGGAGGACCTGGAAGACGCCGTCCGGCAGCCCGGCCTGCTTCCACAGCTCGGCGATCAGCAGCGACGGGGAGGGGTCCCGCTCGGAGGGCTTGAGGATGAACGCGTTGCCGGTGGCGATCGCCACCGGGGCCATCCACAGCGGCACCATCACCGGGAAGTTGAACGGGGTGATGCCCGCGACCACGCCGAGGGGCTGGCGGAAGGAGTAGACGTCGATGCCGGTGGAGAACTGGTCGGAGAACTCCCCCTTGAGCTGCTCGGCGATCCCGCAGGCGAACTCGACGACCTCGAGACCGCGGCCCACCTCACCCTTGGCGTCGGAGAGGACCTTGCCGTGCTCGGCGGTGATCAGCCGGGCCAGGTCGTCCGTGTGGGCGGCCACGAGCTCGCGGAACTTGAACAGCACGGCGGTGCGCCGGGACAGCGACACGTCGCCCCACGAGTCCGCCGCCTTCCGCGCCGCCGCGACGGTGGTCTGCAGGTCCTCGTCGGTGGCCAGGTGCAGGATGCCGGACACCTCGCCGGTGGCGGGGTTGTAGATCTCCTGGGTGCGGTCCCCGGTGCCGGGCGTCCGGGCCCCGGCGATGAAGTGCTCGACGTGCTGGATCTGCTGCTGGGTCTTGTCGATCTGCTGGGTCATGGCGTTCCTCCTTCAGTTCCCGAGCAGCGGGCGCTGCCGGGCCTTGTGCTGCTGGTAGACCTCGTAGGCCTCGTTCGTGGATCCGAGGGTGGCGGTGCCCGTGACGGGCACGTCCCACCACGACTCGGAGCTGGGCGCGTCGATCAGCGGATCCGACTCCACGTGCACGAGCACGGGACCGGAGCCCTCGGGCACGGCCTTGGCCTGCCCGACGGCCGCCTTCAGCCGGTCGATCACGCCCTCGCCGGGCTCGACGCGCAGAACGCGCACGCCGAGGGACTCGGCGTTGGTGGCGAGGTCGATCGGCAGCGTCGAGCCGTCGTCGAAGCTGTGCCGCTCCTCGTCGAGGTAGCGGTACTTGGTGCCGAAGCGCTGGGACCCCAGCTGCTCCGACAGGGCGCCGATCGAGGCGTAGCCGTGGTTCTGGATGAGCACCACCACGAGCTTGAGCCCCTCGGCCACGGCCGTGACGAGCTCCGTGTGCATCATCAGGTACGAGCCGTCCCCGACCATGACGACGACGTCGCGCGCGTCCTGGGGCGTTCCGGCCCGCTCCGCCTCGGCCACGGCCGCTCGCTTGACCCCGAGGCCGCCGGCGATCTCGTAGCCCATGCACGAGAAGGCGTACTCCACGTGGTAACCGTACGGGTCCTTGACCCGCCACATCTTGTGCAGGTCGCCGGGCAGCGAGCCCGCGGCGCACACGACGACGTCGCGGTCGTCCATGGCCTCGTTGACGGCCCCGATGATCTCGTTCTGGCTGGGCAGCGGCTCGTGCCGATCGCCGAAGGCTGCGTCCACGGTCCCGTCCCAGCGCCGCTTCTCGGTCTCGACGACCTCGGCGAGGTCCGCACCGGCCCGGTACCCGCCGAGCGCCTTCGTCAGCTCGACGAGGGTCTTGCGGGCGTCGGCGACGACGGGCACTGCGGTGCCCTGCTTGTACGCGTCGAAGGCCGCGACGTTGACGTTGACGAAGCGCACGTCCGGGTGCTGGAACGCGGTGCGGGACGCGGTGGTGAAGTCCTCGTACCGGGTGCCGATGCCGATGACCAGGTCGGCGTCGGCGACCACGGCGTTGGACGCCGTGGAGCCGGTGGAGCCGACGGCCCCGAGGCACAGCGGGTGGTCCCAGTCCAGGACCCCCACCCCCGCCTGGGTGTAGGCCACGGGGATCCCGGTCGCCTCGGCGAACTCCCGCAGCGCCTCGGTGGCGAAGGCGTAGTGCACCCCGCCGCCCGCGATGACGACGGGCCGCTCGGCCGCTCGGATCGCCGCGACAGCGGCACGGACGTCCTCCTCCTCCGGGGCCGGGCGGCGGATCCGCCACTCCCGGGGCGCGAGGAACTCCTCGGGCACCTCGAGCGGCTCGGCCTGCACGTCCTGCGGGAGCGCGATCGTCACCGCCCCGGTCTCGGCGGGGTCCGTGAGCACCCGCATGCCGTTGAGCAGCGCCGAGAAGAGCTGCTCGGGCCGCCACACGCGGTCGAAGTAGCGGCTGACCGGCCGGAAGACGTCGTTGACGGTGATGTCGTTGGCGTCGGGACGTTCGAGCTGCTGCAGCACCGGGTCCGGCCGCCGGGAGGCGAACTGGTCCGAGGGGAACAGCAGCGCGGGCAGCCGGTTCGTGGTGGCCAGGGCGGCACCGGTCACCATGTTGGTGGCCCCGGGGCCGATGGAGGTGCTCACCGCGAAGGTGGCCCGGCGCCGGGTGTGCCGGGCGTAGCC
This sequence comes from Kocuria nitroreducens, assembly GCF_042879195.1. Classification (NCBI taxonomy): domain Bacteria; kingdom Bacillati; phylum Actinomycetota; class Actinomycetes; order Micrococcales; family Micrococcaceae; genus Kocuria; species Kocuria nitroreducens. The sequence goes on from NZ_JBHZTC010000005.1 coordinate 132,210, forward strand.
GACGGCCTGGTGCACCTGGGCCTGCTCGTTGCGGCCCTGGTAGTAGGGCATGACCGCGGGGTCCTCGGCCTGGTACTGCTTGAGCGCCTGGCCCACCCCGGCCACGTTGCCGTGGCCGAAGATGCCGAACATGCCCGGGATCGTCCGCTGCCGGTACTCCTCCGCGCCGATCCGGTCCACGGTCCACTGGTTGGCCAGGAACTCCACGAGCGCCTGGGAGACGGAAAGGGTGCGGGTGCTCATCGGGCCGCTCCTTCTTCGACGGGGTGCCCCTTGAGCAGGGACGCAGCGGTGGCCACAGCGCCGGCGACGTCGCCGTCCTCGGGGTAGAGGAGGGTGCGTCCGACCGTGAGGCCCTGGACGCCGGGCAGGGAAAGCGCGGCCTCCCAGGTGGCGAACACCTCGTCCGGCCGGCCGGACGGGTCCCCGCCCAGCAGCACGGTCGGCAGGGTCGTGGAGGCCATGACCCGCTCCATCTCCTCGACGACGGGCAGCTTCATCCAGGTGTGCGCCGACGTGCCGCCGAGGCCCTGGGCGATGGCCACGGACTGGATCACGGCGTCCGCCGAGAGGTCGTTGACGATCCCCCGGTCGGTGATCCGGGAGATGAACGGCTCGACCATCGCGATGAGCCCCAGGTCCGCGAGGGAGTCCACCGCGCGGGCGGTGTTCTCCAGCACGGAGGTGGTGTGCGGGTCCTCGAAGCAGATGCGGGTGAGCATCTTGCCGCCGTCAGCGCCGATCTTGTTCAGCGCCTCCGCGGTGTGCCCGGTGAAGCGGTCGTCGATCTCGTTGACCAGTCCGGGCAGGCCACCGCGGTTCATCGAGCCGAAGACCAGCTTGCCCTCGAGCGCACCGAGCAGCAGCAGGTCGTCCAGCACGTCCGGGGATGCGAGCACGCCGTCCACCTGGGGGTTGGCCAGGGCGATCTGCAACCGGTCGAGCAGGCTGCGCCGGTCGGCCATGGCGCCGGCGTCCTGCCGCACCTTCAGGGCGCCGCGGGCCGCGTGGTCGGCGGCGACCACGAAGTTCTGCCGCCCCTGCACGAGGCCGGAGTGGCGGCGGCGGGAGTCGGCCGCACGCTGGACGGCCCGGGGGTCCTCGAGCCGGATCCGGCTGAGGTGCTCGTAGCGGCGCGGATCGGCCGTGTCGAGCTCGGCGGGGGACGTGGTCGTCATCGAGTGGCTCCTTCGGGAACGGCGCGGCCGCGCTCGCGCAGCAGCTGGAAGACCTCATCGGGCGCGGGCATGGCATCGGAGCACGAGATCTTCGAGGCCACGATCGCGCCGGAGGCGTTGGCGTAGTCGAGGACCTGTTCGAGGCTCCAGCCCTGGTTGATGCCGTGGCAGAAGGCTCCGCCGAAGGAGTCCCCGGCGCCGAGGCCGTTCACGGTCTCCACCGGGACGGGGGCGGAGACCACGCGCTCGTCGCGGGTCTTGGCCATGACCCCCTCGGGGCCGAGCTTGACGACGGCGATGCGCACGCCGGCCTCGAGCAACCGGTCGGCCTGCTCGTCGGGGGTGCCCTCCCCCACGGCCACCGCGCACTCCTTGTCGTTGCCGATGGCGATGGTCACGTGCTGGAGCAGCTCGTGGACCTGCGCGCGGGCGTCCTCCTCGGACTCCCAGAACATGGGACGGTAGTCGAGGTCGAGGATCGTGTGCTGGTCGCCGCGCAGCTGCTCGCGCGGACGGGCCTCGTGGGCCGCGAAGTGGGCGGAGCGGGACGGCTCCTGGCACAGGCCAGTGACGGTGGACCACAGGATCCGCGTGTCGCGCACGACCTCGGTGTCGATCTCCTCCGGCCGGATCTGCAGGTCAGGGGCCGTGGGGAAGCGTCCGTAGAAGTACAGCGGGAAGTCCTCCGGCGGCCGGATCGCGCAGAACGTGGCGGGGGTCTGCAGACCCGGCACCGAACTCACGAACCGGTCGTCCACGCCGTAGCGGGTGAGCTCGCGGTGCAGGTAGGTGCCGAACGGGTCGTCGCCGGTGCGGGTGATCACCGCGGCGGACTCGCCGTGGCGGGCGGCGGCGACCGCGACGTTCGACGGGGACCCGCCCAGGTACTTGCGGAACGTGGTCACGTCCTCGAGGCCGACCCCGACGTCGTCGGGGTAGATGTCGACGCTGATGCGCCCCAGGGTCACGACGTCGTAGCTCATGCGTTCACTCCTGCCTTCTGCGCCGCGGCGACGCGGCTGCGCATCTGCTCCAGCTGGTACCGGGAGACCTCCACGGCGTTCTCGTCCTCGGCAAAGACCGAGGAGACCATCACGGAGTCCTCGCGGTCGAGGAAGCCGTTGGTGGCGAGTCCGCCGAAGAACTCGTCCCAGTCGACGTCGCCGTCCCCGATCTTCAGGTGCTGGTGCACGCGGGCCGGAGCTCCCGGCGGGTTGGTGATGTAGCGCAGCCCGTGGGAGCGGTGGTGGTCCATGGTGTCGGCGACGTGGACCACGCGCAGCCGGTCCCCCACCGCGGCCATGATCTCCAGCGGCTCGTCCTCCATGTGAAAGGTGTGCGGCGCCACGTAGGCGAAGCCGAGATTCGGGGAGTTCACGCCCCGGATCACCCGCCACGCGGCGAGGCCCTGCTCCACGAAGTCGTCGGGGTGTGGGTCGATCGCGACGTGCACGCCCTCGCGCTCGATGAGGGGCAGCAGCTCCTCCATCGAGCGGTAGAACGCCCGCTCCGACTCCTCGGCGAGCTCGGGCCGGCCCTGGAACTCGGTGTTCATCTGCTGCACTCCGAGGTCCACGGTCATCCGGACGGCGCGCTTCCAGTACCGCACGGCGGCCTCGCGGGCATCGGGGTCCGGGGCGGACCAGCGCAGCACGGGCAGCACGGAGGCGATCTGCACCCCGGCGTCACGGCAGGCCGCGCGCAGGTCCGCGACGAGCTGGTCGTCGGCCTTGGGGTGGTTGAAGAAGGGCAGGAAGTCGGCGTGGGGCGTCAGCTGCAGGTACTCGTAACCCAGCTCGGCGGCGAGCTGCGGGAACTCGAGCAGGGAGTGGGTGGAGTGGAACGGTGTGGGATCGAGAGCGATCTTCATGGACGGTCCTCCAGGTCGGTGTGGCGCGGACGGGTCAGCGGACGCGGGTGCGGGAGCCGCAGCCCAGCAGGTAGGCGCGCGTGCGGGTGGCGATGGGCAGCGGGACGTCGAAGGACGAGACGGGGTACATGTCCTGCTCGACGATGCCGAAGATCGGCAGGTTCAGCTTCTCCACCTCGGCGATCACCTCCGCGAGGTCGGGCAGGCCGGCGGGCGGCTCGACCATGACGCCGGCGAGATTGGCCGCCGCCCAGGTCAGGTTCTCCCGGCGCACGCGCTCCATGATCACCGGGTCGATCTGCTTCAGGTGCAGGTAGCCGATCCGCTCCGGGTACTTCCTGATGAGGTCTGCGGACGACGCGCCGCCGTACTCGGCGTGGCCGGTGTCCAGGCACAGGGTGACCAGCTCGGGGTCGGTGCGGTCCAGGAAGGTCTCGATGTCGGGCTGGCCGCACACGTGGGAGTCGGCGTGGGAGTGGAACTGCTGCTGGAGACCGTAGTCCTCGCGCAGCACCTTCCCCAGACGGTCGTGGCCCTCGCACAGGGCGTTCCACTGCTCGGAGCTCAGGTGCTCGTTCTCGAGGGCCTCGCCCGTCACGTCGTCGCGCCACATCGCCGGGATGACCACGATGTGCTCGCCGCCCACGGCGGCGGTCAGCTCGGCTACCTTCCGCGCGGGCTCCCAGGCCTCGCGCCACTGGTCGGCGCCGCGGTGGAACGCCGTGAAGACCGTGCCCGCCGACACCTTCAGGTTCCGCTGGGCCAGCTCGTCCGCGAGCCGGACGGGGTCCGTGGGCAGGTAGCCGTAGGGGCCCAGTTCGATCCAGGAGTAGCCGGCCTCGGCGGCCTCGTCGAGGAAGCGCTCCCACGGCGTCTGCTGGGGGTCGTCGGGGAACCAGACGCCCCAGGAGTCCGGGGCGGTGCCGATCAGCACGGGGTTCTTCTGCTGGGCCGCCGCGTCGGCGGTCGTGGTGGTCGCGTTCTGCTGCGCCATGGTGACCTGCTTTCTGGTGCTGGACCGGCGTCCCGGTGAAGACATCGGACACCCGGCCGATCAGTGGTCCGGATCACAACCAGAATACGACATGAGGTCAGTTTGTAAAGACATAACGTCTAACTGTGGCCCTAGGGGTGCTGCCTCGCACACCGGCACCACAGACCTCGCGAGGTGCGTGGACGACAGCCCTGGGAACATTTGTATTAATGTGTTGCCAAACCGGCTGGGCGGGTGGGACAGTGGCTTCCGACGAGGTGGTGCCTGGGACGACGCCCAGCAGCCGGGCATTCCCTCCACAGCACGGGAACAGCCGCGCGAGATCTGCACCCGCCGCTCGGCCGCGCACAGCCCTTCCCCGGACGCCGCCGGACGATGAACTCCTGGCACTCCTCTCCGCCTCCGCCACTGCGCTCGCCGAGACCGCTCCCGGCACGCGTCACCCACCGAAAGGATCCGATCATGCCCCTCGTGCGCATCGACGTCACCGAGGACCGTCGAACCCCCGAACAGCTCCGCGACCTGGCCGACGCCGTCCAGGACGTCATGCTCGACACCTTCGCCGCCCCGCCCCGCGACCGCTACCAGATCATCACCGAGCACAGGCCCGGCCAGATCATCGCCGAGGACACCGGCCTCGGCCTCACCCGCACCGACGATCTGGTGATCGTCCAGGTGGTCCAGCAGGGCCGCAGCGAAGCCCAGAAGCAGACGATGTACCGGGCGCTGGCCGATCGCCTCCACGAACGCACCGGGCTGGATCCGCAGGACCTCATCGTGTCCGTCACCGAGAACACCCGCGAGGACTGGTCCTTCGGCCGAGGCGTCGCACAGTTCCTCGAAGGACAGCTCTGAGCCCTGCGAGGCTCCGGCGACGGGGCAGGCCCCGTCCACGAACATCGTGGACGGGGCCTGCCTCGCGTGCCGGGTCGGCGGGCCGGAGCCCGCCGGATCACTTGCTCTCGAAGATCTCCCGCATCAGCTGGGCGGTCTCGGACGGGGTCTTGCCGACCTTCACGCCCGCGGCCTCGAGGGCCTCCTTCTTGGCCTGCGCGGTGCCCGAGGACCCGGAGACGATGGCGCCGGCGTGGCCCATGGTCTTGCCCTCGGGAGCGGTGAAGCCGGCGACGTAGCCGACGACCGGCTTGGACACGTTCGCCTGGATGAAGTCCGCGGCGCGTTCCTCGGCGTCGCCGCCGATCTCGCCGATCATCACGATGGCCTCGGTCTCCGGGTCCGCCTCGAACGCCTCGAGGGCGTCGATGTGCGTGGTCCCGATGACCGGGTCGCCGCCGATGCCGATGGCGGTGGTAAACCCGATGTCGCGCAGCTCGTACATCATCTGGTAGGTCAGGGTGCCGGACTTGGAGACCAGGCCGATCTTGCCCTTGCCTGTGATGTTCGCCGGGGTGATGCCCACCAGCGACTCGCCCGGGGTGATGATGCCGGGGCAGTTCGGGCCGATGATGCGAGTGGTCTGCTTGCCGTCCGCACCGGTCTTCGACTTCGCGTAGGCCCAGAACTCGGCGGAGTCCTGCACTGGGATGCCCTCGGTGATGACCACGACGAGCGGGACCTCGGCGTCGATGGCCTCGATCACGGCGTCCTTCGTGAAGGCCGGCGGCACGAAGACGATCGACACGTCCGCGCCGGTCTTCTCGACGGCCTCGGCGACGGTGCCGAAGACCGGCAGCTCGACGCCGTTGCCGTCCTTGTCCTGGTGGGCCACGGTCGTGCCGGCCTTGCGGGCGTTGACGCCGCCCATGACCTGTGTGCCCGCCGCGAGCATGCGACCGGTGTGCTTGGTGCCCTCGCCGCCGGTGATGCCCTGAACGATGACCTTGGAGTCCTTGTTCAAAAAAATTGACATTGCTGTTCCTTAGGAGTGTTCGTCCGGTCGGCGGTTCAGTTGGCGGCGTGGGCGAGCTCGGCGGCCTTGTCCGCGCCCTCGTCCATGGTCTCGGCGAGGGTGACGAGCGGGTGGTTGGCACCGGCGAGGATGCGCCGGCCCTCCTCGACGTTGTTGCCGTCGAGGCGGACCACGAGCGGCTTGTCCTCCTGGTCCCCGAGGATCTCGAGGGCCTTCACGATGCCGTTGGCCACGGCGTCGCACGCGGTGATGCCGCCGAAGACGTTGACGAACACGGACTTCACCTGCGGGTCGTTGAGGATCACGTCCAGACCGGCGGCCATGATCTCGGCCGACGCGCCGCCGCCGATGTCCAGGAAGTTGGCGGGCTTGACGTTGCCGTGCTGCTCGCCGGCGTAGGCGACGACGTCCAGGGTGGACATCACCAGGCCAGCGCCGTTGCCGATGATGCCGACCTCGCCGTCGAGCTTGACGTAGTTGAGGTCGTGCTCCTTGGCCTTCTCCTCGAGGGGGTCGGCACTGGACTTGTCAGCGAGTGCCGCGTGCTCCGCCTGGCGGAACTCCGCGTTCTCGTCGAGGGTGACCTTGCCGTCGAGGGCGATGACCTGCCCGTCGCCGGTCTTCACCAGCGGGTTGACCTCGACGAGCGTGGCGTCCTCGTTCTTGAAGACGTCCCACAGCTTGACCAGGGCCGGGACGACCTTGGCCGCGGTCTCCTCGTCGAAGGCGGCCTGCTGCACGATCTCCTGGGCCTTGGCCTCGGTGATGCCCTCGGTCGGGACGACCTCGACGCGGGCGAGGGCCTCGGGCCGCTCGACGGCGAGCTGCTCGATCTCCACGCCGCCCTCGACGGAGCACATGGCCAGGTACGAGCGGTTGGCGCGGTCCAGCAGGATCGAGAAGTAGTACTCCTCGGCGATGTCGGCGCCCTGGGCGATCATGACCCGGTGGACGGTGTGGCCCTTGATGTCCATGCCGAGGATCTGCTGGGCGTACTCATAGGCCTCGTCGGCGGTCTTGGCGACCTTGACGCCGCCGGCCTTGCCGCGGCCTCCGACCTTGACCTGCGCCTTCACGACGGTGACCCCGCCGATCTTCTCGGCGGCGGCCCTTGCTTCTTCAGGGGTGGTCGCGACGATGCCCTGGAGCACGGGGACGCCGTGCTTCTCGAACAGGTCACGTGCCTGGTATTCGAACAGGTCCACGGGTGAATGCCCTTCTTCGTCGAAGTCGTGGGCGGCGGCGACCCGGGCAGTACGCGGGTCGTCCTCCGACCTGGTGGTGAACGGAGCACCCCGCATCCTCCCGGCCGAGGCCCGGCGGATGCGTCCGGGCCGTTCCGCGGAACCGTTCCCGGCGCGGGACTTTCCGGTGCACTCCCTGTACGAGACTGTAGTGCATGCCGAATCGGCGGCCACAACCGGGGGCTCGCGCGTGCGGCCCGGCATTTCTTGATTGACTGACTCCATGAGCTCCGTCGACTCCCCCGAGAACCGGGCGTTCGCCCCCGCCGATCCTGGCTTCCTCGTCTCGATCGCGACCTTCGCCTTCGTGGCCCTCGGGCTGGAGGCCGTGGTCGACGGCACGGTGCTCACCTTCACCGGCGAGATCCCCGGCGTCTACCCGCTGGGCTGGCAGGTCTTCACGTGGTTGTGCCTGGGCGCGGCGTGGTTCGCGATCCAGCGGGGCCTCGTGGCGTGGCTGCGCCACCGGGCGGCGGACCCCGCCGTCCCCGCGCCCTCGCTCCTCGCGGCCGACCACCGGCGGACCACCACCGCCCTGGTCGTGTTCGTGCTGGCCGTCCTGCTCGGGGTGATCCTGCCCGTCTTCCTCGTGGGCGAGTGGCGCGTGCAGCCGGTCCAGCTCTACCTGGACCTCTACGCCCAGTACGGCGCGGGCGCGTGGCTCGGCATGGTGGGCTTCGCCGCCTACCACGTGGGCCGGGCCCTGCTCCTCGCGCTGGTCCTCACGTGCGTGCAGCGGGCCGTGGAGCTTCGCCGCCAGGCACCCTGGACGCGGCTGGCCCCGGTGGGCGGGCTCGTCCTCGGCCTCCTGCTCGCCCTGCCCGGGTTGATCCTCGGCGGATGGGCCTCCGTCGCCACGGCCGTGGTCTGCTGCACGCTGCTGGGGGTGGTGCACAACCTCACCGGCAGGTCGTTGCGCTGGACGGTCCCCGCGGCCGTGGCGGTGCTGCTGTTCGTCTAGCAGTGCCGGACCGGGACGGTGGCGTCCCCGGGCCCCGCCACCCGGGGCCGCGACGGCGCATGTCCGGTGCGCCCGTTGCCGCCGCCTCGCTGTGACTGCTCTCCTCGTCTCTCCTCGTCCCCGGGTCCGAGGGCGGTGTTGCCGCGGTCACAGAAAATTACGGTGCAGGGTTCCGCAGGTCCACACCATGTCCTAACATAGTGACATCAGGACGAGTGAGACCTGCGTCACGCATCGAGTGACCCGTCCGACCCATCAGCACCGTGAAGAGCGCACCGGCTGCGCACGAACAAAGGAACTCCGATGGCCACCTCCTCACCCCGGGAAGCAGCTGCTGCGCTGCCTCCCCTCACTGCCGGACCACATCGCAAGCGTCTCGGTCTCATCTCCGTCGTCGCCTGCTTCGGCGGCCTGCTCTTCGGCTACGACACCGGTGTGATCAACGGCGCGCTGCGCCCGATGTCGGCCGAGCTCGGCCTCACCCCGCTCACCGAGGGCGTGGTGACCAGCTCGCTCGTCTTCGCCGCCGCCGTCGGCGCCCTGTCCGGAGGCCGGATCTCGGACGCCTGGGGGCGCCGGAAGACGATCCTCCTGCTGGCCGTCCTGTTCTTCATCGGCACAATGATCGTCGTCTTCACCCCGAACTACGAGATCCTCGTGGTCGGGCGCATCTGCCTGGGCCTGGCCGTGGGCGGCGCCTCGGCGGTGGTGCCCGTCTTCCTCGCGGAGCTGGCCCCCTACGAGATCCGCGGATCGATCGCCGGCCGCAACGAGGTGGCCATCGTGATCGGCCAGCTCTCCGCGTTCGTGATCAACGCGATCATCGGCAACGTCTTCAGCGATGTCACCGGGGTCTGGCGGATCATGTTCGCCATCTCCGCCCTGCCGGCCGTGGCACTGTTCATCGGCATGCTCCGGATGCCGGAGTCCCCGCGCTGGCTCGTCGAGAAGGGCCGGCACGAGGAGGCCCTCGAGGTGCTCAAGACCGTGCGCTCCGAGGACCGGGCGATCGCCGAGCTCGGCGAGGTGGAGCACATCACCGAGGAGGAGCGGGCCGAGAACCAGATCGGCCTGGGCACGATCCTCACCAACAAGCACCTGATCCGGATCATGCTGGTCGGCATCGGCCTCGGCATCGCCCAGCAGCTCACCGGCATCAACTCGATCATGTACTACGGACAGATCGTGCTCATCGAGTCCGGCTTCAGCGCGAACGCGGCCCTGATCGCCAACATCGCCCCCGGCGTGATCGCGGTGGTCGGCGGCTTCATCGCCCTGTACCTGATGGACCGGCTCGACCGGCGCAAGACCTTCATGATCGGCCTGAGCCTCACCACCACGTGCCACCTGCTCATCGGGATGTCCGCGATGACGCTGGAGGAGGGCAACCCCCTGCGGCCCTGGGTGATCCTGGCGCTGGTGGTGGCCTTCGTGGGCTCCATGCAGACCTTCCTCAACGTCGCCGTGTGGGTGTACCTCTCCGAGGTGTTCCCCCTGCACATGCGCGGCTTCGGGATCGGCGTGTCCGTGTTCATGCTGTGGGTCGCCAACGGCGTCCTCTCGCTCTACTTCCCCTCCCTGGTCGATGCCGTCGGCATCACCGGCACGTTCTTCCTCTTCGCCGGGGTCGGGGTGCTGGCCCTGCTCTTCGTCTACACCCAGGTCCCGGAGACCCGGGGACGCACGCTCGAGGCGCTGGAGGAGGACGTCTCGACCGGCGCGATCTACAAGATCAAGGCGCCGAACTCCTAGGAAGTCGATCACGGCGGGGACGCCGTGACGCGAGAAAAGCCTCCGGGTGGATGCGGCCCCTCGACGGACCGCATTCACCCGGAGGCTCTTCCGTGCCACCCGAACTCACGCGCGGGACCGGGACGGGGCCGATGGGCCCGTCCCGGTCCCACGCGGGCGGGAGCGCGCGGGATCACCCTCCGCGGACGAGTCAGCCCACGCGGGTGAGGGGAGCGTAGCGCAGCAGCAGCCGCTTCTCGTCGGCCCCGAACCGCACTTTCGCCACGGTCTTGTCCCCGGCGCCCTCGACGGAGACCACGGTGCCCATGCCGAAGGTCTTGTGGTCCACGGTGTCGCCGACGGACAGGCTGGGGATCTCCTTGTTGGGCTGGACCCGTCCTGCCGTGGTGGCCCGGGACGGCGCCATCCGCTCGAAGGCCGCGTTCGACGCCGCCGCGGCGCCCCAGTAGGAGCCCCGCATCGGATCCCGTTGCCCGGAGCCGCCGCCGTGCAGCGAGGAGCCCCACGACGCCGGGGCCGAGGACCCCTCGCGCTTCCAGTCGAGGAGTTCGGCCGGGATCTCGTCGAGGAACGGGCTGGCCGGGTTGTACTGGGACTGCCCCCACATGGAGCGGAACTCGGAGCGCGTGAGGTAGAGGCGCTCGCGGGCGCGGGTGAGCCCCACGTAGGCGAGGCGCCGCTCCTCCTCCATCTCCTTCTCGTCAGTGAGGGAGCGCTGGTGCGGGAACAGCCCGTGCTCCATGCCGGTCAGGAAGACCACGGGGAACTCGAGGCCCTTGGCGGTGTGCAGGGTCATCAGGGTGACCACGCCCTGGGCGCGGGCCTCGGCGACCTCCGCTGCGATCTGCTCGGCGCTCGGGCCGTCCTCGCTCCCGGCGGCGGGCCGGTTCGGGATCTGGTCGGCGTCGGCCACGAGGGAGACATGCTCGAGGAACTCGGGCAGTCCGGCGTCGGGGTGGTCCCGTTCGAACTCCCGGACCACGGCCACGAGTTCCGCGAGGTTCTCGACCCGGGACTCGTCCTGGGGGTCCTGCGACTGGCGCAGCGCGGCCAGGTACCCGGACTGCTCCAGGACGGCCTCGAGGACGGTGGCGGCCCCCGAGCCCTCGGCGACCGAGGCGAGGTCGTCCATGAGCTGGACGAAGGCCTTGACCGCGTTCAGGGAGCGGGTGGCCATCCCGGGCGCCTCGTCGGCACGGCGCAGCGCGGCCATGAAGGAGACCCGTTCGCGCTCGGCGAGCACCGCGGCGGCGCCCTCGGCGCGGTCGCCGATGCCGCGCTTGGGCTCGTTGACGATGCGGCGGACGTTGATGTCGTCGTCCGGGTTCACGATCGCCCGCAGGTAGGACAGGGCGTCCTTGATCTCCTTGCGCTCGTAGAAGCGGGTGCCGCCCACCACCTTGTAGGGCAGGCCCACGCGCATGAGGATCTCCTCGAGGGAGCGCGACTGCGCGTTGGTGCGGTAGAACACGGCGACGTCGCCGGGGCGGTACCCGTCCTCGTCCTGGAGGCGGTCGATCTCCTCGGCGATGAAGCGGGCCTCCTCGTGCTCGTTCTCGGCGGCGTAGCCGGTGATCTTCTCGCCGCTGCCGGAGGCTGTCCACAGCCGTTTGTCCCGGCGGCCCTTGTTCTTGGCGATCACCGCGTTGGCAGCGGTCAGGATGTTCTGGGTGGACCGGTAGTTCTGCTCCAGCAGGATGGTGCGGGCCTGGGGGTAGTCCTGCTCGAAGTCGACGATGTTGCGGATGTCGGCCCCGCGGAACGCGTAGATCGACTGGTCCGAGTCGCCCACGACGGTCAGCTCGGCGGGCGGGACGTGGCTCGTCCCGGCCTCGGTCTCCGCCCCGGTCCCGACGAGCTCCCGGACCAGCGCGTACTGAGCGTGGTTGGTGTCCTGGTACTCGTCGATGAGCACGTGCCGGTACCGCCGCCGGTAGTACTCGGCGACCTGCGGGAAGGCCCGGAGCATGTGCACGGTCTGGGCGATGAGGTCGTCGAAGTCCATGGCGTTGGCCGCGCGCAGCCGCTCGGTGTAGCCGCGGTAGACCTGGGCCACGGCGCTCTCGAAGGGGTCGGTCTCGGAGACCCGGGACAGGTACGTCTCGTCGTCGACGAGCTCGTTCTTCAGCGCGGAGATCCGGTGCTGGATGCTCTTGGGCGCGAAGCGCTTGGGGTCGAGGTCGTGCTGCTTGGCCACGAGGGTGAGCAGCCGCAGGGAGTCGGCGGAGTCGTAGATGGAGAAGGTCGACTTCAGGCCCACGCTGGCGGCCTCCCGCCGCAGCACTCGCACGCAGAAGGAGTGGAAGGTGGAGATCGACATCGACCTCGCGGAGTCCCCCACCAGCTCGACCACGCGCTCGCGCATCTCGGCGGCGGCCTTGTTCGTGAACGTGATGGCCAGGATCTCGCCCTGGTGAGCACGCCCGGTGGCCAGCAGGTGCGCGATCCGGTGGGTCAGCACGCGGGTCTTGCCGGAGCCGGCGCCGGCGACGATCAGCAGCGGTGAGCCGGAGTGCTCCACGGCGGCCCGCTGGGGGTCGTTGAGCCCCTCCACGAGGGCGTCGGCGGACACGGTGCCGCGCCGTGGGCGGGTGTCGGTGCCGGGGCGGGCCACGGAGGCGGAGGGCAGGAGCGGGTTGTCGAAGAGGTAGTCCATCGTGGGCCCAGTCTACCGAGGCCCGGTGACAGCCGGGTCGTCCGGTGGACGGTCCTCAGACGAAGTGCAGTTCGAGCCGGTGCCGGCCGTTGTCGTCCTCGACCCACAGCTCCGAGTCGGCGACCGTGACCCGGACGGGCCGCTGCAGCTCGATGTCGTCGTCGAACTCGACGGAGCCCTCGGCCTTACCGCCGTAGACGGTGTCGAGCTCCCGGCTGGCCGGGTCGAGGTGACGGATGGCGTCGTTGCCGGTGTCGGCGATCACGATGGAGCCGTCGTAGAGGATCTGCAGGTCCTCGGGGTGGTCCAGCTGCGCCACGTCCGCGGGCCCGTCCGCGAACCCCGCGCCCGCCCGGCCGACCACGGTGCAGACCTGCGGGCCGCCGTCGGGCTTGTCGGTGTCGATCTCGATGCAGCGCAGGGACGAGGAGTCCCGGTCGATGAGCCACAGCGTGCCGTTGCCGTCCTCGGTGATGGAGACGGTGGCGGCGAACTTCGCCTGAACCGCCTTCCCGTCCCTCCGGCCCGACTCGCCCGTGCCCGCGAACTCGTACAGCACGTCGGTGTACGGGTCCCAGCGGAAGAGCCGGTGCAGGGAGGGCACCGCCACGATCACGGCCGAGAGCTTGTGCGACCACACCATGTCCGCGATGGGGGCCCCGCCGAGGACGGAGCAGTCCACCGTGCGGCGCACCGTGTCGTGGTCCTTCTCGAACAGCGTCAGCACGTTGCCCTCGGTCAGCCGCATGAGCAGGCCGTCCGGGAGTCCGATGGACAGTTCCATGACCGGCACCTCCGTGTCGTCCTCGTCGAGCGCCCGGTCGTCGTCGGCCGGTCCGCTCCCCGTGCGGTCCGGAGGACCGCTGTGGGTGGCCCCAGCCTACCCCGCGGTCCCGGCGTTGGGCGGTGGGGGTGCGACCGGATCATGGGGGCATGGGACCGACACGCGCACAGAAGGCACGCAAGCACGGCGCGACCACGGCGACCCCGGGGCCGGCACGGGCAACCCGCCTGCACCAGGCGGAGCCCGGCGAGCTCCGCCCCGAGCCCACGAGGTCGAGCTCGGGCCTCGTGGTGGGCGTGGCCATGTCCGCCTCGGCGCTCCTTTGGCTGTACGTGCACGCCTGGGTCCTCCCCCGGTTCGGCGCCACCGCGGCCGGCGGGCTGACCCTGCCCGAGTGGATGCCGGGCGGATTCGGGCAGGAGCACGCCCGGCGGCTCGCCACGGCGCTGGGTGAGCCGGGACGGGCCCAGTACGAGGCGGTGCACCGGTCCTCCGCTCTGCTGGCGCCGCTGCTCGTGGGACTGGCGTGGCTGCTGTTCGTGGCGGTGCACACGGCCTCCCGCGCCCGGCGGTGGAGGCGCTCGGCGGTGGTGCTCGGCTTCGCGGCCGTCTCCCTCGCCGGCAACGCGGCGATCGACGCCGCCCTCGCGGACCCCGGTGACGGCTCCGCCGTCACCACGGCGTCCGTGCTCGTGATCGCCCGCTGGGTGCTGCTCGTGCTGATGCTCGCCGTGACCGCGACCGTGTCCGTGGAGGCCCTGCGGCGCCGGTCGAGGGCCGCCGACACCGCCCCCGAGGACTGACCACCCACGCCGCGTCGGTGACCGGCGCCCTCCCCCGTCCGGCGGACCCCGGCCATCGGGCGCAGCCCGGCTCCGTCCGGCGCCGTCCCGGACGGACAGACGCCCCGGACCGTGCGGTCCGGGGCGTCCGTGCGTGCCCCCGATTGGATTCGAACCAACGACACCGGCTTTAGGAGAGCCGTGCTCTATCCCCTGAGCTACGAGGGCGACGCGAACAGTCTAGGGGGTCCCCCGGACGCCCGCTAACCGGCCCCGTCTAGGATCGGTCGCATGCCCGTCTACATCGATCCGCCGCTGTGGCCCGCCCACGGGACGCGCTTCTCGCACCTGGTCTCCGACACGTCCTACGAGGAGCTGCACGAGTTCGCGGACCGGCTGGGCGTGGCCCGGCGCGCCTTCGACCGGGACCACTACGACGTGCGGGAGAGCCTGTACCACGAGGCGGTCGCCGCGGGCGCGCTGCCGGTCGACGGCCGGCAGCTCACACGCGTGCTCGTGCGCAGCGGGCTGCGCGTCCCGGCGCGGGCGCGTCCGGACCGGATCGCCCGGGTGCTGCTGCGGCGGTGGGCCGCCCGCTTCCCGGCGCACCCCGCACTGGGCGGCGAGCTCGTGGACCGGTGGAGCGAGCCGCACCGGCACTACCACGGCCCCGCCCACCTGCTGGCGGTCCTCGAGGCCGTGGACCTGCTGCTGACCGGGACCGGCCTCGGTCCCGCCCGGTCCGAGGCGCTGGTGCTGGCCGCGTGGTTCCACGACGCGGTCTACCGCGGCCGTCCCGGGGCGGACGAGCGGGAGTCGGCGGCGCTGGCCCGCACCCGGCTGGGCACCGCCGGCTTCGCCGAGCCGTTCGTGGCGGAGGTCGAGCGGCTGGTCCTGCTCACTCTCGGGCACCGGGTCGCGGACGAGGACACCGTCGGAGAGGTGCTCCTGGACGCCGATCTCTCGGTGCTCGGCGCCGACCCGGCAGGCTACGCCGCCTACGTCGCGGGCGTGCGGAGGGAGTATGCACACGTGCCCGGACCGTTGTTCGCGCAGGCCCGGTTGAGCGTGCTGGAGGACCTGCGGGCCCGGCAGCCCCTGTTCCGCACCCCTGCGGCCCAGCGGCGGTGGGGTCCGGCGGCGGTCCGCAACCTCGAGGGCGAGATCGGACGGCTGCGCGTCGCCGTCGGGAAACCGTCCGACGGTCCCCCGGTGGACGCGGAGGTGCTGACCATCACCGCCGTGTGCCTGCGGGACGACGACGGAGCGCTGCTGACGGTGCGCAAGCGCGGCACGGAGCGCTTCATGCTGGTGGGCGGCAAGCTCGACCCGGGCGAATCCGCGGCGTCGGCCGCTGTGCGGGAGACGGCGGAGGAGGTCGGCCTGCGGCTGGACACCGCTCAGCTGCGCCTGCTCGGGGTGTTCGAGGCACCGGCCGCGAACGAGGCCGGCACGTGGGTGCGCTGCACGGTGTTCACGGCGCCTCTCACGGGCCGGCCCGTGCCGCTCGCGGAGATCGAGGAGCTGCGCTGGCAGCCGGTGGGCGAGGACTCCCCCGGCGCGATGCCCGCGGATCTCGCGCCGCTGCTGCGGGAGCACGTCATTCCGGCGCTGCGCCGCGCTCCCGGGGGTCCTCGGTCCCGGCCGGGGCGTGCCACCTCCGGTGGAGCAGGATCCCGGTGACCAGGCCGAGCACGATCCCGATGCCGCCGAACACGGACAGCCACATCGCGGCGTGGCCCACGAACGCGGCGACGACGAAGCCGGCAACGATGCCGGGCACAGCGCCACAGATCATGCCGTAGGCCATGTAGGCGTACTCGCGATCGAGGCTTGTGCGGGCGTGGCGGCTGAAGTCGGTGGACATGGGACCAGTCTATCGTCCGCCGGCAGGGCCCCGGGGTGGCCGGCGCGGTGGACGCCGGGACGACAGCGGGTGCGCGGTTCCCGTCTGGCCGACCAGGAACCGCGCACCCGAAGCGGTGCTCTCGCGTGCGGTCAGCGCACGCGGACGAAGACGGGGCCGGAGCCCACGTTGACGCCGGAGATCGCGGTGGTGCCACCGTTCCAGCCGCCGTGGACGGCCTTGCCGCCGCCGATGTAGACCGCGATGTGGGCCGCGCCCATGCCGCCGTCGGCGTAGTAGACGAGGTCGCCGGGCTGCGCCTGGCCGGCGGAGACCTGAGTGCCGAGGCTCAGGTAGGAGGCCGGCCAGCCGTGGTGGTTGATGCCGGCGGCGCGCAGAGCGTTCGTGACGAGCGCAGTGCAGTCCTGGCGCACACCGAGCTGGCCCATGGCGGCGGAGGAGACGGTCGCGCCCTTGCCCGAGGCCGAGCTCTGCGGGGTCACGGTGCGCTGGGTGGCCGGAGCGGCCTGCACGACAGGCTTCGGGGCAGGAGCGGCGGCGGGCTTCGGCGCGGGGACGGGCTTCGGAGCGGGGGCTGGCTTCGGAGCGGGAGCGGCGACCGGGGTGGGGGCCTGAGCGACCTGGACGGCAGGCTTCGGCGCGGGAGCGGGGGAGACCGGGGCGGGAGCGGCGACGGCCGCCGGGGCGGCCACGGCAGGCGCCGCGACGACCGGGGCCTCGGCCTTCCGGTCGGCCTTCTCGTCGGCCTTCTGGTCGGCCTTCTGGTCGCTCCGCGTCTCGGCCTTGGTCACGTGGGCGACCGGCTCGAGGGACACCGTGGGAGCCGCAGTGGGGGTGGCGGCGGCGACGGCGGACAGCGGGGCGTCGGCGGAGGCCTCCTGGGCCGGAGCGGTCTGCGCGGAGACGGTGGTGGCGAGGGCCAGGCCGGAGAAGGCCGCCACGGCGGCCACGGTGCGGGCCTTGCCGGAGAAGAGAGAGCCGATGCTGTGCGAGGAGGTCAGGTCACGAGTCATGAGGAGTTCAGACGACTTTCTTTCGGAGCCGGGCCTGCCGGAGGGGCGCGGACGACAGCACAGACCACCCCGGGCCGTGCTCGGGGTGATCCGGTGTCCGGCAGGAGCGCGTTCCGGGATCGGGAACGACGGCCGGGCGAGCGGAGGAGGGGGCGCCGTCCGGGCGGACAGCAGGCATCACCGAGAACCGGGAGAGCGGGTCTCGGCGTGCGGGGGGGGGTGATCGGGGGCCGCCCGCGACGAGCGGGGTCGTCGCGGGCGGCGGACCGGATCAGAAGGTGTAGTAGCCGTCCAGCTGCATGGCGTTGACGGAGTGGATCTGGGTGCCCTGGGCCGGGTTGAGGGCGGAGATCATCTTGCCGGCGCCGATGTAGATGCCGACGTGCGCGCCGCCGTTCTGGGAGACGAGGTCGCCGGGCTGCGGGTTGGCGGTGGGAGTGCCTGCCGCGAACTGGGACCAGGTGGTGCGGGGCAGGTCGATGCCGTTCTGGGCGAAGACCCACTGGGTGAAGCCGGAGCAGTCCCAGGCGCCGTAGGCGGTGCCGCCGTAGACGTAGCCCGCGCCCTGCGCCGACATCGCGGTGCCCACGACGCCGCCGGCGGACGGGGCGATCGCAGTGACGGCGGTGGACTGCGGGGTCACGCTCGAGGTGGCAGCGGTCTGCTGCGGGGCCGGAGCCTCGTAGGCGGGGGCCGGGGCCTCGTAGGCGGGGGCCGCGGGCTGCGCGGCGACCGGGGCCTGGTAGGTGTACGAGGAGTACGCGGCCAGCGAGGCGGAGGCCGGGGCCGAGTAGGCCGCACCGGTCTCGACGGGGGCCTGGGCGAAGGCCTGGGCCGGGGCGACGGAGCCGATCATCGCGGCGCCGGCAGCGGCGGCGATGGTGGTGTTGCGCACGACGTGCGAGGTGCTCTCAGCGCGGTGGCGGGCAGTGTTCTGCTGGAAAAGCGACATGGTTGAGTTCCTCCCTTTGCCTACGAGGTGAGCTGTCGGATTCGGGTGGGAGACACCCGGTCGCAGAACGCACGCGCTCTGACGACTTAACCCCAAGGACCCGGATCACCGGGACCGAAAGTGGTTCCCCCGCTTCTGCCAAGCAGTTTCTGTGTAGAGGCCACGGGCACCGGCAGAATTCGGCGATGTGCTCCGAGGGCGCCGATCCGACCAGTGATCGGCACGCGTTGAACAGTACATGACTGATTACGGAAGTGTCACGTTTTGATCACGACGGATAACAGTCGAGCAACGCCCAATGTATCAATACCGCCCTATTGATTCCCTGCGGCATATGACTTCCCGAGTGTGACGCGCTGTGCAGTGCGTTGACGAGGCCCGGAAATCCGCTTCCCGCCAGGGCATCGCCGACCCGGCCGCCCCGACCGGGCGGAACTGGCCGAAAGTGTCTTGTGAACGTCCACACACCCGGAGCGAGCTGCGCACCGGCGCGCTCCAAAGGACACCCCACGGGCCTCGCCGGGGCCGCCCCACGGACCTCTGCGGAGCCGCCCCCGGAACTCCGGGGACGTCCGGTGGGCTCTCAGGGGGCGAGGACGCGGATGGCCGCGGCGGTGCGCAGGTCGATCTCCGCGGAACGTCCCGTGGCCGCCACCTCGATGCGCACGACCTGATCGTCCACCCGGGCCCTGACCTCCGCCCCGGTGAGCACTCCCACGTCGCTCAGCACGCCCAGGAGGTCCGCGTCCGCCTGGACCACCTCCGGCAGCAGCGCGACGGTGTGCTGCCCGTCGGGGTCGTGTCGGGCGGCGTCGAGCAGGGAGGGGTGCGCCGCGACGGGGCTCTCCTCGACGCCGAGGGCGGCCAGACCAGGGATGGGCGTGCCGTACGGCGAGTACCGGGGGCTGTGCAGCAGGTCCACGAGACGCCGCTCGACCTGTTCGCTCATGACGTGCTCCCACCGGCACGCCTCGTCGTGCACCTGGGCCAGGTCCAGGCCGATGACGTCGGCGAGCAGCCGCTCCGCCAGCCGGTGCTTGCGCATCACCTGCACCGCCCGCTGCCGGCCCGCCGGGGTGAGCAGCAGCGACCGGTCCTGGCCCACCGTCAGCAGCCCGTCCCGCTCCATCCGGGACACCGTCTGCGAGACCGTGGGCCCGGAGTGGTCGAGGCGCTCGACGATCCGCGCCCGCATCGGCGTGATCCCCTCCTCCTCGAGCTCGAGGACGGTGCGCAGGTACATCTCCGTGGTGTCGATCAGCTCGCTCATGCCTCAGTCATCCTTCGTCCGGCCGTCCGGGCCCGGGGACCCCGCCCGGACCGGTCTTCCCCCCGAGTTTAGTGGGCGAACCCCGCTGCGGTGCGGTCGGGGGCGGCACCCGCAAGGCCCGCCACAGCGGGTGGGGCAGAATGGGCCGAGGCGCGGAAGGCGCGAGCACGCTTTCGCGGCGGTCGCGCCCGCCGCACGTCACCCGCCACCGCCGCACGTCACCCATGAGGGAGCGCCCGTTGCCCGCACACGTCACCATCCCCCAGCACCTGCTGCCCGCCGACGGCCGGTTCGGCGCCGGTCCCTCGAAGATCCGCCCGGCGCAGGTCGAGGCCGTGTCCCGGGCCGGGACCGCCCTGCTCGGCACCTCCCACCGCCAGGCGCCGGTGCAGGAGCTCGTGGGCTCGGTGCGCGAAGGCCTCGCGCAGTTCTTCGGCCTCCCCGCCGGCCACGAGGTGCTCCTGGGCCTGGGCGGGGCCACCGCGTTCTGGGATGCCGCCGCCTTCGGGCTCGTCGGGCGGCGGGCCCAGCACCTGGTCTTCGGGGAGTTCGGCGCCAAGTTCGCCCAGGCAACCGGCGGGGCCCCGTTCCTGGAGGCCTCCTCCGTCGTGGAGTCCGCCCCCGGGGCGCGCCCGGAGGCCCGCGCGGAAGAGGGCGTGGACGTCTACGCGTGGCCCCAGAACGAGACCTCCACCGGAGTGGCGGCCCCCGTGCACCGGCCCGCAGGGATCGCGGACGACGCGCTGGTGCTGGTGGACGCGACCTCGGCCGCCGGCGGGATGGCCGCGGACGTGGCCGCGACGGACGTGTACTACTTCTCCCCGCAGAAGAACTTCGGCTCGGACGGCGGCCTGTGGCTGGGCGCGTTCTCCCCCGCGGCGATCGAGCGGATCGAGCGGATCGGCGCCTCCGGGCGGTGGATCCCGGACTTCCTGCAGCTGAGCACGGCGCTGCAGAACTCCCGGAAGAACCAGACCTACAACACCCCCGCTCTGACCACCCTCGTGCTGCTCGACGAGCAGGTCCGCTGGCTCAACGACCAGGGCGGCATGGCGTGGGCCGCGGCCCGCACGAAGAACTCCTCGGACCTCGTCTACGCGTGGGCGGAGGCCTCGTCCTTCGCGACCCCGTTCGTGGCCCGTCCGGAGGACCGCTCGACCGTGATCACCACGGTGGACTTCGACGACGGAGTGGACGCGGCCGGTGTCGCGGCGGTCCTGCGCGCCCACGGCGTGGTCGACGTCGATCCCTACCGCAAGCTCGGGCGCAATCAGCTGCGGATCGCCACGTTCGTCTCCATCGAGCCCGACGACGTCGCCCGGCTGCTGGCCTGCGTGGACCACGTCGTCGAGCAGCTCCGCGGTCGGCCGGGGCACTAGCCGCAGTCCTCGGCCGCCGCACGCTCCGCGCGCAGCCGGAGCCAGACGACGAAGCCCACCAGGGCTCCGCCGAGTCCCGCCGCCACGGCGACGCCCATGCCCCAGCGCGCGCCGAGGGCGTCGGTGATCCAGCCGACGACCGGCGCCCCGATCGGGGTGCCGCCCATGAAGATGGCCATGTAGAGGCTCATGACGCGTCCGCGCATCACCGGCGAGGTGGTGGACTGCACGTACGCGTTGGCGGTGGTCATGATGGTCAGCGAGGAGAGTCCGCAGGGGATCAGCCACAGCGCGAACAGGAGCAGGGTGGGCGCCGTCGCCGCGCCCAGACAGCTCAGGGCGAAGACGGCGCTGCCGCCGTAGACGTAGCGCAGCCGGGCGCTGCGGCGCCGGGCCGAGAGCAGGGCCCCTGCCACCGTGCCGACCGCGAGGACCGAGTTGAGCAGCCCGAAGGTCTCCGAGCCCCGGCCGAACTCGGGGCCGGCCATGGCGGCCAGGAAGACCGCGAAGTTCAACCCGAAGGTGCCGATGAGGAAGATGGTGACCAGCACCGCCACGATGTCGGGGCGGTTGCCGACGTAGGCCAGTCCTTCCCGGATCTGGCCCCGTCCCCGGCCGGAGCGGGGCATCCCGCGCAGCTCGTCCGTGCGGATGGCGAGGACGGCGGCGAGCATGGCCCCGAAGGTCAGCGTGTTGAGGAGGAACACCCAGCCCGACCCGATCGAGGCCACGAGCACGCCGGCCACGGCGGGCCCGATCATCCGGGCGGTGTTGAACGAGGTCGCGTTCAGGGCCACGGCGTTGGAGAGGTAGGCGTCGTCGACCATCTCCGAGACGAAGGTCTGGCGCACGGGGGCGTCGAGCGTGGAGACGACGCCCAGGGCGAGGGCGAAGCCGTAGACGTGCCACAGGGTGGCCGCGTCGGCCAGGACCAGCGCCCCCAGCCCCGCCGCCAGCACAGCCATGGACGTCTGCGTCCACAGCAGCAGTCGCCGCCGGTCGAGCCGGTCCGCGAGCACGCCGGCCCAGGGCGCGAGGAAGAGCTGGGGCAGGAACTGCAGGGCCGTCACCACGCCCATGGCAGTGGCGTCGTGGTCGGAGAGCTCGTCGAAGACCAGCCACGACTGGGCCGTGCGCTGCATCCACGTCCCGATGTTGGACACGAGCGCGCCCAGGAACCACAACCGGTAGTTGCGGAACCGGAAGGACCGGAACATGCCGCGCGCGGGCTCCGGGACCTCGTCCGTCCTCGCGGTCCCCGACGGAGCGGTCAGGACCCCTCGCCCTCCCGCGGCGGGACGGACCCGCCCTCGGCGCGGTCACCGGGCGCCGGCTCGCCGCCGGGGACCCCGGTCCCGCCGGCAGCGGCGTTCTCCCCGGCCTCGTCCTCGGCCCGGTCCTGCTCCTCCTGGGCCTTCTCCTCGGGGCTCACGCGGGCGGACCACGGGACCCACTCGGGCGCCAGCAGGGCGTCCTCCCCGGGCAGCAGGCCCACCTCGCAGACCGTCACCGCCTTGCTGCGCGGGGCCCGGGCCAGGCTCGCGAACCAGTTCCAGCCCCGGTACCCGGGCAGCGTGCACTCGAAGAGGTGGACGACCAGCCGGTCCTCCTCCACCGTCACGCGGTGGCCGGCACCGATCTGCGAGGGCTCCGCGATCTGCTCCACCCCGGCGCGGGCCGTGGCCACGTCTGCCACGAGCAGGGGGTCCTGCTTCGGGGTCCGCCGCCGGCGGGGCGCCGGTGCCGTCGGCTCGGGTGCCAGGGGCACGGCCTCGACGGGCACGTCCTGGACGGTCTCCTCGGTCACTGCTGGTCTCCCTCGTGGTGGGTGCCGGCGGGTGCCGGCGGTGGGTGCTCGGGATCGGTGGGTGCAACGGCGCGGCGGCCTCAGACGTCCAGGTTGTCGGCCACCGTGCGCAGGATGGCGGCGATCTTCCTCCCGTGCGCGGAGTCCGGGTAGCGGCCCCGGTGCAGCCCGTTGGACATCTCGTCCAGGAGCTTGATGAGGTCCTCCGTGATCACCGCCATCTCGTCGGCGGGCTTCCGGACGTTCTTCGCGACCGACGGGGTCCGGTCGAGGATCCGGGCGGAGAGCGCCTGCGCGCCGCGCCGCCCCTGGGCCACCCCGAACTCCATCCGCGTGCCCGGCTTCACCGTGGTGGCGCCGGAAGGCAACGCCGAGGAGGGCAGGAACACTTCCTGGCCGTCGTCGGCCGCCAGGAACCCGAAGCCCTTCTTCGCATCGAACCACTTGACCTTGCCGGTGGGCACGCTGTCTCCCTCGTCCTCGTGTTCGTGGAGGGGTGGCCCGTCGGTCACTGCCGCCGGGCCACCCTGTGGAACCTCCCATTCTAGCCCTGCTCCGCGGGCGGGGACCGCCGGGGCGCGGTCCCCGGCACACCGCTCCGCTCGGTACTCTGGAGCCATGCCTGCTTCCCACGACCGCGCGGCCGCGCCCGCGAACCGCACAGCCCGACGTCCCGGGATCGACGTCCTCGGCGTCTCCGCGGTCGCGCTCGGCCTGCTGTGCGCCGTGTGCCTCGCCCTGCTGCTCGTGCTCAAGGCCGCCGGCGCGGACCCCTGGGACGGGCTCACAGTCGTTCCGTGGTTCGCGTTCCCCGTGGCCTTCCTGCTCTTCTGCGCGGTCCTGGTGCGCTCCCTGCTGCGCCGCCGCCGGGCCTGACCCGTGCTCCCGGACGGGCTGCTCCGGGATCTCGCGCCCCGCTCCCCCGCCGAGCTGGGCGAGCTGCTCGCCGCCCGGCCCGACGCCGCACGCCCGGGCACGGAGTCCGTCGAGGACCTGGCCGAGGCGCTGCTGTCCCGGGTGGGTCTGCGCCGGGCCCTCGACACCCTGTCCCGGCCCGAGCTGGACGCCATCGAGCGCGCCGTGGTCCTGGGCCCGCCGGACGGACCCGCCGCGCGGCTGCTGACCGGCCCGCCCTGGGACCGGCTGCACCGGCTGGGCCTCGTCCACCGGGACGGCGACGCGCTGCGTCTCGTGCCGGGGCTGGCGGAGGCCCTCGGCCGCTATCCGGCGGGCCTCGGCCGCCCGCGGCCGGTGCTCGCCGCCCTCGCCGCACGCCTGCGCGACGAGGCACCGGCCGCGCCAGGTGCCGGGGCCGGGCCCCGCACCGCCGAGGAGCTCGCGCTGTGGCCGGCCCGGGCGCGGGAGGTCCTCGAGCGGTTCCGCTCCCGTCCCGTGGGGGCTCTGCCCGACGCCCTGCGCCGTGTCGACCCGGCCGCCGACCCGGACTCCCGGCCCGTCGACTGGATCCTGGCCCAAGGCGTCCTCCTCCCCGTGGACTCCCGTCACGTGGAGCTCCCCCGGGAGGTCGGCCTGCTCCTGCGCGGTGCCGATCCCTGGGCCGCGACCTCCCCGGAGCCGCCGGTCCGGCCGGCCGCGCGCGTGCCCGACCGGTTGCGGGACAACGCCGCCGCGGCCGCGGTCGAGCAGCTCCTGCGCCGGGCCGCGGCCCTGCGCGCCGAGCTGCGGGCACGGCCGCTGGCCACCCTGCGGGCCGGCGGGATCGGCGTGCGCGAGCTGCGCAGGCTGCGCTCTGCCCTGGGGATCGAGCACGCCGAGCTCGTCCGCCTGCTCGGTCTCGGCGAGCTGGCCGGGCTCGTGCGGCTGGACCCGGACACCTCGGCCTGGCGCCCGGCACCGGCACCCTTCGAGGACGCCGAGCGCACCGACCAGTGGTGGCACGTGGTGCGGTCGTGGCTGGCCTCCGACGTCGTGCCCTCCGCGGCGGGCCTGCCCCTCGCGGACGGCACGGTCGTCGGGGTCCTCACCCGCGGCACGCACGCCCCGGAGGCCCCGGCGGTGCGCCGGGCACTGCTGGCCGCCCACGCCGAGCTCGCCGAGCGCGCGCCGGGAGGCCACGAGCCGGAGGACGTCCTGACTCTCGCCCGCTGGCGGCGCCCGCGCCTGGCCCGGGCCCTGGACCGGTGGGGTGCGGGAATGCTGACGGAGGCCGCCGAGCTCGGCCTGGTGGGCGCCGGCGCCCTCACGGAGCCCGGCCGGGCCCTCGTGGAGGACCGGTCCGTGGACGCCGTCCGCTCCGTGGCCGGGTGGTTGCCCGCACCCTCGCGGACGGTGCTGCTGCAGAGCGACCTCACAGCGACGGCCACCGGCTACCTCGCGCCGGACGTGGCCCGGACCCTCGACCGGATGGCGGAGCCGGAGGGCCACGGGCCGGTCCCGCGGCACCGTTTCAGCGAGCGCTCCCTGCACCGGGCACTCGACGCCGGCTGGAGCCCGCCCTCGATCCTGGCGTGGCTCGAGGAGCACAGCCGGGGCCCGGTGCCGCAGGCCCTGGCCTACCTGGTCGAGGAGGCCGGCCGGGGGCACGGGCGGATCCGGATCACCCGGGCGGACTGGGTGCTCACCGGCGAGGAGGAGCTGCTGGAGGCGCTCGCCGGCTCCCCGGACCTCGCGGGGCGCCGGCTGCGGCGGCCCGCCCCCGGCGTGCTCGTGGTCGACCCCGGCGAGGAGGTCCCGGACCGGCGCCGGGGACCGGCCGGCCGGGACGGCGTGCTCCGGGAGCTCGCGGCCGCCGTCCGGGCCACGGGCACGGAGCCGGCGCTCGACGTCGCCCCCTCGGACACCTCCCCGTCGGCGACCGCCGGCAGCCCGGCCCTGCTGCTCGAGGTCCCCGCCCCGCGCCTGCCCGTCCCCTCCGCGGAGGAGATCCAGGACCTGGTGGACCGGCTCACCGGCCCGGACCGTGCGCGGCGCCTGCCCAATCACCAGACCGACGACCCGACCGACAGCGGAGGAGCCGCCCCGTGGGACCCCTGATCGTCCAGAGCGACCGGACCGTGCTGCTCGAGCTCGACCACGAGGACGCCGACGACGCCCGGCGGGAGCTCGCCGCCTTCGCCGAGCTCGAGCGCGCCCCGGAGCACGTGCACACCTACCGCATCACCCCGCTGGGGCTGTGGAACGCTCGGGCGGCCGGGCTGGACGCCGAGCAGGTGCTCGACGTGCTCCTCACCCGCTCCCGCTTCCCGGTCCCCCACGCCCTGCTCCTGGACATCGATGAGACGATGTCCCGCTACGGCCGCCTGGTGCTCGAGAAGGACCCGGTGCACGGGCTCGTGCTGCGCAGCCACGACGCCCCGGTCCTGGAGGAGATCGCCCGGCACCGCAAGATCGCCCCGCTGCTCGGGCCCCGCATCGACGGCGTCACCACCGTGGTGCACGCGAGCGCCCGCGGCCAGCTCAAGCAGCTGCTCCTCGCCGTGGGGTGGCCGGCGGAGGACCGGGCCGGCTACGTGGACGGCACGCCCCACCCCGTCGCCCTGACGGAGACGGATCCCCTCACGGGCGAGGCCTGGGCCCTGCGCCCGTACCAGCGCCACGCGGTGGAGAACTTCTGGGCGGGCGGCAGCGGTGTCGTCGTCCTGCCCTGCGGCGCCGGCAAGACGCTGGTGGGCGCCGGGGTGATGGCCGCGAGTTCGACGACGGCGCTCGTCCTGGTCACAAGCACGGTCTCGGCGCGGCAGTGGAAGGCCGAGCTGCTGCGCCGGACCACCCTGACGGAGGACGAGATCGGCGAGTACTCCGGTGCGGTCAAGGAGGTCCGCCCCGTGACGATCGCCACCTACCAGGTGCTGACGGCGCGCCGCGGCGGGATCCACCCCCACCTGGAGCTGCTCGACGGCCACGACTGGGGGCTGATCGTCTACGACGAGGTGCACCTGCTGCCCGCCCCCGTGTTCCGGATGACCGCCGAGCTGCAGGCGCGGCGCCGGCTGGGCCTCACGGCCACCCTGGTGCGTGAGGACCACCGCGAGGGCGAGGTGTTCTCCCTCATCGGCCCCAAGCGCTACGACGCGCCGTGGCGGGAGATCGAGGCCCAGGGCCACATCGCACCCGCCGACTGCGTCGAGGTCCGGGTGGAGCTGCCCCTCGCGGACCGGATGGCCTACGCCTCCGCGGAGGACGCCGACCGGCACCGCCTCGCCTCGTCCTCGGCGCACAAGCTCGACGTCGTGGCCCGGCTCGTGGCCCGCCACCGCGGGGAGCCGGTGCTCGTGATCGGTCAGTTCCTGGACCAGCTCGACGAGCTGGGCGCGCTGCTCGAGGCCCCCGTGCTCAAGGGCAGCACCGGCACGGCCAGGCGGGAGAAGCTCTTCGCCGCGTTCCGGGCCGGGGAGCTGCCGGTGCTCGTGGTGTCCAAGGTCGCGAACTTCTCGGTCGATCTGCCGGAGGCCTCGGTCGCGGTGCAGGTCTCGGGGGCCTTCGGCTCGCGGCAGGAGGAGGCGCAGCGCCTGGGCCGGCTGCTGCGGCCCAAGCACGACGGCCGGCCGGCGACGTTCTACACCGTGGTGGCCCGCGACACCGTGGACGCCGACTACGCGGCCAAGCGCCGCCGCTTCCTCGCGGAGCAGGGCTACGCCTACCGGATCGTCGACGCCGCGGCCGTCGAGACCTCCGGCGAACTCCCCGAGGATCGGTGAGCGCCGTTCAGCCGGCGTTCAGGGTGTTCCGAGAAAATGGGTGGTGTGAAGAACGACAACCCCGAAGCGAAACTGCTCGTCGTCGACGACGAGCCCAACATCCTCGAGCTGCTGGCCACGTCCCTGCGCTTCGCCGGCTTCGAGGTGGTCACCGCCGCCAACGGCCGTGACGCCCTCGCCAAGGCGGAGTCCGAGAACCCGGACCTCGCGGTGCTCGACGTCATGCTGCCGGACATGGACGGCTTCTCGGTGACCCGCAAGCTGCGCGCGTCCGGGCGGCACTTCCCCATCCTCTTCCTGACGGCCAAGGACGAGACCGAGGACAAGGTCACGGGCCTGACCGTGGGCGGCGACGACTACGTCACCAAGCCCTTCAGCCTCGACGAGGTCGTCGCCCGCATCCGCGCGGTGCTCCGCCGCACGCAGCCCGCCGAGGAGGACGACTCCCGGCTGCGCGTGGACGACCTCGTCCTCGACGACGACGCGCACGAGGTGTTCCGGGGCGAGCGGGAGATCGACCTGTCCCCCACCGAGTTCAAGCTGCTGCGCTACCTCATGCTCAACCCGAACCGGGTCCTGTCCAAGGCGCAGATCCTCGACCACGTGTGGGAGTACGACTTCAACGGGGACGCCTCGATCGTGGAGTCCTACATCTCCTACCTGCGCCGGAAGATCGACAACGACCCGGAGCTGCCCCCGCTGATCCACACCAAGCGCGGCGTCGGCTACCTCCTGCGGTCCCAGCACAAGAACCACTGACCCGGTCCCGGGATGCACACCCTGTCCTCCCGGTGGCGCTCGGCCTCGCTGCGCTCGCAGCTCATGGTGCTCACGGGCCTGCTCCTGGCGCTGTCCATCCTGGTGACGAGCTTCGTGGCGATCTCGGTGCTGCGCACCTCGCTCCTGAACGACATCGACCGCGGCCTGCGGGACTCCGTCCAGACGGTGTCCGCGGTGCTGGTGGCCGACATGGGCGGCGCGCAGGGAGTCCAGGTGCCGCACGCCGGGTTCCTCCTCGACGCCGAGGGCGAGACGCTCGCCGAGGCGGTGTACACGCCGGACGGCGTGCTCGAGCAGCGGCCGGACCTCTCGCAGGTCGACCTCGAGCACGTGCGGAACAACCCCTTCGAGCCGACGACCGTGAGCTCGGTGGGCGCCCCGGACCGCCGGTGGCGGGTGGTCGCGGCCGAGACGGAACGGCTGAACCTCGTGGTGGCGGTCGCCGAGCCGCTCGACGAGATGAACGAGATGCTCAGCGCGGTGACCCTCCTGACGCTGAGCTTCGGCGTGGCGACCCTGTTCGCGGCCATGGCGGTCGGCTGGATCCTGGTCACCCGGGCGTTCGAGCCGCTGCACCGGGTGGAGCAGACCGCCGCCCGGATCGCGGAGGGCGACCTCTCCCAGCGCATGGAGGGCTACAACCGGCAGACGGAGATCGGCCAGCTCTCGGCGTCCCTCAACACGATGCTCGGCCACATCGAGGACGCCTTCGACGCCCGCACCCGGTCGGAGACCAAGCTGCGGCGGTTCGTGGCCGACGCCTCCCACGAGCTGCGCACCCCCCTGGTGACCATCCGGGGCTACTCGGAGCTCTACCGGCACGGCGCCCTGCAGGAGCCCGAGGACGTGGCCGGGGCGATGTCCCGGATCGAGTCGGAGGCGAAGCGGATGACGCAGCTCGTGGAGGACCTGCTGATGCTCGCGCGCCTCGACGAGCGGCGGCCCGCCGAGAACGTCGACGTGGACCTGTTCCACCTCGCGTTCGACGCGGTGGGGGACGCCCGCGCCTCCGCCCCCGACCGGCGGATCGAGGTCGAGGGCCTGCGGGGCGGGGGCCCGGTCTCGGCGTGGGTGCACGGCGACGAGTTCCGGCTCCGCCAGGTCGTGGCGAACCTCGTGACCAACGCCCTGCGCTACACCCCGGAGGGCACTCCGATCGAGATCGCGGTGGGCGTGGAGCGCTCGGTCGACGACTCCTTCAACGCCGTCCTGCAGGTGCGAGACCACGGCCCGGGCATCCACGGCGAGGACGCGGAGCGCGTCTTCGAGCGCTTCTACCGGGCCGACTCCTCCCGCACGCGGGAGACCGGCGGCACGGGGCTGGGGCTGTCGATCGTGGCCGCGATCGTCCAGCAGCACGACGGCACCGTGCGGCTCACCGAGACCCCCGGCGGCGGGGCGACCATGACCGTCCGCGTGCCGGGCATCGAGCCGGCCGACGACGCCCCCGAGGTGTGAGCGGGCCCGTCAGGACTCGTAGGTGCCCTGGTGGAAGCGCAGCTGCCAGGGCCCCAGCTCGTTGGGCGGATCCTCCCGGACCCACAGGGAGCTGCGCAGGCTCGTGCGGTCCCCCGCCGTGAGCCGGTAGACGAGGTGCACAGCCGCGGGGCCGAGCTCGGTGGCCTCGAGCACGTGCACGTCCACCGCGCCGAGGCCCGGCTCGCGGGGCAGCCGGTCGAGGACGTCCTCCCGGGACCACCACGACCCCGAGGCCCCGACCTCGGCGAAGGCCTCGTGCAGCAGCTGGCCCAGCCGGCCCCGGTCCGCCCTGACCTCCGCGCGCAGCAGGTCCCGCTCGAGCGCCTGGACGGTCTCCCCCGCCGTCCGGCCGCGGGCCAGCTCCTCCTCGTGGGCGAGCAGCTCGCTCAGCAGGTCGGGGTCGTGGCGGTCCTCGAACGCGTCGGGATCCGGGTCCGCCGCCGGCTGCCCGGCTGCCGCCGGCTCCGGAGCCGGGGGCCGGGCGGCGCCGTCGAAGCCGGGTCCCTCGGGTGCGGGGCGCCCGGTCTGGAACGCCGTGGCCACGGCCCGGGCGCGGGAGTCGGCCGCCTCGTTGAGCTCGTGGCCGGCATGGCCCTTGACCCACTCGAAGTGCACGTCCCGGCCCGCCATCGCGGCGTCCAGGGCCTTCATGAGCTCCACGTTGAGGACGGGCTTGCCGTCCCTCTTCTTCCAGCCCTTCTTCTTCCAGCCGGGCATCCACTTGGTGATCGAGTTGATGACGTACTGGCTGTCGCACAGCACCCGCAGGGGTTCGTCGGGGCGGTGGGCCGTGGCCTCGAGCAGGTCCAGGACGGCCTTGAGCTCGCCCATGTTGTTGGTGCCGTGGGGCCACCCACCGGCCCGCCAGGTGTTGTCGTCGATGTACCAGGCCCATCCCGCGGGACCGGGATTGCCCAGCGCGGAGCCGTCGGCGGCAGCAGTGATCGTCATGGCACTCATCTTTTCACGGCGCCCGGATCCCGAGCGCCACGGACCCCGTGCGCCACGGCCTCAGTCGCCGCGCTCCTGCTCGAGCTGCTGCTGGGCGACGTCGCGCACTCCCGTGACCTTCGACAGCTGCACGGCCGCCGTGCGCAGGTCCGTCTTGCCGTCGAGCCGCAGCAGCAGCTCCACCTCCGCGCCCCCGGGCACCTCGACCGTCCGGCTCGAGACCACGGAGGCCCTCAGCTGCAGCTCGTCGACGACCGTGAGCACCTCTCGCAGCACGCCGTGCCCGTCCTCGTAGCGCAAACGGAGGCCCTGGGGGGCCAGCAGTCCGGGCAGGCGGTGGGAGAGCGGGGTCAGCACGAGCGCGGAGACGAAGTGCAGACCCGTGGCGACGACGGCGAGCGGCACGAGTCCGGCCCCGCAGGCCATGCCGATGGCGGCGGAGAGCCAGATGCTCGCGGCCGTGGTCAGACCGTGCACCACGTCCCGGTTCGTGAAGATCACGCCCGCGCCCAGGAAGCCGATGCCCGTGATGATCTGGGCCGCCACGCGGGAGGGATCGGGACCGGCGTCGATGCCGGGCAGGGCGCCGAAGCCGTAGGCGGACACGAGGGTGAACACCGCCGCCCCGGTGCCGACCAGGGCGTGCGTGCGCAGTCCGGCGCTCTTGCGCCGCAGCCGCCGTTCGAGACCCACCAGCGACGTGAGCGCGAAGGCGATCAGCACGAGCGCGGCCTGAACGGGGACCGCGTCCCACACGACGACGCCCACGGCACCTCCTCCGTCAGCCGGTGCTTACGATTGAACACCACTTCCGGCCCCGCCGCACCGGGACGACGACGGGCCGGGCACCTCACCGAGGTGCCCGGCCCGCGCCGGATGCGTGCTGGGCACGCTCGACGGGTCAGCCGTCGATCACATCATGCCGCCCATGCCGCCCATGCCGTCGTCGGCGCCGGCGCCGGCACCCGCGGGCTCCGGCTTGTCGGCCACGACGGCCTCGGTGGTGAGGAACAGCCCGGCGATGGACGCCGCGTTCTGCAGCGCGGACCGGGTGACCTTGACCGGGTCGTTGATGCCCGCGGCCATCAGGTCCTCGTACTCGCCGGTGGCGGCGTTGAGGCCGTGCCCCTGGGGCAGGCCGCGGACCTTGTCCACGACCACGCCGGCCTCGAGGCCCGAGTTGATCGCGATCTGCTTGAGCGGGGCGTCGATGGCGACCTTCACGATGTTCGCGCCGGTGGCCTCGTCGCCGGTGAGCTGCAGCTTGTCGAACGCCTTCTGGCCGGCCTGGATCAGGGCCACGCCGCCGCCGGCGACGATGCCCTCCTCCACGGCAGCCTTCGCGTTGCGCACGGCGTCCTCGATGCGGTGCTTGCGCTCCTTGAGCTCGACCTCGGTGGCGGCACCCGCCTTGAGGACGGCCACGCCGCCGGCCAGCTTGGCCAGGCGCTCCTGCAGCTTCTCCCGGTCGTAGTCCGAGTCCGAGTTGTTGATCTCGGCGCGGATCTGGGCCACGCGGCCCTCGATCTCCTCGGCGGTGCCGGCGCCGTCGACGATGGTGGTCTCGTCCTTCGTCACGACGACCTTGCGGGCCTGGCCCAGCAGGTCCACGGTGGCGGTCTCGAGGGAGAGCCCCACCTCCTCGGTGATGACCTGGCCACCGGTGAGGATGGCGATGTCGGCCAGCTGCGCTTTGCGGCGGTCGCCGAAGCCGGGGGCCTTGACGGCCACGGACTTGATGGAGCCGCGCATCTTGTTGAGCACCAGCAGGGCCAGGGCCTCGCCCTCGACGTCCTCGGAGATGATCAGCAGCGGCTTGCCGGCCTGCATGACCTTCTCGAGCACGGGGACCAGGTCCTTGACCGCGGAGATCTTGGAGTTGACCACGAGGATGTAGGGATCCTCGAGGACGGCCTCCTGGCGGTCGGCGTCGGTGACGAAGTACCCGGACAGGTAGCCCTTGTCGAAGCGCATGCCCTCGGTCAGCTCGAGGTCCAGCCCGAAGGTGTTGGACTCCTCGACCGTGATCACGCCCTCCTTGCCGACCTTCTCCATCGCCTGGGCGATGAGGCGGCCGATCTCGGGGTCGCCGGCGGAGATCGACGCCGTGGCGGCGATCTGCTCCTCGGTCTCGACCTCCTTGGCGGAGGCCAGCAGC
This sequence comes from Kocuria nitroreducens, assembly GCF_042879195.1. NCBI lineage: Bacteria > Bacillati > Actinomycetota > Actinomycetes > Micrococcales > Micrococcaceae > Kocuria > Kocuria nitroreducens. The sequence goes on from NZ_JBHZTC010000005.1 coordinate 164,615, forward strand.
TCCTCGGTGACCGCGGAGACGGCCTTCTCGATGCCGCGCTTGAGGCTCAGCGGGTCGGCGCCGGCGGCCACGTTGCGCAGGCCCTCCTTGACGAGCGCCTGGGCGAGCACGGTGGCCGTGGTGGTGCCGTCGCCGGCGATGTCGTCGGTCTTCTTGGCGACCTCCTTGACGAGCTCGGCGCCGATCTTCTCGTACGGCTCGTCGAGCTCGATCTCCTTAGCGATGGACACGCCGTCGTTGGTGATCGTGGGGGCGCCCCAGGCCTTCTCGAGGACCACGTTGCGGCCGCGCGGGCCGAGGGTGACCTTGACGGCGTCGGCCAGGGTGTTCAGGCCCCGCTCGAGTCCGCGGCGTGCCTCTTCGTCGAAAGCAATCATCTTTGCCATGTGACTTCGTCCCTCCTGGACGGTAGACAAACGGTCGACCTCCACGGTGCCCGCGACGGACGGCGCGCACGACGGCGGACTCTTCCCGACGCCGTGCGGCACCTCACCGTGGTGGTTGAGGTGTCACTCCTGTGCCGGTGGCTGCCCGGGTCGGGCCGGGGACCGAGCCATTGGCAGTCCACACGACTGAGTGCTAATCGCAATCTTGGCACTCGTCCTCGGAGAGTGCAAACCCCTGAGCCGATTCGGCTCAGCTCTGCCACTCCTCGCGGAGCACGCCGTAGACCAGGCGGTCGTAGTACTCGCCGCCGACCTTGCGGGCCCGGCGGATCCGGGCCTCCTCGGTGAAGCCCAGCTTCGCGGCGACCCGGCACATGCCCACGTTGCCGCTCCACGTCTCCAGGTCGAGGCGGTGGGAGTCGGAGCGGGCGAAGAGGTGGTCGATCCACAGGCGCATGGCCTCGGTGCCGTAGCCGCCGCTCCAGTGCTCCGGGGAGTACACGGTGATGCCCAGGGAGCGCAGCGGGAGCAGGTGCGTGCCGTCCCCGGGGTCCTCGGTGGGCTTCTCCGACCAGTACCAGGAGACCTGCCCGATGAACCGGTCGTCGGCGGCGTCGGCGACCACCATCGTCTCGCGCGGGTCCGGCCAGTCCCCGGCCGCCACGTGCTCCCGCAGGGTGCCCAGCCAGCGCTGGGCGCCCTCTGCGGTGAAGTTCGGGTAGAACGGGCCGTCCGTGCGCTGCCACTCGTGCTCGCCGCCGCCCTGGGGCGGCATGATCCACGTCTCGTAGGCGGCGAGGTCCTCCTCGGTCCAGTCGCGGAGGCGGACTCTGCTTCCTTCGATCTGCACGGTGGTTCCTTCCGGTGGCGTCGGGGCTGAACGGCGTCGGGGGTCGGTGCCGACGGAGGTGTCGGGGACGAGGTCGGCTCAGGGGCCCGGGGACGTGACCCCCGGTGCCGGGGCGCCCTCGCCGGGGGCGGTCAGGAACGAGAACACCCCCACGCCGAGGGTCAGCGCTCCGGCCAGGACGATGGCGGTGAGCTCCCGGGCGCCCACGCGGACGGTCGGGCGCAGACCGCGGTGGGCGCCCTGGCGGGGTCCGTCCTCGGGGACGTCGTCGAACTCGTCGTGGGGGTACTGGGTCATCCGCGGTCTCCTCGCTGCCGGCGGAGCCGGGCCACGAGCATCGGGTCGTGCTCGAGCGCGGCGCGGGTGTCGATCAGGACGTTGAGCCGCTGGTAGTAGTGGGTGGGTGAGAGGTTCAGGCGGCGGTGGATCTCCATCTCCTTCGCCCCCTGGTACTTCCACTGCAGGTTCTCGAGCGCCAGGATCGCGCGGTCGGTGGCGCCGAGCCCGTTCCCGTCCGGCTCGTCGCCCGGTTCCCCCGCCGGCACCGCATCGGGCTCCGCCCGGGTCTCCGCACCCGGTGCCGTGTCCTCGTCCGGCACCGCGCCGGGTGCGGCGTCGTCGGGCCGGGCGTCGTCGGGCCGGGCGTCGTCGGGCCGGGCGTCCTCGGGCCGGGCGTCCTCGGGCCTGGGGTCCTCGGGCACCGTGTGTCCGGGTCCGGTGTCCTCGCCGGTCACCGGGACTCGGCCCGGGGCCGCACGGAGACGGTGGTCAGCTGCGCGTCCGCGCCCGCGTCCACGACCGCGCGCACCGCCGCGGCCACGGACTCCGGGCGGATGTAGCGCTCCGGGACGTACTCGTTGCCCAGGCTCGCCTGGATGTCCCGCTGCATCCGCGTGTCGACCGGACCGGGGTGCACCGAGCTGACGACGATGCCGTCGGCCTCGACCTCCTGGCGGAGCGAGTCGGCGAGCGCGCGCAGGGCGAACTTCGAGGCCGCGTAGACGGCGTCCCCGGCGCGGGCGGTGAGTCCCGAGCCGGAGTTGAGGAACACGACCTTGCCCCGCGCGGTCCGCAGGGCCGGCAGCAGGAGCCGTGTCAGCTCCGCGGGGGCCACCACGTTGAGCTCGAGCTGCGACCGCCAGTCCGCCACGGACGCGGCCTCCACGGTGGTGCGCCCCGCCAGTGCCGCCGAGTGCACGAGGACGTCGACCCGGTCCAGGTCGGCCACCACGGCCGGCAGGGCCGCGACGTCGGTCAGGTCGGCGGCGCGGACGGTGACGTGCGGGAGGCCGGCGAGCTCGGCCAGCCGGCCGGGGTCGCGGCCCAGCGCCAGCACGTCGTGGTCGCGGGCGAGGTCCACCACGCACGCGCGGCCGATGCCTCCGGTGGCCCCGGTGACGACGGCGCGGGGTCGGGTCTCGGTGGGGGAAGCGCTCATGCGCCCACTCTAGCCAGTCCGCCGCCGGTCCCGCCCGCCCCGGACGGAAGGCGCCCGGACGGTGACGGCCCCGGTATCCTGGCCCGCAGCCGACCACGCGGAGGAGCCCCATGGCAGCCGACCCCCACGCCACGGGAGATCCCGGGGCGGACCCGGACAGCGCGGAGAAGCCCTCGTCACCGACGCAGATCACGAGACCGTCGTGGGGCTACATCCTGCGCCGGTCCGTCCACGAGTTCCGCCGCGACCAGTGCACGGACTCGGCGGCGGTGATGACGTTCTTCGCCGTGCTGTCCATCTTCCCGGGGCTGCTCACGGTGGTGTCGATGCTCGGGGTCGTCGGCCAGGCCGAGGCGACCACCAGGACCCTGCTGCGCCTGCTGGACGAGTTCGGGGCCCCGGAGGGGGCCGTGGCCGTGCTCGAGGGGCCCATCGGCGAGCTCACCGGCTTCCCGTCCGCCGGCCTGGCGCTGGTCACCGGTCTGGTCGGCGCCCTGTGGACGGCCTCGGGCTACGTGCGGGCCTTCGGGCGGTCCATGAACCGGATCTACGAGGTCGAGGAGGGACGCCCCGTCTGGAAGCTCTACCCCCTGATGGTCGGGGTGACCCTGTCCCTGGTCGTCCTGGTGGTGGGCATGATGCTGCTCCTGCTGCTCTCCGGGCCGGTCGCCGAGCGCCTCGGCGGGCTGATCGGCCTGGGTCAGGCGGCCCTCCAGCTCTGGCAGGCCGCCCGGATCCCGGCCCTGCTGCTCCTGCTCGTCTTCATGATCGCCCTGCTCTACTACACCACCCCGAACATCCGGCAGCCGAGGTTCCGGTGGCTCAGCATCGGCTCGGTGGTCGCCATCCTGGTCATGGCCGCGGCGACCACCGGGTTCACCTTCTACGTGTCCAACTTCAACGACTACAACGCCACCTACGGCGCCATCGGCGGCGTGATCGTCCTGCTGCTGTGGATCTGGATCATGAACATCGTGCTGCTCGCCGGCGCCGAGCTCAACGCCGAGATCGAGCGCGGACGCCAGCTCCAGGCCGGGATCGAGGCCGAGGAGAACCTGCGGCTGCCGCCGCGGGACCTCCGGGGCGTCCGGAAGCTGCAGGCGAAGGAGCAGGAGCTGGTCGAGGAGGGCCGCGCGCTGCGCCGTCGGCACTCCGTCCCCGACCACCCGGCGGGCGACCGGACCGGGGACGGCGCGGCTCCGGCCTAGAGTGGTGCCCGGGCACCCGTGCCCACGACTGCCTGCACCCGACACCCGCACCACTACCGGCACCGAGGAGCACCGTGAGCGAGCCGCAGCCCCTGGACAGGATCATGGCCCCCGACTGGGCGGAGGCCCTGGCCCCGGTGGAACCGCAGATCCGGCAGATGGGCCGGTTCCTGCGCGAGGAGCACGCCGACGGGCACCGCACGCTCCCGGAGGGCGCAGCGGTCCTGCGGGCGTTCGAGGACCCGCTCGAGCAGGTCAAGGTGCTGGTCGTCGGGCAGGACCCCTACCCCACGCCCGGCCACGCCATGGGCCTGTCCTTCTCCGTGCAACCCCACGTGCGCCCCGTGCCGCGCTCCCTGCAGAACATCTACCAGGAGCTGCGGGAGGACCTCGGCGTCGACCCGCCGGAGCACGGGGACCTGTCCGCGTGGTCGCGGCAGGGAGTGATGCTCCTGAACAGGGTCCTCACCGTGCGCGAGGGCGCCCCTGCCTCCCACCGCGGCAAGGGCTGGGAGGCGGTCACGGAGCGCGCCATCCAGGTCCTCGCCGCCCGCGGGACCCCGCTCGTGGCCATCCTGTGGGGCCGGGACGCGCGGAACACCGCCGCGTGGCTGGACGGCTTCCCCACGGTCGAGTCCGCGCACCCGTCCCCGCTGTCCGCGTCCCGGGGCTTCTTCGGCTCCCGGCCGTTCTCCCGGACGAACCAGCTCCTGGAGCAGCAGGGCGCGGAGCCCGTCGACTGGCGGCTGTGACCCCGGCAGGCCTCCGTTAGGGTGGGCCGCATGACGACGACCCCCGGCGCCCGGCCCGCCCGCCCCCGCAGGCCGCAGCTGAACCTGACGGTGCGCTCCCGCGAGCTGCTGTCGCCGTCGATGGTCCGGGTGGTCCTCGGCCTCGACGAGCCCGAGCGCTACGCGGACATCGCGCCGCCCGAGAAGTACGTCAAGCTCGTCTTCCTCCGGCCCGGCACGCAGCACCTCGGTGAGGAGAACCCCGGCACGGCGGACTCTGGTCCGGAGGGCCCCGGCGCTGAGACCCCGGGCTCGACGCGCCCGGACACGGAGCCCGGGGGAAACCCGGACTACTGGGAGCTCAAGGAGACCCTGCCGGGCGACCGGCAGCCCGTCACCCGCCACCTCACGATCCGCCGGTACGTGCCCGAGCGGCACGAGCTGTGGATGGACTTCGTGCTGCACGGCGACGAGGGCTTCGCCGGCCCGTGGGCGGCCCGCACCGAGCCCGGGGACCGCATCATCGCCCTGGGTCCCGGCGGCAGGTGGACGCCCGCCCCGGACGCCGCGTGGACCCTGATCGCCGCCGACGACGCCGCGATCCCCGCCGCCCTCGCCGTCCTGGAGGCCCTCCCGGCGTCCGCGCACGGCGAAGTGCTGCTGGAGGTGGACTCCCCCGGCGACGTCCAGCCGGTGTCCGCCCCGGCCGGGATGGCGGTGCACTGGGTGTTCCGCGCGGACGTCGAGCCCGGCGAGGACGCTGCCCTGGCGCGGGCCGTGCGTGAGGCCGGGTGGCCCGCGGGCCCGGAAGGGGTCCAGGTCTTCGCCCACGGCGAGCGGGAGGTCATGAAGGCCCTGCGCGAGGAGCTGTTCACCCACCGCCGGCTGGAGCGGGACCAGGTCTCGCTGTCCGGCTACTGGGCGCGGGGCCGCACCGAGGACGTGTTCCAGGCGGAGAAGAAGCTGCCGGTCGGCCAGGTTCTCTGACCCGGGTCACACCACCCGACATGCCGGAGTCCGCCCGTGGCGGCCGGTGCGCCGGGGAGGGCCTCGGCAAGGACTCCGACCCGGTCAGCGGCGTCGGTTGCGCCGGGAGCCGGTGCCGTTGAGATGGCCCACGAAGGGCCGCATGAGGTACTTGGCGAGCACCACGCCGGAGGCCAGGGCCAGGATGGTGGCCATGGCGTTGGCCAGGAGCACGACGCCCGCAGAGTAGCTCTCCGTCTCCACGGTGAGCATGTACATGCCCCGGAAGATGGACAGACCGGGCAACAGGAACGTCAGGGCCGGGATCGCCACGATCAGCTGGGGCACACGGTGGTAGGCCGCGAGCAGGGTCGCCACGGAGGCACTGACCACGGCGGCGAGCGCGGTGTCCATGCGCCCGCCGAGGCCGACGGCGATCCCCGCGTGGTAGACCAGCAGCCCGGCGAAGCCTGCGAGCGCGCTGGAGAGGATGTGCTGGGGCTTGGCGTGCACCGACAGGGCGATCAGGGCCGTGCCCACCAGCATGAAGACCGTGTTGACCACTGGCGACGCCGGGACGAACGTGCCCTGGGCGACGTCGACGCGGGGCATGCCGACGTAGCCCGCGAGCGACACGCCGCCGGCGATGCCCGCGACCAGGCCGAGGAAGGCCATGGCCGTGGACAGCATCCGGCCGGCCGCCGTGACGGGGAAGCCGTTGATGGCGTCCTGCATCGTGGAGACCATCCGGTTGGTGGGCAGGAGCAGGATGATCCCGCCCGCGATGACCAGCGCCGGTGACAGGTCCAGCCCCGTCCACGACAGCAGCAGGGCGAAGACCGTGACGATCCCGGACTGGGTCGCCAGCACGAAGAACTCGGGGATCCGCCAGGTCCGCAGGCGGCCGACGGCGGACTGCACCACGATCCAGGTCACCCCGGCGACCGCCGCGCCCGTGGGGCTGCCGCCCATGCCGATGGTCAGAGCCATCACGGCCACGACGAGGGCGGCCGAGACCATCCAGCGCGGGTACGGCTTGGGCTTGGCGTTGATCGCGTCGAGGCGCCGCTCGGCCTCGGCACGGGGCATCTCCCCGCCCGCGATCTCCGCGACCAGCTGGTGGGTCTCCCCCAGCCCGGCGTAGTTGTCGGTCCAGGAGCGCACCACGCGCATGACGGTGTGGCTCGAGGTGTCCGGGTCGTTGAAGACGTCCGCGCGGGTGCGCGTGTCCCCGCCGTCGTCGGTGTCCTCCACGTAGTTGATCGTCACGGCCTGGTTGGTGATGTCCACCTCGACGTTCTCGACCCCGTAGGTGGCGCACACGGCGATGATGGCGTTCTCGACGTCGAGGGCGTCCGCGCCGTAGTGGAACATCGTCTCCGCGAGCCGCAGCGCGAAGTTCAGGGTGCGCCGGGCCTGTCGGCTGGTGGACTCCCCGAAGCGGCGCAGATTGGCGAAGGGCGAGGCGTTGAGCCGTTCCACCACGCGCATCGGGGCGGTCGGGGCGGCCTCCCCCTGCAGCATGGAGCGCAGCCGGGCGCGCCCGCCGGGCCGGGCCGCCTGCGCCCGGGTGGACGGGTAGGCGCCCCGCTGCATCCGGTCGGAGCTCTTGCCGGGGGCCGGGACGGCTCCGATCGTCGTCGTCTCCGGCCGGGAGACGGGTGCCGCGTCGGTGCGGCGACGCCGGCGGGCCGACGTCGTCCGGGGCACGGTCTGGGCGGCCGAGAGCAGCTCCCGGCGCTTCTCCGGCTCGGAGGTGTCCCCGTACTCGCGGATCAGGCTCGTGCTGAGCACGGGCAGCGCCTGCGGGGCGTCGGGCACGTCGTCGGACGCGGCGGTCCCGGCGCGGCGCCGGGCGTGCAGGGCCTGGTCCTCGGTGGGGCGCACCGCGGGCAAACCCGCACCGTGCCGGGCGAGCGGGCGGGCTGCGCCCGTGAGCGTCGTGTCCCCGCCGGGCCCGAACGGCTCGACGACATGGACGTCGGGCTCCTCGGCCCCGTCCGACGACGGGTAGGCGGCGAACGGGCGCAGGGGGGCGCGCTGGTCGGTCACCACGCGGCGGTCCTCCTTCCGTGGCGCGGGGGCGGGGGCCCGGCGGGCGGTCGGGGCCGGGTCAGTAGAAGGGCTGGCCCGTGCGCCGGACCCACAGCTGGCGCTGGACCTTCTCGGCCACGTTGGTCCAGACCGCGTACCTGGCGGGGTTCAGGACGTGGTCGTGGACGCCCACGAAGTCGACCACGGTCTTGGTGAAGCTCGTCTTGAACAGGCCCAGCCCGTAGTAGGGGTGTTCCTTGTTCTTGAGCTGGTCGCTGGGCGGGGTGCCGCAGAAGTCGTACTCGACGATCCCGTGCTCTCGCATGAGGTCCGTGATCGCGGTCCACTGCAGCAGGTGGGAGTCACCGTACTGGCGGCGCCGGGGCTTCGAGCCGCCGTCCTTGTAGGTGCCCTTGGTGCCGTAGGCGATGACGTAGGCGCCCACGGAGGGCTCGCCGTCCTCGTAGGTGAAGTAGAGCCGGCCCTGACCGGCCTGCTCGAACGCCGTCCAGAACTTCGCGTAGTACTCGTAGGAGCGCAGGTTCACGTTCGCGTCCCCCTGCCCCACCGTGTCCATGAGCGCGTACATCCGGCGCATGTTCTGCTCCGTGAGCTCGACCCGTTCGACCGCGCAGCCCTCGCGCAGGGCCCGCCGGACGGCGTTGCGCCCACGGGAGTGCAAGGACTTCAGCACGGCCTCCTCGTCCCGGTCGGTGTCGAGGACCGCGGTGGAGTCGTTGGGCTGGATGTTGAAGGACTTCTTCAGCCCGGCCCGCGCGAGCACGCCCCGGGCGTAGTCGGAGGCCAGGACGTCCGGCTCGATCTTGATCGCGAAGACGTTGAGCCGCTGCTCGGCCACGAGGCGGGCACTGGCCGCGGCGATCCCGGGGATGTCGTCGACGGAGGCGACGTCGGGGCCCTTGATCATGTACCAGAGCTTGCCGAGGGCGGGCACCGGCTTCTCGAGGACGAGGTTGTAGGACGCCTGCCCGCCGTCGGCGGGCTCGTGCACGAGGTGCAGGGGCCGCCAGCCGTGGTCCGCCTTGACGTCCGCGAAGGAGGCGGACTGCAGCAGGTTTCCGCCGTGGGGGTTCGCCGTGACGTGGGTGTCCCAGTCGGCGATCTCCTGGGCGGTGGCGAAGCGTGCGGTGAACTCTCGCAAGGCTCTCTCAATCGTCGGGGTCTTCGGGGGCCGGTCGGCCGGGGGTGACCGGCGGACCGGTGCGCCGGCGGGGGCCGGCCCCGGTCAGTCTAACCGCGCGGGCCTGAGCGGCTTCTGAGCCGTGCCGGACGGGTGCCGCGCATCGGGACCGCGTCCCCGGGACGGAGGCCAGGACGGGACCCCGGCGGGACCCGGAAAGGACCGGGGGCCGCGATGTGTATCCTGTTCAGGCGGTTCGCACCGGCAGGTCCGCGGCTCGCACCAGACGGAGCCCGCACCGATCCCCGGCGCGGTCCGGACCAGGGAGGTGGCGGAAGCCGTGGGTGGACCGGGCGGGCGGTGGAGCATCGCCCGCGCCGCAGTCCTCGTGACCGGGCTGACCGCCGTCTCCACGCTCCTGGGCTTGGTCCGGGACGTCGTCATCGGCGCGGTCTTCGGCGCGGGCGCCGAGCTCGACGCGTGGTTCGTGGCGCAGGGCGTGCTGAACGTCGTCCTCGGCCTCATCGCCTGGGCGATGGCCCGCTCCGTGACCCCCGTGACCTCCCGGGAGGCCGCCCGGGAGCGCGCCGACGGCCGGGGGTGCCGTGGCCACCGCGGCTTCGAGGTCTCCCTCACCGTGACCGTGGTCGTCCTCGGCCTGGCCGCCGTGGTGACGGGTCTGCTCGCGGAACCGGTGACAGCTCTGCTCGCCCCCGGGTTCGACGACGCCCAGACCGCCACGGCCGCCTCGCTCACCCGGATCGTCCTTGTCGCGACGGTGCTCGTGGCCGGCACCGATCTGCTGGCCTCGCTCGTCCAGGCGCACGGCCGGTTCGCGTGGTCCTCCCTGCAGGGCGTCCCGTTCAACCTCGTCATGATCGCCGCGGCGGGCCTGCTCGGGCCCCGCTACGGCATCTCGGCGCTCGCCGTGGGCTACGTGGTGGGCTCCGCGGCGCGGCTGCTCATGCAGGTGCCCCCCGTGCAGGCGCTCGGCACCCGGCTCCGGCCCCGGTGGGAGCTGCGGGACCCGGGCTTCCGGGAGATCGCCCGGCTCGTGCCGCCCATGCTGGTCGGCAACGCCGTGGTCAACATCAACACGCTCGTCGACCGGGCGGTGGCCTCCACCCTCGAGGACGGCACGATCACGGCACTGTCCTACGGCTGGCGCCTGGTCGACCTGCCGGAGACCATCGTCATCGCCGCCCTGCTCGTCCCCCTGTACCCGGCCCTGGGCGCTTCCGCGGACGACCGGCCCGAGCTGCGGCGGCTCGTGAACCGCGGGCTGTCCGTGGTCGTCACGGTGCTCGCCCCGGTGTGCGCGGTGTTCGTGGTCGCGGCCGGTCCCCTCGTCGCCACGGCCTTCGGCCACGGCGCGTTCGACGACCGGGACGTCGCGGCAACGGCCACCGCGGTCGCCTGGTACGCCCCGGCCCTGCTCGCCCTCGGCTTCCGCCAGGTGGTGGTCCGCGCCTCCTACGCCCTCGGCGACTCCCGCGGTCCGGTGGTCGTGGCGGTGCTGGCCATGGTCGTCAACGTGGTCGGCGACGTCGTCCTGGCCCCCGTACTGGGCCTCGCCGGCATCGCTGCGGCCACGAGCGCGTCCCTGGTCGTCGCGGCGCTGCTCAACGCGTGGCTGCTGCACCGGCGCCACGCCGGGCTGGACGCCCGGACGACGACGGCCCTGGTGGTCCGGGCGCTCGTACTGGCGGCCGTCGCCGGCGCCGCGGGGCTGGGCGCACGGGAGGCGCTGCCGGAGCTGCCGTCGTTCGTGCTGGCGGCGCTCTGCGCCGCCGTGGTGGGCGGGGCGTACCTGCTCGGTCTCGTCGTGCTGCGGGCTCCCGAGCGCCGGCTCGTGGGCGAGACCCTGGGCACGCTGCGCCGACGGCGCTGACGGGCCGCGCTACCGGGAACGGGCGCCGCTCCCGAGCCGCCACGTGGCCAGGTGCCACGCGGGCCCGGGATCGCGCCGGTCCCACACGCTGTGCTGGGCACCGCGGCCCCAGCGGAGGGTGTCCGCGACGTCCGCGGCCAGACCGCCGCGGCGCTCCACGGACGCCCGGCGCAGGTCCCCGGCGAGCCAGGCGTAGCGGATCCCGGGGCGGGCGTCCGGCAGCGCCGGCACGCGCGCGCCGAGGACCAGCCGGCCCCACGCGTCGGCCAGCCCGGGGCGGGCGGCCTCTGCCAGGGCCATCGAGCCGAAGAAGCGGCCGTTGAGGTCGATGAGCTGCGGGACGCCGTCGTCGCCGGTGAGGAACTGCAGCTCCACGAGGCCCCACCAGCCCAGGTCCCGCAGCAGCGCCTCGGCTCGGGCCGCGAGGGCCTCGTCGACAGGCACCGTCTGCGCGCGGGCCGAGACACCGTTGGGCGTGGGCCACAGCCGGGTGGTGGCCTGCTGCACCCGGCCGCCCAGGCGGCCGTCGTGGTGGACCCCGATGAGGGCCCCGAGGGTGCCGCGCACGGGCGCCTGGAGCACGGGCTCGGCGCCGGCCTCGCGGATGCGCCGGACCTGTCCGGCGGCGGCGGGTGCGTCCGGGAAGAGCTTGGCCTCGATGCGGTGCGGCCGGGTCTGCCCGGGGGCCCAGTGCGCCCGGCACTTGACGACGACCGGGCCGTCCCAGGCGGCGAGCGCCTCGTCCGTGGCCACCAGCGTCCGGGGAGCGGCGAGGCCCGCCCGGGCCGCACGGTCCGCGAGGCCGACCTTGTCGAGGGCCGCCGCGACCACGTCGGGCCCCGGGTGCGCCACCGCCGCCGGGAAGTGCTGGCGGTAGGACGAGATCGCGGCCATCCAGTCGTCGCCGGCGCCGAAGACGACGTCGTAGGACCCCTCAGCGATCGCCCGGCGGACGCCGTCGATGAAGCCGGCGCCGTCCCCGCGGGGGCGCGGCACCTCGTGGCGGACCGCGGCCGCCCGCGTGGCGCCGAGCATGCCAGGGCCGTCCGGGGTGCCGACGCCCACGTACCAGCCCGCCCGCTCGAGCGCGCGCACCGCCGCGAGGGCCCCCCGATCCCGGCCCGTGCCCACGATGAGGGCTCGTCGCGGTGCCGGCGCGGCGCGCTCCGGCTCCCGGCGGCGCTGGTCGAGCGGTGGTCGGTCGGCGGTCATCGGTCCTCCATCGGGGTGTGCGGGCATCCCCTCCACGGTAGTCGGCGCACGTGAGAGGCCCGTGAGACAGGTCGGGGCACGCGACGGCGCCCGCCCACCGTGCGGTGGGCGGGCGCCGGGGCCGGGCGGTGGGTCCCTACTCGGCGTCGTGGTCCGTCTCGAGGATCTGCACGAGCGCGTCGAGCGCGTCGTCGGCGCCCGCGCCCTCGGCGCGGAGGACGACCTTGTCCCCCTGACCTGCGCCCAGGGACATCAGCGACAGCACGCTCGAGGCGTCCATCGCCTCGTCCTCGGGCTCGCCCTCGGCGGCGATCGTGATGTCGAGGTCGTACTCCCCGGCCGCCTCGGCGAAGATCGCGGCGGGGCGGGCGTGCAGGCCCACGGACGAGGCGATGGTGGCGGTGCGTTCTGCCATGGTGGTGCTCCTTCGGGTTGCGGGGTCCTGCGTGACGGGCCCCGGTGGTTGGGGTGGTGCGGAACGGTGCGGTCGGGCGATCAGAGCCCGAGCTCGGCCAGCACGCCGAGCTGCGCCCGCACGGCGGCGGAGGCCTCCTCCGCGCTGGGCTGCTCGATCGCGACCTCGGCGAGGGCCTGGGCGGTGGCGAGATCGACGCTGCGCAGCACGGCGGCGACCGCGGCCAGTCCGCGGGGGCTCATGGACAGGGTGTGGACCCCGAGGCCCACGAGCACCACGGCGAGCGCGGGATCGGCCGCGGCCTCGCCGCAGACGCCCACGTTGCGGGGGCCCGCGCCCTCGGACTCGGCCCGGCGGGCGCCCTCCACGGTGTACCGGATCATGCGCAGCACGGCGGGCTGCCACGGGTTGTTGAGCTCCGCGAGCGAGCCCATCATCCGGTCCGCGGCCATCGTGTACTGGGTCAGGTCGTTGGTACCCAGGGAGACGAACTCGACGTGGCGCAGGATCTGGTCGGCGGTGACCGCCGCGGACGGGGTCTCGACCATGACCCCCGGCACCCGCAGGCCGGCGGCCGTCGCCATCTCGGCGAAGTCCCGGGCCTCCGAGGTCGTGGCGATCATCGGCGCCATCACCCACACGTGCGCGTCCGTGGCCTTCTCCGCCAGGGCGATCGCCTCGAGCTGGCGGGCGAGCACGCCCGGCACGGAGCGGTCCGTGCGGTAGCCCCGCACCCCGAGCGCGGGGTTGGGCTCGGCGGTGTCGGTGAGGAAGGGCAGCGGCTTGTCCGCTCCGGCGTCGAGGGTGCGGACCACCACCTTCTTGCCGGCGAAGGACTCGAGGATCGCGGTGTACTGCTCCACCTGCTCCTCGACGGAGGGCTCCTTGTCCCGCCCCAGGAAGCAGAACTCGGTGCGCAGCAGCCCCACGCCCTGGGCCCCGGCCGCGGCCGCGGTGCGGGCGTCCTCGGGGGTGCCCACGTTGGCCAGCAGCGGGACCTCGGTGCCGTCCGAGAGCACGCCGCGACCGTCGAAGGCGCTGCGCGCCGCGGCGCTGCGCACCCAGGCCTCCACGAGCTCCTGCTCGTCCTCCCCGGGCTCGGTGCGGATCTCGCCGGTGGCGCCGTCCACGAACACGCGCGTGCCGTCCGCGATGGCCTCGACGCCCCGGACCGCCACGATCGCGGGCAGCCCGAGGTTCCGGGCCAGGATGGCCGTGTGGGACTGCGGACCGCCTCCGGAGGTGACCAGGGCCAGCACCATCTCCGGGTCCAGGGTCGCCGTGTCGGCGGGCGCGAGGTCCTCGGCGGTCAGCACGAACGGGACGTCCCGCTGCGGCACGCCCGGCATGGGGAGTCCCCGGAGCTGGGACACCAGGCGCGCCCGGACGTCCTCGATGTCCGCTGCGCGCTCGGCCATGTACCCGCCCAGGGCGCGCATCTGGTCCGCGTAGTCGCTCGCGGCCTCCCACAGGGCACGCTCGGGGGCGAGCCCCTTGCCGGTGATGAGCTTCGCGGCGTTCTTCAGCAGCGCCTTGTCCCCCGCCATGAGGGCGGTGGACTTGAGCACGTCCGCGGCGTCCTTCTCGACGGCGACCTCGGCGCGGCGCTTGAGCTCGGCCTTGACGGCGGCAGCGGCCGTCTGCAGCCGGGCCACCGCCGCCTCCGGCTCCTCGTCCTGCAGGGTCAGCCCCGCGGCCGGCTCGGAGACGGGCTCCGGCATGCTCACGAGCTCGCCGATGACGCGGCCCGCGCACACCCCCACGCCTGTCAGTGTCTGCATGGTGTTCCTCTTCCTCGAGAAAAGTCCAGTCGGTCAGCGCACGGGCCCCGGCCGGGGCCCGTGCGCACCGCTCAGGCGGTGGTCGGCACAGCGGCGGCGTCCTCGCGCGAGCGGGTGGCGTCCGCCACCCGCCCGTGCGCTCCACCCACGTGCTTGAGGGCGACGACGACTGCTGCTGTGACCAAGGTACCGACAACCACGGCGAGCAGGAACATCAGCGGGTTGCCGATCACGGGCAGGATCCAGACCCCGCCGTGCGGCGCGGCGGAGGTGACGCCCGTGGCCATGCTGATGGCACCGGTCACGGCGCCGCCGATCATGGACGCGGGCAGCACTCGCAGCGGGTCGGCCGCGGCGAATGGGATGGCGCCCTCGGAGATGAAGGAGGCACCCAGCAGCCACGCGGCCTTGCCGTTCTCCTGCTCGGCCACCGTGAAGTAGCGCTTGGCCACCGTCGAGGCGAGGGCCATGGCCAGCGGGGGCACCATGCCCGCGGCGATGACCGCGGCCATGATCTCCTGCGGGGCGGTGTTGGCGACCGTCGCGGCACCGAGGCCCGCGGCGGCGAACGTGTAGGCCACCTTGTTGATCGGCCCGCCCAGGTCCGAGCCCATCATCAGGCCGAGGATCGCGCCGAGTGCCAGCGCGCTGGCACCGGTCATCCCGTTGAGGACCTCGGTCAGCCACGCCATGAAGGTGGCGATCGGCCCGCCCAGGACCAGCAGCAGCAGGCCCGCGGCGAAGATGGTGGCGAGCAGCGGGATGATCACCACGGGCATCAGCGAGCCGAGCCAGCGCGGCAGGCGCGGCTGCGCCAGCCAGTAGGCGGCGAGACCGGCCAGCAGGCCGCCCACGATGCCGCCGAGGAAGCCGGCTCCCATGAAGTTGGCGACCAGGCCCGCGGCGAAGCCGGGGGCGATGCCGGGACGGTCGGCCAGCCCGTAGGCGATGTAGCCGGCCAGGGCGGGCACGAGCAGGCTCATGGCCAGGTTGCCCATCTTGAACAGCACGGCCCCGATGTACTGGGCGAGGGTGAACTCGCCCAGGTTCCAGATGGTCGAGCCGGTGAGGACGTCGTCGGCGACGTTGGCGATGTCGGCACCGGCGATCATGAAACCGAAGGCCATGAGCAGACCGCCGGCGGCCACGAAGGGGATCATGTAGCTGACGCCGGTCATCACGGCCTTGCGGATGCGGGTGCCCCAGCCCTCGCGACCGCCGGAGGAGGCGGCCTCGTCGGCGGCGCCCGCCGCCCCCTGCACGCGCTTGGCGTTGGGGTTCCCGGCGTTGGCGAGGGCCTCCTCGATCATGACCTTCGGCTCGTCGATGCCGCGCTTGACCGGCGAGGCGACGAAGGGCTTGCCGGCGAACCGGGAGCGGTCCCGGACGTCGACGTCGGTCGCGAAGATCACCGCGTCCGCCGCCGCGATGGTGGCCGGGTCGAGCTTGGTGAAACCGGCGGAGCCCTGGGTCTCGACCTGGAGGTCGACCCCCATCTCCTCGGCCGCGTAGGTCAGCCCGTCCGCGGCCATGTAGGTGTGGGCGATGCCGGTGGGGCACGCCGTGACGGCCACGATCTTCTTGCCGGCGTGCTGCGGTCCGGAGTCGCCCGAGGTCGGCGCGGCGTCCGGGGTCTGGGCGGTGGGCGCCGGTGCGGCGTCCCCGTCCCCGGACCGGGAGTCCACCGACGCGGGCACCGCGGCGGCGGAGGTGGAGCCGGCGGTCCCCGCGCCGGTCGCGGAGGCGCCCTCGGCGGTGCGGCCGAGCCCCAGTGCGTCGTCGACGATCTGGACGATCTCCTGCTCGGACCGCGCGGCGCGCAGGGCGGCCACGAAGTCCTTCTTCATCAGCGACCGGGCGAGCTTGGCCAGCAGCTTCAGGTGCGTCTGGTCGGCGCCCTCGGGCGCCGCGATGAAGAAGACGATGTCGGCGGGGCCGTCCTTGGCGCCCCAGGGGACGCCCTGCGCGAGCCGTGCCATGACCAGCGTCGGCTCCAGCACGGCCGTGGAGCGGCAGTGCGGGATCGCGATGCCGCCGGGGATGCCGGTGGCGGTCTTGTTCTCGCGGGCGATGGCGTCCGCCAGCAGCCCGTCGAGCTGCTCCGCGCGCCCGGTGCGCTGCACCAGGGCGGCGAGCCGGCCGATGACGGTTTCCTTGTCTGCTCCCAGGTCCTGGTCGAGCGAGACCAGGTCGGGAGTGATGAGCTCGGACACGATGTCCTCCTTGAGCGGCCGGGTCAGTGGCCCGGGTGGTGTGGATGAGGTCGGATGGGGCGGTTCAGCCGGAGACGGCGCGCGCGGGGATCTCCCGCACGCTGACCGCCTCCGGGGTGGTCTCTGAGAGGGCGGGGACCCGGGTGCCCGGCAGGGCAGCCGCCGCGGACCCCGAGGCCACGGCCTGCCGCAGGCACTCCGGCGGCGCGTCGCCGCGCTCGTGGGCGATGAGGTAGCCGGAGAGCGAGCTGTCGCCGGCACCCACGGTGGAGCGCACGGCCACGGGGTCGTGGACGGCGTGCCAGGAGCCCTCCGGGACGGTGAGCACCGCCCCGCCGGCCCCGAGGGTCGTGAGGACCGCGCCCAGGCCGCGGCCCACGAGCGCGGCGGCGGTCGCGGCCGCGAGGTCGGGATCGGACTCGAGCCGTTCGCCGTCGACCGTCCCCACGAGCTCGGCGAGCTCCTCGCCGTTGGGCTTGATGAGGTCGGGCAGGGCGTCGTCGCCGGACGTGGCGCCTCGCAGCGCCGCCCCGGAAGTGTCCACGGCGAACAAGGGCGAACGCTCCCCCAGGGCCGACCGGACACGGCGGACAACCCGGGCGTAGACGTCCTCGGGGGCACCGGGCGGCAGGGAGCCGGCCAGGACCACCCAGGAGGCGTCCGCGCCGCGGTGCACGAGGAGCTCGACGACGGCGTCGACGTGCTCGGGGCCCAGCGGCGCACCCGGGGCGTTGATCTTGGTGGTGGTGCCGTCCGGCTCGGTGATCGTGATGTTCGAGCGGATCGGGGCGCCCACGGGGACCGTCTCGTAGGGGACCTCGGCCGCGGCGAGCTCCGCCAGCAGCGGGTCGCCGGGGTCCCCCGGCAGCACGGCCAGGGTCGGGACGCCGCTCGCGCGCAGCGCCCGGGAGATGTTCACGCCCTTGCCCCCGGCGTCCTGCCGGGCGCCGTCGGCGCGCTGGACGGCGCCGCGGCGCAGCGGGTCCGGGAGCTCGACCGTGCGGTCGAGGGACGGGTTGAGGGTGACGGTGAGGATCACGCGATCACCACCTCGACGTCGGCCTCCTCGAGGGCGGCGGCCAGTTCGGGACCGGGCGCCCGGTCGGTGATGAGGGTGTCGACTTCGTCGAGCGACGCGAAGCGCATGAGGGTCTCCTGATCGTGCTTGGCGGAGTCGCAGAGGACCACGACCCGGCGGGAGGTCTGGATGATGGCGGCCTTGACGACCGCCTCGATGGGGTCCGGGGTGCTCAGCCCGAACGCGGCGTGGATCCCGTTGCAGCCCACGAACGCGAGGTCGGGGCGCAGCCGGGTGTAGTGCTCCGCGGCCCGTCCGCCGGCGGCGGCCCAGGTGAGCTTGCGGACCCGCCCGCCGACGAGCTCGAGCCCGATGCCCGAGGCGTCGGCGAGCTTGGCGGCGATGTGCAGGGCGTGGGTGATGATGAGCTGCTCCTGCCCGTCCGGCAGAGTGGAGTCGGTGCGGACGATGAGGTCGGCCAGGGCCTCGACGGTGGTGCCGGCGTCGAGCACGACGGCCCCCGCCCCGCTGGTGCGCAGGAGGTCGAACGCCGCCTGCGCGATCCGCCGCTTCTCCGGGGTGTTCAGGTGCTTGCGGGACGAGATGGCCTTCTCGTCGGACGTCGACTGGTCCGCGGAGACCGCGCCCCCGTGCACCCGGCGGAGCCTGCCCGCGGCCTCGAGGGCCGCGAGGTCGCGGCGGACCGTCTCCATGGTGACGTCGAAGCGGCGTGCCAGGTCCGCGCCGTTGACCCGGCGGGTCGTGAGCACCAGCGCGGCGATCTCGGCCTGGCGTTCTTCTGCGAACATGGCGTGCACCTTACGGACGGGAACGATGGACGAGCTCTGCGTTCCGTTGAGTTTATGTGAGTTCGTGTGGTTTTACTAGGGGTCGTGGTGATCCACTTCACGGAAGGCTACCTTCGGCGGCCGGGCCGGGTCCGGGTGTCCGGGCACGGTGTCCGCGCCCGGGCGTAGCCTGGACCCCGGACCGCCCGGCCCGCCCCGCCCGTCCCCGACCAGGAGCGGACGCCCATGCTTCTCCGTCTCGTCCGGCAGCACACCGGCCGGTACCTGCCGTGGGTCCTCGCCGTCGTCGCGCTCCAGCTCGTCGCCACGATCGCCGCGCTGCTCCTGCCGAGCCTCAACGCGCGGATCATCGACGAGGGCGTCGTCCGGGGGGACACCGGACTCATCCTGCACGTCGGGGAGGTGATGCTCGGCGTCGCGCTCCTGCAGGTGACGGCCGCCGACGCCGCGGTGTACTGCGCGGCCCGGGCGGCCATGGGCACCGGCCGCGACCTCCGCCGCGCCGTGCACCGGCAGGTCGGCTCCTTCGGCTCCCGCGAGGTCAACCGCTTCGGTGCCCCCACCCTCATCACACGGGGCACCAACGACGTCCAGCAGATCCAGATGCTCGTGCTCATGGGGCTCAACTTCATGGTGGCCGCGCCCATCATGTGCGTCGGCGGGATCGTGATGGCCCTGCGGGAGGACGCCGGTCTCTCCTGGCTCGTGTGGGTGTCGGTGCCCGTGCTCGGGATCGCGGTGGGGGTGCTGGTGGGCCTGCTCATGCCCCTCTTCCGGCTCATGCAGGGGCGGATCGACCGGATCAACGCGGTGCTGCGCGAGCAGATCGTCGGCATCCGGGTGGTGCGGGCCTTCGTGCGCGAGGACCACGAGTGCCGCCGCTTCGCGGCCGCCAACCGTGAGCTCACCGACGTGTCGGTGCGCATCGGCTCCCTGTTCGTGCTGATGTTCCCGATCATCACCATGATCCTGCACCTGGCCACTGCCGCCGTGCTCTGGTTCGGCGGCCAGCGGGTGGGCGCGGGGCAGATCCAGGTCGGCTCGCTCACCGCGTTCCTGCAGTACCTCCTGCAGATCCTCACGGCCGTGATGATGGGGACGTTCATGGTCATGATGGTCCCGCGCGCCATGGTGTGCGCCGAGCGCATCACCGAGGTCCTGCGCACCGCGCCCTCCGTGCGGGAGCCCGCCGAGCCCGTGGTCCCCGCCTCCCGGTCCGGCGTGGTGGAGCTGCGCGACGTCGCGTTCCGCTACCCCGGTGCCGAGGCACCCGTGCTGGAGGGAGTGGGCTTCCGTGCCGAGCCGGGCCGGACGACCGCCCTCGTGGGCGCCACCGGATCGGGGAAGTCCACGCTGCTCCACCTCGTCCCTCGTCTGCTGGACCCCACCGGGGGCACGGTGGTGCTCGACGACGTGCCGCTGCCACGCCTGGCCCACGAGCACATCGCCGCCCGGGTGGCCCTCGTCCCGCAGCGGCCGTACCTGTTCTCCGGCACCGTGGCCTCCAACCTCCGGCTCGGGGACGCCGACGCCACGGACGACGAGCTGTGGGCCGCCCTGCGCACCGCGCAGGCGGAGGACTTCGTGCGCCGGATGCCCGGAGGGCTCGACGCCCCGATCGCCCAGGGCGGCACCAACGTCTCCGGCGGGCAGCGGCAGCGGCTGTCCATCGCACGGGCGCTGGTGGCCCGCCCGGCGGTGTACCTCTTGGACGACTCGTTCTCGGCCCTCGACGTGGCCACCGACGCCCGGCTGCGCGCCGCCCTCGTGCCGGCAACCCGGGACGCGACCGTCCTGGTCGTGGCCCAGCGCGTGTCCACCGTCCGGGACGCGGACCAGATCCTCGTCCTGGACGGAGGACGCATCACGGGGCGCGGGACCCACGACGAGCTGCTGGCCTCCTCCGGCACCTACCGGGAGATCGTCGAGTCGCAGGTCGGCGCGGAGGAGGTGGCCTGATGGCCGCCCCCGCCCCGCCGCGCAGGCCCCAGCGCTTCTGGTCCTCCGCCGGGCGACTCCTCGGCCTGCTCGCGCCGCGGTGGCGGGCGCTGGTGCTCGTCCTCCTGGCCGGGACGGTGTCCGTGGCGCTCAACGTGTGGGCCCCCCTCGTCCTGGGCCGGGCCATGGACGTGATCTTCGCAGGGGTGATGGGCCGGGACATGCCCGCGGGCGCGACCCGGGAGGAGGTGGCCCAGGCCCTGCGGGACCGGGGCGAGCAGAACCTCGCGGACATGGTCTCGGCCATGGACCTCGTTCCCGGCGCGGGGATCGACTTCTCCGCGCTCGCCCGGCTGATCACGGCGGTGCTGGTGATGTACCTGGTGGCCTCGCTGCTCATGTGGGCGCAGGGCTGGCTGCTCAACCGCCTGGTCATGCAGGTGGTGCACGACCTGCGCAACGCGGTCGAGGACAAGCTGAACCGGTTGCCGCTGGGGTGGTTCGACACCCGTGAGCGCGGGGACGTGCTCTCGCGGGTGACCAACGACATCGACAACGTCCAGACGGCGCTGCAGCACTCCTTCGCCCAGCTGGTCCAGTCCCTGCTCACGGTCGTCGGCATCGTGATCATGATGTTCGTGGTGTCGTGGCAGCTGGCACTCGTGGCCCTGGTCGCCCTGCCCCTGTCCGCGGGGGCCGCCGGGTTCATCGGGGTGCGCGCCCAGCGGCTGTTCACGGAGCAGTGGCGCGCCACCGGCGCGCTCAACGGGCACATCGAGGACTCCTTCTCCGGCCACGAGCTGATCAGGGTCTTCGGCCGCGAGCAGGAGATGGCCGAGCGCTTCGACGAGCGCAACGAGGACCTGTACCGGGCGGCCTTCGGGGCGCAGTTCGTCTCCGGCACGATCCTGCCGGTCATGCAGTTCATCTCCTACCTCTCCTACGTGGGCATCGCCGTGCTCGGCGGGCTGCGCGTGGCCTCCGGGCAGCTGAGCCTCGGGGCGGCGACCGCGTTCATCCAGTACTCGCGGGAGTTCACCCAGCCCCTGTCCCAGCTGGCGGGCATGGCCAACACCCTGCAGTCCGGGGTGGCCTCCGCGGAGCGCGCCTTCGAGCTGCTCGACGCCCCGGAGCAGCGGCCCGACGCCGCCCGCGCCCGCCTCCCGGGGCGGTCCCCGGGCCGGGTGTGCTTCGAGCACGTCTCCTTCTCCTACGCCCCCGGTGCACCGCTCCTCCAGGACCTGACCCTCGAGGCGCGCCCCGGCCGGACCGTGGCCATCGTGGGGCCCACCGGCGCCGGCAAGACGACCCTCGTGAACCTCGTGCTGCGCTTCTACGAGCTCGACGCCGGGCGGATCACGCTGGACGGCGTGGACATCACCGACCTCTCCCGCGCCGAGCTGCGCTCGCGGGTCGGGATGGTCCTGCAGGACGCCTGGCTGTTCGGCGGGACCATCCGGGAGAACATTCGCTACGGACGGCTCGACGCCACGGACGAGGAGGTGCTCGAGGCCGCCCGGGCCACCCTCGTGGACCGCTTCGTGCGGGCGCTGCCGGAGGGCTACGACACCGTGATCGACCCGGAGGGCAGCAACGTGTCCGTGGGCGAGCGGCAGCTCATCACCATCGCCCGGGCCTTCCTGTCCGATCCCTCCCTGCTGATCCTGGACGAGGCGACGTCCTCGGTGGACACGCGCACGGAGCTGCTCGTGCAGCAGGCCATGGCCGCGCTGCGCAGCGACCGGACCTCGTTCGTCATCGCGCACCGTCTCTCCACCGTCCGCGACGCCGATATCATCCTGGTGATGGAGGACGGCAGGATCGTGGAGCAGGGCGCCCACGACGACCTGCTCGCCGCTCGGGGCGCGTACGCCGCCCTGCACGCGAGCCAGTTCACGGCTCCGACGGTCCCGGACGACGGCCCCACCACCCGCCAGCCCCTCGACGTGCAGGAGAGCACCACCCATGACACCCCGTGAGCTCTACGGACGCTTCGCCCTCGCGGAGGCGGTGACCTGGACGCTGCTGATCCTCAGCATGGTCCTGAAGTACACGGGGGTCTCGGAGGCCTTCGTGCCCGTCTTCGGCATGCTGCACGGGCTCGTGTTCCTGGGGTACTGCGTGGTGACCTGCTTCGTCTGGGTGGACCAGCGGTGGTCCGCGGGATTCGGGGCCCTGGGCCTGGCCAGCGCCGTCGTCCCGTACGCCACGATCCCCTTCGAGCGCCGCGCGGAGCGCACGGGCCGGCTCGCAGGCCGCTGGCGCCTGGCACCCGGCGGCGACCGTCCCGGCACCGTGCTGGAGAGGCTGGAGGCCTGGTCCCTCCGCAGCCCGTGGCTGGCGGTGGTGGCGGGCGTGGTCGTGGTCGCCGGCCTCGCCTCGGTGCTCCTGTACCTGGGCCCGCCCGTCCCCCGCGGCTGAGCCCGGCCCGCGCCGCGCCGGGCACCGGTGGGCACGCACCCGGTATAGCGTGGTCGGAGGACAGCCCCGCCGACCGACGGCGGCGCCACGAGGAGGATCCACGTGACCAATTTCGCCAACGTCGAGCGCCGGCACCTCGCCGCGCTCCTGCGCCGACTGGGCCCCGACGCCCCGACCCTGTGCGAGGGCTGGAGGACCCGTGACCTCGCCGTGCACCTCGTCCTGCGCTCCGGGCGACCGGACGTCCTCGCCGGGCGGGTGCTGCCGCGGGTGCCCGTGCTGGGTGAGCACGCCCGCCGCACGGAGCAGACCGTCGCCGGCCAGCCGTGGGAGGAGCTCGTGCGGAAGGTGGAGCACCCTCCGCTGTACTCGCCCGCGCGGCTGGGACCGGTGGACAAGAGGATGAACACCGTGGAGTACTTCGTCCACCACGAGGACGTCCGCCGGGCCCAGCCCGGCTGGCACGAGCGCCCGCTGCTGCACGACGAGGAGCAGACCCTGTGGCGGTCCCTGACCCTGGTGGCCAAGGTCATGCTCAAGGACGAGGACGACACCGTGGTGCTCATCGCCCCGTCCTACGGCGCCGTGCGCGGCGGCCGCGGCAGAACGGGGACCGTGCGCGTGCTGCGCGCCGTGCCGAGCGAGCTGCTGCTGTGGACCTTCGGCCGCCGCGAGCAGGCCAAGGTGGAGCTGACCGTCGAGTAGTCCGCGAGCCGCACGGAGGAGGGGGGCCGCGCGCGGCGCGGCCCCCTCCTCCGTCTCCCGGCGCTCAGCGGAACAGGTCCGCCCTGACGCCCATGATGATCCGGTCACCGGACCGCGCGGTGCGCATGTACCGGGCGACCTCGTGCTCGTGCAGGGCGATGCACCCCGCCGTGGGCTTCTTGTTCGCGTGCAGGAAGATCGCGAAGCCGTTGCCCTGGACGATGGACGAGTCGGGCGGGCGGTTGTAGTTGATCACCACGCCGAGCCGGTAGTCGCCCGACTGCGCGAAGTACCACATGTTCTCGTCCGGCCAGGTGTAGCCGGTCGACTCGAAGTACTTGTTGTAGAGCGTGCCCAGGCGGCCGCCCCACCGGGAGTTCGGGTTGAGCGGCCGGTAGGGCAGCGCGGTGCCCGGGTTGTAGACGCCGAAGGACTCCGTGACCGAGTACGAGCCCTGCGGTGAGAACAGGTACTGCGTGTGGCCCGAGGGCACACCGGGCCGCTTGAACCCGCTGGCGCCCACGTAGGCGGACGTCCGCCACTCCTCGACGTAGCTGCCGCCGATCCGCACGCAGTTGATGAACGTGGCCTGCGAGCGCCCGTAGCCCTCGGCGATGGTCAGGGACACGCGCGCCGCGTTGCGGGTGGGTTGCACGGAGCGCCCCGTGTTGAGGTGGTGGCACTCGCCGCGGAACAGGTGCGTCCGGACTCCGGTGGCCCGGCTCCAGGTGACGAGTCCCCGCTGGAACTTCTGGTGCACGGTCCCGGTCCCGACCTCGTCCGTGACGGGGTAGCCGAGCGACCCCCGCTCGCGTCCCGTGGCGATCCACCGCTGGCCGATGGCGCCGTTCGTCTTGACCGCCCGTGCCCCCGTCCCGGAGCTCCAGTAGATCGTGTGCGCCTTGGTGAAGGACTGCCGGCACCCGCCGCCGGTCAGCCCGCAGACCTCGTCGGTCGTGGGGTAGCCGTAGGTCCCGGCCTCGCGCCCGCCGAGGACCCACTTGTGGCCGATCGCGCCCCGGGTGTGCACGGCCCGCGCCCCCGTGGAGGAGCTCCAGTAGATCGTGCGGTCCTTGGAGAAGGACTGCCGGCACCCGCCGCCCGTCAGGAGGCAGGTCTCGTCGTCGACGGGCCAGCCCAGCGCGTCCACGCTGCCCGTGGAGATCCACCGGTGGCCGATCGCGCCCCGCAGCTGCACGAAGTGCGCGCCGTGCGCCTCGGACCACAGGACCACGCCCTTCTGGTGCGGCCACTCCCAGCCGCCCTTCCAGGGGCGCATCTCCGCGGTCGGCTCCCCGGTCCTGGAGGCCGCCCGGGCCGCGGCGGCCTCCAGGGCCTGTCGGACCTCGGCGGGCACGGCCGCGTTCTCCGCGGCGGCCGCGGCCGCGGTCTTCTGCGGCGCTGCCTCCGGTGCGGCCGGCCGCTCCTCGGCGGACTCCGCGCCCGTGGAGGGCTGCGCCGTCGGCTCGGCCGGGACGGCCGGTTCCGCATCGTCCGCCGAGGTGGTGGGGTCGGCGGGGGCCGCCTGCCCTTCGGGGTGCGGGGCGACCGTGAGCACCGCCCGGGCCTCGGCACCCGTGGCCTCCACCACGGCGTAGGAGACCTCCACCGAGGGGGCGTCGGCCGGCTGGTCCGGAGCGGGTGTCAGGACGAGGACTGGGTGGTCGGGGGCCTCCCAGCCCTCGGGCAGGGCCCCGGGCGCCGTGCCCGGGGCCACCACGCGCAGGGTCCCGAGGTCCGTGCGCAGCTCGTCGGCCAGCTCGTCATCGGTCTGGGGGGCCGAGGGGTCCACGAGCAGGAGCCGCGCCGTCGCCGGGTCCTCGAGTCCGTCGTTGGCCAGGACGTCGACGAGTGCGGTCCTCGTCGCGGGCGCGGTGAACTCGTCGTCCACCGGTGCGAGATGCGCGGTCGCCGCGACGGCACCCGCCGCGGGGCCGGGGTCCGTCGTCGGACCGGCCGAGACGCCGGGGGCGGGCGCGGACGGCGCCGCGGACGCCCCCGGGGCACCGGCGAGGACGACCGCGAAGCAGGCCGCGACCGCGGCGGGAGTGCGCAGAGCTGAGATCTTCATGGGGGGTCCCTTGCTGGGCTTCAGTCGGTGAATTCGACGTAGTGGTCGGGGGCGGTGTTGTCGAAGACGCGGACGGCCAGGTCGGCGTCGTGCTCCGCGGAGAAGGCGACCTCGAGGGAGGCGCTGTCCCCGGGGGCGATGGTCGGGAAAGTCTCCATCGGCACGCCCAGGGAGTCGTCGAAGACGGGGGTCGCCGGTTCATCGCCCTCGACGGCGACCGGGAAGGACCACGGCACGGCGTCGACCGGGGTGCTGCCGGTGTTGGTGAGCGTCAGCGTGAACACCTGCACCGGGGTGCCGGGGGCGGCGCGGACCGGGCGCTCGCCGGTGGTGCCGGGACGAGGGCCCTCCACGACGGCCTCGAGGGAATCGCCGAGCCGCTGGGCGGCGCCGAAGGACGCGGCGGCGTCCCGGGTGGAGGTGTCGTCGTAGGGGGCCACGTCGTTGCCCGACGGGGCCGGGCTGCCACCCGGCGTCTCCGGCGCAGCGCTCCCGGTCTCCGCGGCTCCGGACCCGGACGTGGGTCCGGACGTGGCCGCCGGCGGACTCGCGCTGGACGCCGCGGTGGTGCCGGTCCCCCGGTCCTCGGCGCAGCCCGCCAGCGCGACGACGAGCAGCGCCGCGCAGACAGACCCGAGCCGGTGGCCGGGCGATGGGGGGAAGTGAACTGCCATGGGGGGACTCCTCGACACGGTCCAGGGGGACCGACCGGCGCCGCGCCGCCTCCGGATGAGCGGTGGCGTGGCGCCGGTCGTTGGGGGTCACGCTACACGTGTCATTTGCTTTTGTGATTTGCATGACACCGTGTGGCGCGCGGCGCCGCGGTCGTCACGGGCGGGGACGCTCGGCGAGCTCGGCAGCCAGGGACCGAGCCGATGCGGCGGAGGAGCTGATCCGCCAGTCCACCTCCTCGTCGGTATGACCCAAGCTGCTTGCGACAGCTGGGGGTTGATGGGGGTGAGGGGTTGGTTGATCCAGACCTCGGTGGGTGGGGTCTGGATCGTGCGTCCGTCCCGGGCCCGGACCCGCCGGCCTCGGCGGTGGCGGTCTCGGCGATGATGACGTCGCTGCCGGGGGCCAGGCGCCGCATCTCGGACAGCCCGTCGGCGAACAGGTCCCACGGCTGCTGCCGGCTGGACCAGGTCCGGGAGGGGCCCCAGGTGTCGTCGTCCAGAGCCACGACGTCGACGTGGTCCGCGCCGGGGCAGAGCCCGTCCAGGGGCGTGGACCCGTAGTCGAGCACGATCGACGGCTTCTCCCCGGTCAGGGAGGCCCCCGCCGAGCTCGGCGGGGGCCGCGGGACCACGGGCCGTGCCGACGCCGAAGCGCAGGGGGCACGTGCGAACCGGGGGCTCGGCCGGGGCGCCGCGGGATCTCAGCGGGGGACGAGCCGGAACAGGAACTCGGTCCGGACCATGGCCCACAGCAGCCCCAGGACCCCCACATAGGCGGCGGTGTTGAGCCACAGGTCCCCCTGCTGGAGGGCGGGCACGTTGGCCACGGCCAGGACCATGAACACGTGCACGATGAACACGTACAGGGTGGCCCGGCCCAGCGGGATGAGGAACCAGCCCAGGGCGCGCCGGAGCAGGGCCCAGTAGGCGCTGAGCAGGGCGTAGCCGGCGATCAGCACGAGCAGCACGTTCACCAGCCGGCCGATCCCCAGGTAGGTCCGGCCGAAGAAGCCGTCGTAGACGGTGCGGAACGCCGCGTCCGGCAGCAGGACCAGCCGGACGTCGTAGGCGCTGCTGGCATAGGGACTGGACCAGGAGAACAGTGCGAAGGCGACGGCGAGCAGCAGGGAGGCGACCAGCAGCGGCCGTCGGCGCCGGTCGGCGAACCATGCGACGATCTGCCGCCGGTAGTACCCGGCGACCAGGCCGAGCACGAACAGCACCTGCCACACGAGCAGGGGGAACGAGTCCTCGAACTGGGACGGCAGCAGGCGGACCCGGAAGACCGTGCCCGCGGCGTAGAGCCCACCGCTGACCAGCAGGACCAGCCAGGCCCGGCCGCGAGCCAGAGCGGCGAGCACGAGCGGGCTCACCAGGAGCAGGATCACGTACAGGCCCATGATGTTGAACTGCCACGGGCCGACCTGCAGCAGCAGCACGGCGGGGACCAGGTGGGCCTGGACGGGGAACGCGAAGAGCCCCTCCATGCCCGCGTAGAGGTCGTACGTGGTGCCCGCGGCCCCCGTGCCGGCGGCGCCGGTGCCCTGGTCCGTGAACGTGGTGACGGCGCCGGCGTCGAGGAAGGGGATCCAGCTCAGGGCGTAGACGAGGAGCACGACTGCCAGCGCGGTGACGTAGAGCTTCCACGCCCGTGCAGCGGTGCGGTCGACGACGGTCCCCAGCTCGCCCTTCGCCCGGGGCCCGTAGACCATGCCCAGCACGGCCCCGGAGAGCAGGACGAAGAGCTCGGCCCCCGAGACGACGCCCACGGCCTCCTGGGTGAGCAGCTGGAACAACGAGGTGAGTCCCACGTGGTTGACGACGACGAACACGATCGCGACTCCCCGCAGCATGTCGATCCGGCTGTCGCGCGGCTCGGGCTCCGCGTAGCGCCACGCTCGTGCGGGCCGCCATCGGGGCAGCAGGCACAGGAAGAGCCCCGCGCCGAGGACGGCGGCTGCCGCGGTCCACGCGGCGGGACCCCGCAGGACGACCCCCGGGGCGGAGGACACCGCGCCCGGCAGCGCCGCCTGCTCGGTCACCGGGCCCGTCACCAGGGACGAGGCCCGTGCTCGCTCCCGGAAGGCCGTCGCGAGCCCGGGATCGGCGGTGGACCGCCAGTCCACCGTCACCGCCCCGTCCGCCCGCTCCTCCACGGTCTCGTTCCACACGACCGCGCCGATCCGGTCGTAGTCGTCCGAGGAGGCCGCCGCGAGCACCTGGTCCCACCACGGCGTCCTGACCTCGAGAGCCGACGGCCCGTCCGCGTCCGGGCTGTAGAAGGAACCCGTCTCCACCATGAGCGGCTTGTCCCGACCCGTGGCATAGGCGGCGTAGAAGCCGCCCGGCGCGCCCAGCAGCGTGCCGAACTCCTCCGGCCCCGGGACGGTGTTGCGGGCCGCCCCGTTGCCGGTCTCGTCGTGGTAGGCGGACAGACCCACCCAGTCCACGACGTCGTCGCCCGGGTAATAGGGACCGTAGGGGTCGTCGTCCCGGTCCCAGACCCCGTTGCCGTCGGTGTCCAGCGCCGCGAGATCCGTCCCTTGCGGGGCGACGGACGTCGGGGCGCGGAACGGGTAGTCGGTCCCGGCGGTGGGCGACCACACCATCACCGGATCCCCGAGCCGGGCGTCCATCGCGGCCGCCACGGCCCGGAACGCCTCGGTGTAGGCCTCGGGCTGCTGGCCCCACGACACCCAGGACGCGTTCATCTGCGGCGCGAAGCGGATGAACACCGTGCCGCCGAAGCCCTCCGTGACGTCGGCCAGCTGCCCGGCGAGGACGGCGGCCCGGGCCTCGTCCACCCGGTCCAGCGCGATCCCGGGGCGGATCGTGAGCAGGGCGTGGGCGCCCTGCTCGGAGACCTGGGACAGGTAGTCCCGCAGGTAGCCCTGCTCCCGGTCGTCCATCGGCAGCGGCACCGGCCGCCCGTAGACCGCGGCCGGTGCGCCGAGACGCTCGGCGTGGCCGGCCGCCGTGTCCGTGCCCCAGTCCAGCAGTGCCCCCAGGTACGGGTCCTCGGCCCCCACGTCCCCCGTCGCCCGCGCTTCCCCCGTCGCCCGTGCCTCCCCTGTCGGCACGAGGAGGAGCACGAGCAGCAACAGGATCGCCACCGCGGCGGCGAGGGGGCGCAGGCGGGGTCGGACGATGGGCATCAGGGTGCACTCCAGAGTCGATCCGCGTGCGGCGTCGTCCGCTCGCAGGGGGGACCGTCGCCCGGGGTTGCCGAAGCGGCCGGGGGGTCCTGCGGCGGACGACGGACGTCACGGGGGAACAGCCGTTCCCGCGTGCGTCCACCGATATCATCACGGGGCGGCGCCCGACGTGCGGAGGCTCGCCCCGTGTCCTCGGACGTCCCCCGCGGGGCGTCCCCGACTCCGTGCACGGTGGGCCGGGCGGCTCGGCCCGCAGCACAGGGGGCCGGGCCTGGCGTGGACGCCCCCTGGCCCGGCAGGACGGGCGGGACCGATACTGGGCGTCATGGAACGGACGGTGCGGGTGGACGAGTACTACGAGCTGTGGGTGGAGGAGACGGGCCGCGCCGAGGGATCGCTCCTGCTCCTCGTGATGGGGGCCAACGCCTCCGGCGCCGCGTGGCCGGCCGAGCTGGTGGCCCGTCTGGGCGTCCACCACCGCGTGGTGCGCTACGACCACCGCGACACCGGCCGATCGACCCGCGCCTTCGCCACGCGCCCCTACGCGATCCGTGACCTCGCCGAGGACGCGGTCATGATCCTGGACGCCCTCGGCGTCGACCGGGCGCACGCGGTGGGCATGTCGATGGGCGGCACGCTCGTCCAGCTCCTCCTGCTCGACCACCCCGACCGGCTGCTCAGTGCCACGGTCTTCGCGACGTCCTCGCTCGGCGCCGGACCGGCCCACCCGGCCGCTGTCGGTCACGCCGAACTCCCGGGCCCCGATCCGCGCCTCCTGGAGCTGTGGCAGCACCTCGCCGATCCGCGCAGTCCGGAGGAGGAGATCGCGTGGCGGGTCGAGCACTGGAGGATCCTCAACGGCGACGCGCTGCCGTTCGACGCGGAAGAGTTCCGGCGCCTGGAGGAGCGCGTCGTCGCGCACTCGGGAACCGCGGAGAATCCGGCGGCGCACGCCCTCGCGGACCAGTCGGGCCTGGACCGCGCCGGGGAACTGGCCGACGTCGCGGTGCCCGTCCTGGTCGTCGAGGCCCCCGAGGACCCGGTGAACCCACCGCCGCACGCGCATCACCTCGCCGCGGTGATCGGCTCCGCCCACCTCGTCACGGTCCCCGGGATGGGCCACGCGCTGCCGGAGATGGCGATCGGTCCCCTGGCCGACGCAATCCTCCAGCACATGGCGGCGATCGACGGCGACAGCACCGGCTGACACTCCGCACAGGGGAGCGCCCCGTCCACCACGGGACGGGGCGCTCGTTCCTTCGCGCGGATCCTGATCCTACGGACGGCTGTCACGGCGTCCGATCACGGACAGTCCGTGCGCGTCGGGCCGGGTGCCGACCGGCTCAGGTCTTCTGGTCGTGGTCGTCGTCGTCGTTCTCGTGCGAGTGCTTGCCCTCGTCGTCCATGTCTTCGTGGTGCTTCCTGCTCTCCGCATCCTCATGGTCGTAGTAGTGCCAGCCGTGCTCCTCGCAGTGCCACCAGTGATTCTTGTCGTCGTCGTGGCGAGACCGGTCGTCGTCGTGGCGAGACCGGTCGTCGTCGTGGTGAGACCGGTCGTCGTCATGGTGAGACCGGTCGTCGTCATGGTGAGACCGGTCGTCGTCATGGTGAGACCGGTCGTCGTCGTGGCGAGACCAGTCGTCGTCGCGCCTGTGGCCGTCCCTGTGGTGGTGAGCCCGTTGATAGTTCTTGTCGGCCCGGTGACCGTTGTCTTCGGAGCGGTCCTGGTGACCCCGGTAGTCGCCATGGCGATCACCCCGATGCTTGCGCTCGTCACCGTCCTTCCGCTCATCACGGTCCCGGCGCTCGTGACGCTTCTCCTCATATTCACTGTTGTCATGGCGATCATCGCCGCTGTGATCATCTGCCCCCGCGATCGCCGGAGTGGCAACCGCTCCTCCCACGAGGGCGGCGGCCATGGCCGCTCCGACGAGGATTCTCCGCAGATCGCTCATTGCTGCTCCTGTGGACAAGGCATGACATGGGGATCGTCATGCGATGGAGATGTTCCGAGGCCTGAGCAAGAGGTCTCACCCATGAGATGGGTATGGACACCGTAGAAGTGACCTGAGTCACGGTTCAAGATGCAGGCGAGGGGAGCACCGTCACGGTTCCGTCTCGTCACATTCCCCCGTGCGGCACGAAATGCCCGGGCCCTCGCCGGTGCGACCGCCTGACGGTCGGCCTGTCGGCCGCTTCGGAGGGGCGGCCGCCCGGGCCCAGTGCTGGCGCGGAACCCAGCGGCATCGTTCGCCGGCGCACAGCCGCCAGCCAGTTCCGGCCGAGCCCACGGGTCGCCCGCCCGCCGCCGGGACATCGGCGGGCCTGCCTCCCGAGCCGAGATCTCAGCGCAACATGTGACGTCATGAGCGGTCGCGAAGGCAACGTCGCGGACCGGTGGAGCCCCCTACCGGATTCGAACCGGTGACCCCCTGTTTACAAGACAGGTGCTCTGGCCAGCTGAGCTAAGGAGGCGGGTCGGCCTTCGGGCAACCGCACGGGTGCGGCCCGAGCTGCCGGTTCCTCAGGATATCGGACACGCCCGATGACCCCGAAATCCCCGGGCACCGGGGGTCCGCACAGTGCGACGGCGCCGCGTCCCGGGGCGGGGACGCGGCGCCGTCGCACTGCCGGTCGGAGCGGGGCCCTACTCCTTGGCCTCCACAGCCGCCTCGAGGGCGTCCTGGAACGCCTCGTTGCCGAGCCGTTCCCCGTCGATGAAGACGGTCGGGGTGCCGGACACGCCGTTGGCAGAGGACTCCCGTGTGACCACGTTGACCATCGGCCGCCACGTGTTCTCCTCGAGCGCGCTCGCGATGTCGGCGCCGTGCGAAGAGGCGATCTCCACGAGCTCCTCGTCGTCCAGTCCTCCGGAGCCCTGGTGGGAGAACACCTCCTCGACGAAGGCGAGGTACTGCTCGGTGGAAACCTGGTTGCCGACCTCGTAGGCGGCGGCCGCGGCCCGGGAGGAGTACTGCGTGGGCGTCGAGCGGTCGAGGAAGTTCAGGTTGCGGTACTCGAGGATGATGTCCCCGGAGGTCACGGCCTCCTCGAGCGCATCCGCGTTCTCGGCCTCGAAGTCGGCGCAGTGCACGCACTCGAAGTCCTGGAAGATGACGACCTGCACGGGCTCGTCGTCGCCGGAGGCCTCGACGCCCGGCGGAACGGCGGACTCGTCCGGCGTCTCCGGGGCCGCGGGGACCTCGCCGAGGTCGCGCTCCTCGACCTCGGACTCGCCCGTGCGGATCCCGTCGGCCGTCAGCACGGTGCCGCCCCACTGGTTGGCGCTGGCGGGAACGGGCCCGGCCTCGGGGATCTGCTGGGCACGGTTCTGCGCCACGACGATGCCGATCACCGCGACGATGACGAGGACCAGGGCGAGGATGCCCAGCTGCAGGATCCGGCGGGAGCGCTTGTCCTGCCGTGCGTGCTGGTCCGCGACCTGCCGCGCCCGCTCTCGGGCGGCGTCGCGGTCGCGGGGGTCGGGGGTCGTGCTGCTGCTGGCTGCCATGGGTCCTCTTCGAAAGATCCTGGGGGGCGGATGGGGACGTGTCGTCGCCCAGATTATCGGACCCCCTCCCGAGCCGCCGACTCAGGAGATCATCAGGCAGAACCGTGAGCACGCTGATGAATAGACTGGAGCCAGGACGACGACGACCTACCGGAAGGACACCTCGTGAGCGCAGAGCAGACCCCCACCGCCTCCCCGGCCGATCTGGAGCAGGTGCCGGAGCCCCGGACGGACGTGCCGCAGGAGCACGGATACGACTTCGTCGTGGTCTCCAACCGGCTGCCGGTCGAACGCGTCGTCGAGCACGGGGAGTCGTCCTGGCGCCGCTCCCCCGGCGGGCTCGTGGCCGCGCTGTCCCCCGTGATGGCCCGCAACGCCGGCGCCTGGGTGGGCTGGCACGGGGCCGCCGACGAGACCCTCGAGCGCTTCGACCACGACGTCTTCCACCTCGCCCCGGTTCCGCTCGCCGCCCGGGAGGTGGAGGCCTACTACGAGGGCTTCTCCAACGCGACCCTGTGGCCCCTCTACCACGACGTCATCGCGCCGCCGGAGTTCCACCGCGCGTGGTGGAACGCCTACCGCCAGGTCAACCGCCGCTTCGCGGAGCGGACCGCCGAGATCGCCGCCGAGAACGCCACGGTGTGGGTGCAGGACTATCAGCTGCAGCTGGTCCCCAAGATGCTGCGGGAGCTGCGGCCGGACCTCACGATCGGCTTTTTCAATCACATCCCGTTCCCGCCCCTGGAGATCTTCGCGCAGCTGCCCTGGCGGCGGGCCGTCCTGGACGGTCTGTCGGGTGCGGACCTCATCGGCTTCCAGCGCCCCGGCGACGCCCAGAACTTCCAGCGCTGTGTGCGGCGGCTCCTGGACGTGCAGTTCAAGAACGGAGCGGCCCGGTTCGGGAGGGACGACGCCGCGTGGACCGTGCACGCGCAGTCCTATCCCATCTCCATCGACGCGCAGTCGATCATGGAACTGGCATCCCGGCCGGAGGTCAAGGAGCGGGCCCGGGAGATCCGCCACGAGCTCGGCGACCCCGAGACCGTGTTCCTGGGCGTCGACCGCCTGGACTACACCAAGGGCATCCTGCACCGCATCAAGGCCTACGGGGAGCTGCTGGAGGACGGCCGGCTGACGGTGGGGCCGTCGGTGCTGGTGCAGGTGGCGAACCCCTCACGGGAACGCGTGGAGTCCTACGTCCAGCTGCGCGAGGACGTGGAAGGGCTCGTGGGCCACCTCAACGGCCAGCACGACACCATCTCCCACACCGCGATCCGCTACCTGCACCACGGCTACCCGTTCGAGGAGATGGTGGCGCTGTACCTCGCGACCGACGTCATGCTCGTGACCTCGCTCCGGGACGGCATGAACCTGGTGGCGAAGGAGTACGTCGCGGCCAAGACGGACGGGTCCGGGACCCTGGTCCTCTCGGAGTTCACGGGCGCCGCGGAGCAGCTCAAGCAGGCTCTGCTGATCAACCCCCACGACATCGACGGGCTCAAGAACGCGATGCTGCGGGCCAAGGACATGCCCGCGGCCGAGGCGAAGAAGCGGATGCGCTCGATGCGCCGGCAGGTCCTGGGCAACGACGTCAACGACTGGTCGGAGGCGTTCCTGCGGGACCTCGCCCGCACCCGCCCTGGAACGGCCGAAGAGGAGGAGCGGTGATGGACCCGCACGACGACACCCAACATGC
This sequence comes from Kocuria nitroreducens, assembly GCF_042879195.1. NCBI lineage: Bacteria > Bacillati > Actinomycetota > Actinomycetes > Micrococcales > Micrococcaceae > Kocuria > Kocuria nitroreducens. The sequence goes on from NZ_JBHZTC010000005.1 coordinate 198,879, forward strand.
GCTCGCGGAGGCCCTGGCCCGGGCTGCGGGCGCCGACACCCTGCTGGTCGCCCTCGACTTCGACGGCACCCTGGCCCCGTTCACGGACGACCCGGACGACAGCCGGGCGCTGCCGGAGGCCCGGTCCGCGCTCGAGGAGCTCCTGCTCTTGGACCGCACGTACGTGGCCGTCATCTCCGGCCGGCCGATGCGGTTCCTGCGCTCCGTGGTGGACCCGGCCGGCCGGATGCTCCTGTCCGGGTCGCACGGGGCGGAGCTGCTCCTCGACGCGCTGGGGGACGCGGCCGCCGACACCGCGCTGCAGCTCTCCCCCGCCCAGCAGGAGCTGCTGGCGCAGGCCACCGCTCTCGTGGAGGCGCAGGTGTCCCGGTATCCAGGATCCAAGCTGGAGCTCAAACCCACGGGAGCCGCCTTCCACACCCGCACGATGGCGGACCAGACCCTGTGCGCCCAGGCGGAGCAGGAGATGGCCGAGCAGTTCGAGCAGCTCGAGGGACTGAAGATCACCCCGGGTCAGCACGTGGTCGAGTCCTCGGTGCACTCGGCGACGAAGGGCGAGGGCATCACGGCGTTCATGCAGGCCACGGGGGCGGACGTCACCCTGTTCGCCGGCGACGACGTGACGGACGAGAACGCGATGCGCGAGCTCGGTCCCGCCGATCTCGGCATCAAGGTGGGCACGGGACAGAGCGTGGCCGCGCACCGGGTCGCCTCGCCGGAGGAGCTGGCCACGGCCCTGGCCCGGCTGGCCGAACTGAGACGGGGTGCGCTGCGGTGACCTCGGACGACGGAGCGTCGACGGCGGCGGCACCCGGACGGTGAGTAGGCTCACCGTGGCCCCCGTCACCTGAGGGGGCTGCTCTTCTCCTTCGGATCGTCCGGCACGTGCCTGCCGGGAAAGAGGCCTTCCCATGTCTTCCGTGCGCTACGCC
>NZ_JBHZTC010000006.1:0-196541 GCF_042879195.1 Kocuria nitroreducens
GATCTCCTGGATGTTCTCCCCCACCACGGGCAGCGTGGCCCTCACGACGGGGTAAGCGGTGTCCGACAGCACAGTGACTCCTTCGCGAGTGCCGGCGGCGTCGACGGCGCTCTGGTCGCGTTCCGTCAAGCTAGCACCGCCCCTCGGCGCGGGACCAGACATGACGGGCGGTGCACGGCACGAAGTGGGCCAGAATGGGAGGGACGCACCGACCGGGAGAGCTGAAGGGGACCGAACCGACATGACCGAGCAGCAGCAGAGCCTCACGCACCTCCGGGCGGACGGGTCCGCGCACATGGTGGACGTCTCGGCGAAGGACGTGACCACCCGCGAGGCCACCGCGACGGCCACGCTGCGCACCCGCCCCGACGTCGTGGAGCAGGTGTTCGCCGCGGACCTCCCCAAGGGGGACGCCCTGCCGGTCGCCCGGGTGGCGGGGATCATGGCGGCCAAGAAGACCCCGGAGCTGGTCCCGCTGTGCCACCCCCTGCCGATCAGCAGGGCGACCGTGGACTTCGAGCGACTGGCGGACGGCGTGCGGATCACCGCAACGGTGCGGACCCGCGGGGTGACCGGCGTGGAGATGGAGGCGCTGACGGCAGCCTCGGTGGCCGCCCTGACGCTCTACGACATGATCAAGGCGGTGGACAAGCTCGCCGAGATCGACCGGGTCAGGGTGCTCGCGAAGTCCGGCGGCAAGTCCGGGGACTGGGCGCGGACCGACGGGGACGCCGCATGAGGAGCGCCGCCGTCATCGTCGCCTCCACCCGCGCCGCCGCCGGGGTCTACCAGGACCGGAGCGGGCGGATCGCCGCCGACTGGTTCGGCTCCCACGGCTTCGAGGTCGAAGGCCCGTTCGTGGTGGCCGACGGCGCGGACGTGCGCGCCGAGCTCGAGAGGCTGCTCGTGGCCCGCGACCCCGCGGACCGCCCCCGGGTGGTCGTCACCAGCGGGGGGACCGGTCTCGCCCCGGACGACCTCACGCCCGAGGTCACTCGCCCCTTCCTCGACCGTGAGCTGCCCGGCATCATGGAGGCACTGTGGGCGGAGGGCCGGAGGACCACGCCTCTGGCGGTGCTCAGCCGAGGGCACGCCGGGGTCAGCGGCGCCACGTTCGTGGTCAACCTGCCCGGCTCCACCGGCGGGGTCTGGGACGGGCTGAAGGTGCTCGAACCGCTCCTCGACCACATCTGCGACCAGCTCGAGGGCCACCGCGACCGCGGGCACGACCGCCCCCACCCCGACCCCCGACCGCACGAGGAGACCGACCGATGAGCACACCCGGACCGATCCGGGCGGAGACCGCCGTGGTCGGCGCCTTCGTCACCGAGGAGCCCCTGGACCACGCCCGGGCCGTGACAGCCGTGCAGGACGAGCGCACCGGCGCCGTGGTCTGCTTCAGCGGTGTCATCCGCGACCACGACGGCGGCCGCCCCGTCACCAGCCTCGACTACACCTGCCACCCCGGCGCGGACCGGGCCATCCAGGACGTGGCCGGACGGGTCGCCGAGGAGTTCCCCGGGGTGCGGATCTGGGCCGCCCACCGGATCGGCCACCTGCGCGTCGGGGACTCCGCCCTGGAGGCCGCCGTGGCCGCCGCCCACCGCAAGCTCGCCTTCGCCGCCTGTGACGCGCTCGTGGACCGGATCAAGACCGAGGTGCCCATCTGGAAGGAGCAGCGGTTCGCGGACGGCTCCACCGAGTGGGTCGGACTGGACGTCTGAGCGCCGTGGACCTGCCCCCGCTCGTCGAGCCCGCCGCGGAGCTCACCGACGCCGAGCTGCGCCGCTACGCCCGCCACCTGACCGTCCCCGAGATCGGCGAGGAGGGCCAGCGGCGGATCAAGAACGCCCGGGTGCTGTGCGTGGGCGCGGGCGGTCTCGGCTCCCCGGCCCTGCTCTACCTCGCCGCCGCGGGCGTCGGGACCCTCGGCGTCGTCGACGACGACCTCGTGGAGGCCTCCAATCTGCAGCGCCAGGTGATCCACGGCGGGACGACGCTGGGCGCGCCCAAGACCGCCTCGGCCGCCGCGCGGATCGCCGACCTCAACCCGCTGGTGCGCGTCGTGGAGCACCGCGAGCGGCTCACCGCGGGCAACGCGGAGGAGATCCTGTCCGGCTATGACCTCGTGCTGGACGGCACGGACAACTTCGAGACCCGCTACCTCGTCTCCGACGCCTGCGAGCTGGCGGGCCTTCCGCACGTCTGGGGCTCGATCCTGCGCTTCGACGGCCAGTACTCGGTGTTCTGGGGCGCGCTCGGGCCCACCTACCGCGACCTCTACCCCGTGTCCCCGGCGCCGGGGACGGTGCCCGACTGCGCCGAGGCCGGGGTGCTCGGCGTGCTGCCGGGCCTGCTGGGCACCGCCATGGCGGTCGAGGCCGTCAAGCTCGTCACCGGGATCGGCACCACGATGCTCGGCCGGGTCGCCACCTACGACGCCCTCTCGGCGCGCTGGTGGGAGATCCCGCTGTCGCCCACGCCGGGCCGTCCGGCCGTGACGGTCCTGACGGCGGCCGACGACGGTGCTCCCGCCTGCTCGGCGCCCGGCCCCGACCGGCTGCCGGAAAACGTCCCGACCGTGACGGCGCCCGAGCTCGCGCAGCTGCTGGCGGCCCGGGAGCGCGGCGCCGCGGACTTCGAGCTCGTCGACGTCCGGGAGCCCTACGAGGCCCGGCTCGCGGCGATCCCCGGTGCACGGCTGCTCCCGCTCGCGCAGTTCGAGTCCGGGGACGCCTTCGCCCGGATCGCCCCGGGTCGCCGGGTCGTGCTGCACTGCAAGGCCGGGGCGCGCTCCGAGCGGGCCCTGCACCTCCTGCGGGCCGCAGGACACGCCGACGTCGCGCACCTCGAGGGCGGGGTGCTGGCGTGGATCGAGCAGGTGGACCCGTCCCAGCAGCCCTACTGACCGATCCGCACGGCCCCTGCTGCGCGCCTCCCGGGCTACGCGGGGAGCGGACGCCCTGGCCAGGGACCGGTCCCGTCTGCCTACGGTGGGACCGTACCGTCGCCGACGAAAGGATCCACCCGTGTCCCAGAACAGCCTCTCCGCCAGCCGCGTCATCGACGCCCCCGCCGACGCCATCTTCGACGTCCTCAGCCTGCCCTCGCGCCACCAGCAGATCGACGGCTCCGGCACGGTCGTCTCCGGCGACGACCAGCGCATCCAGAAGGTCGGCCAGGTGTTCGTGATGAACATGAACGGCGAGCACATGGGCGGCGACTACGTCATGGAGAACACCGTCTCCGGCTACGACGAGAACAAGCTCCTCGCCTGGAAGCCCAAGCCGCAGGGCGCGGAGCTGGAGGGCTGGGAGTGGATCTGGGAGCTCGAGCCCCAGGGTCCCGGCGCCACGCTGGTCACCGAGACCTACTCGTGGGAGCACGCGACCCCGGAGGCCAGGAAGGCCGTGTCCTTCCCGCTCTTCGAGGAGGGCGCCCTGGAGCACTCTCTCGAGCGGCTCGCGGCGGCCGTCTCCGAGAAGTGAGCGCCTGAGCCGCCACGGCAGGACGGAGCCCGGTCACCGGTGGTGACCGGGCTCCGTCGCGCCCGCGGTCACTGCTGCCGGCGGGCGGCGCGGGCGGAGGCCGCCGCGGGATCGACCCACAGGATCTCCCACTGGTGTCCGTCGGGGTCCCGGAAGCAGCGCGAGCGCAGGAAGCCGTAGTCCTGGGCGTCGCCCTCGGCCCCGCCGGCGCGGACGGCCCGGTCCACGATGGTGTCGATCTCGTCGGGGGAGTCGACGCTGAGCGCGTTGACGACGGAGGCGTCGGCCGGGGTGCCGGGCGTCGCGGGGCCCACCAGGCGCAGGTGGCGGTCCTCGCTCAGGACCATGACGTGCTCGTCCTCGTGGATCTCGACCGTCCCGGCGCCGGTGCCCTCGAAAGCCGGGTGCAGGCGCCAGCCGAGACAGGAGTAGAACCGTTTCGATCTCTCCAGGTCCGAGACGGGAAGGGTGATGAAGTCTGTCGGTGCCATGGTGTTCCCCTTCGTGGTGCGGCGGGACCCGCCCTCAGGATGGCCCTCGGCCGGTGCATCCGCAACGGTGTGACGGAATCCTCGCCCGCGTGTCAGGATCGCATCGGAACGGCATCGGGTCGAGACCGGAATGGGTTCGCGCGCCCCGGGGTTGGAACGGGCATGCGAGTCATCGGAGTCGAGTCGTTCGGAGGGCCCGAGGCCCTCGCCGTGCACGAGGTGCCGGACCCCCACCCCGGCCCCGGGGAGGCGCGGATCCGGGTCCGGGCGGCCGCCGTCAGCCCCACGGACACCGTGCTGCGGGCCGGCGGCCAGCCGCTGGAGCACCTGCGGCCGCCGTACGTGCCGGGGATGGACGCGGCCGGGACCGTCGACGAGGTCGGGGAGGGCAGCGCCTGGCGCGTGGGGGAGGCGGTCATGGCCATCGCCCTGCCGCGCGGGGAGCACGGGGGCGCCTACGCGGAGCTCCTGGTCGCCCCCGACGACTCGATCGCCCGCCTCCCGGCGGACACGGACTTCGCCACGGCGTCCACGCTGCCCATGAACGGCCTCACGGCCCTGCAGATCCTCGAGGTGCTGGATCTGCAGCCCGAGCAGACCCTGGCCGTCACGGGGGCCGCCGGGACCCTGGGCAACTACGTGGTGGAGCTCGCCAAGCACGAGGGCCTGACCGTCGTGGCCGACGCGTCGGTCCACGACCTGGAGCTCGTGGAGAGCCTGGGCGCCGACCACGTGGTCGCCCGCGGTGACGACGTCGCGGAGCGGATCCGTGAGTTCTTCCCCGACGGGGTCGACGCCCTCGTGGACGCCGCCGTGCTCGACGAGAAGGCGGCCCCCGCCGTCCGGGACGGCGGCGGCTTCGCGACCGTGCGGCACTGGACGGGGGATCCGGGCCGCGGGATCACCATGCACCGGATCAGCGTGCCCCACGAGTACCACTCGGGCCGGAAGCTCGACCGGCTGCGCCGGTACGTGGAGGAGGGCGTGCTGTCCTTGCGCGTGGCCGCCGTCCTGCCCGCCGCGGACGCCGCCGAGGCGCACCGACGGCTCGAGGCCGGAGGCGTGCGGGGGCGGCTCGTCCTGGAGTTCTGACGCTCGGCACCCGGAGGGCCGGTCTCGGCCACCGGACCTAGAAGTGGGACCGGTACTGGTGGTCGATGCCGACCTGGTCCACCTTCCGGTGGAAGCGCATCCCGGCCAGGCCGCCCAGGATCGCCGCGAGCAGCGGGATCAGGACGGCGATCACCAGGGCGATGATGCCGCCCGTGGTCAGGGTGCCCTCACCGATCGGGATCCGGGGGAAGCTGTTGAGGTCGCGCAGCACGTTGAACTGCTCGCCCGCGACCGCGCCCAGGACCGCGAGGACGATCGCGATGAGGATCGCCCAGACCCACACGGCCACCCCCTGCTTGGCGCCGTCGAACCGGGCCATGCGCCCGGCCACGTAGCCCCCGGCGAAGTAGGCGATGAAGAGGACCAGGGCGAGGGCGATGCCGCTGACGAGGCCCACGGTGCCGGCGTCCTGGGCCACCTGCTCCGCGATCTCGCCCGGATCCGTGCTGGTCGCCACCCCCACGCCCGCGCCGATCGCGGTGAGCAGGGCGGTGAGCAGCACGGCGATGCCCGTGGCGGTCATCCAGCCGAAGAACGCCGAGCCGAACTTCACGCCCCCGAACTCCCGCTTCTCCGCGGCGACCACCTCCTGCCGCCGCCCCCGTGGGGTGGAGGCGCCCGGCCGGTCCCCCCGGGGCTCCTCGGGGACGGTCGATCCTGACGAATCCTGGCGTGCCATGGTGCTCTCCTCGTCTCCGACCATCAGCTTGCTTAACATGCTCCTCTCCTCGACCTCGGTCCGCAATGGCTGCGGCCGCCTTCCGCAGGGCGTGCGCCACGTCACCACGGGGCATAGGCTGATGCCTCCGGGCCGCCCAGCACGGCGGTCCGCGCGCTGCACGGAGGAAGGGCCACGATCATGGAGAACACTCCCGACTTCAGTCCCCGCACGGCCGTGGTGACCGGATCCGACTCCGGCATCGGGCGTGCGACCGCCGTGGCGCTCGCGGCGGCCGGCATGGACGTGGGGATCACCTGGCACCGGGACGAGCAGGGCGCCGAAAGGACGGCGGAGGAGGTCCGGTCCTACGACCGCCGGGCCGTGGTGGCGCGGCTGGACACGACGGAGCTGGAGAGCTGCGGTGCCGTCGTCGACGGCCTGGTGGAGCGGCTGGGCAGCCTGGACGTGTTCGTGAACAACTCGGGCACGGGGGCCAACGTCCCGTTCCTGGAGACGTCACTGGGCACGTGGCGCAAGGTGCTGGCCACCGATCTCGACGGCGCGTTCCTGTGCCTCCAGGCGGCGGCACGGCACATGGTGGCCGCCGGCCGGGGCGGCCGGCTGATCGCCGTCACGAGCGTCCACGAGCACGTGCCCCGGGTCGGCTCGAGCGCCTACGACGCCGCCAAGCACGGCCTCGGCGGACTCGTGAAGACCATCGCGCTGGAGCTGGGGGAGCACGGGATCACCGCGAACTCGGTGGCGCCGGGGGAGATCGCGACCCCGATGACGGGGCAGGAGGACGAGAACCCGCGGGCCACCCACCGTCCCGGCGTGCCGCTGGGCCGGCCCGGGGACGCCCGCGAGATCGCCTCGGTCATCGCGTTTCTCGCGTCCCCGGCCTCCGCCTACGTCACCGGGGCGTCCTGGGTCGTCGACGGCGGCATGGTGCAGATGGGGCCGCAGGCGGGCTCCCACCTGACGAGCGACGAGTGGCGGAAGGGCTAGCCGCTCCCGCGCCGCAGGACGACCCGGTTCCCCGGCGGACCGGAGCACCGACCGGAGCACCCGCCGGAGGGCACCGGCACGCCGCCCGTGGCCGCCCGTCCGCGCCTGCCGGTCGGGGGACGGGCCCTCACTGATCGAAGTGGGTGGCGGCCGGGCCCTGGCCGACGGTGGGGACCAGCTCCGCGGCCAGGTAGCGCAGCTTGACGTTGCGGTGGCTGGAGGCGGCCCGGAGGATGTCGAAGGCCTGCTCCTGGGAGCAGCGGTTCTGGCCCATGACGATGCCCACGGCCAGGTCGATGGCGGTGCGCGACGCCATGGCCGCCTTCAGGTCCGCCTCGGTGTCCCGGTGCTTCTCCATCCGCACCGCCAGGCGCAGCGCGCTGGACGCGGAGGCCACCTCGCGCTGGATGACCTCGATCGTCGCCGGGTCGAACTTGTGGGGGCGGTCGGCGTAGACGTCCAGGGCGGCGGCGGCCTCGCCGGCGAGCTCCAGGGGCACCCCCAGGGCGGAGCGGATGCCGTTGGCGGCGGCGGCCCGGCCGTACTCGGGCCACCGAGGGTCGGAGCGGGTGTCCGCGACGTGGACCAGCCGGTGCTCGCGGCAGGCCGTCAGGCACGGCCCGTCGCCGTAGTGGTACTGGATCTCGTCCAAAGCCTCGGCCGCGGGGCTGGAGGAGGCCACGGTGGAGGACCTCTTCGGCCGCAGCAGGGTGACCGCGCACCACACCTCGTCCCCGCCGGTGGACAGGGCCTGGGCGATGACGGCCGTGAGGCCGTCGAGGAAGGACGTGATGTCCTCGCTCTCGAGCAGCAGCTCGTGCGGGGGTGCCGCGGGCGAGCCGCCCGTCTCGTGCTCCGTCATGGTCGTCCTCCGGTGGTCGCAGCGGGCACGCGGTGCGGGTGCCGTCGGCCCTGGCCGTCGCGAGACCTCGCAGTTCTCAGGATCCATCATGCCGTGTTCCCGGGGCGTCCGCTCCCGCCGCCGGAGCGGCCGCGGGAGGGGTGAGCGGCTCCGGGGCACCCCGCGGCAGGCCGGAAAACGCACGGACCGGTGGCCGGGCCGGAAGGGGAGACCTACTCTGGACAGAGGTCGAGCAGACGGCCGTGCGGCTGATGGCATGCGACGAAGGATGCTCTCGTGGACCACAAGCTCTCCGTGCTCGTCCAGGTCGATCTGGACGGTGCCTACGTGCGCCTGGCCGTCACCGGGTGCCTGACCGAGGCCAACCAGCACGCCCTGTATCCGCTGGTGCGCCGGGCCCGGACGCTGATCCCCCCGGTGACCGTCAGCGTCGATCTCACCGCCGCGGGCCATGTCGAGGAGATCGCGGTGGACCTGCTGCGCTGGGCCGTCGACCACGACGCGGCCCCCGACGGGTCCGGTCGCGTGGAGGTGCTGGTCCCCGACGCCCTTCCTGCCCACCGGCCCGCCGCGACCTCCGTCGTGCGCCGCCTGGAGGCCTCGGGATGGGGCGGTTGACCGGGACCACCGGCCGGACCCGCAGCTGAGGGGCCCACGGACCAGGACGGGGCCGGGCTGGCCTAGAGTGGGGGCCGCAACCTCCGCCTGCGTCCGCTCCTGCACGCACCGACCCGAGAACTGAGGCCCCGGTGAGCGTTTCGTCCACCGCCGTCGCGTCCCGCACCGGACGCACGTCGGCGCTGACCGGTCTGGTGTGGCTGCTGCTGGTGGGCGTGCTGGTGCGGTCCGTGTGGCTGGTCTTCGACGGCAGCATCGACCTGGAGGTCTACCGGCTCGGCGGCATGGCCGTGGTGGACCGGCACGGGTTCGACGACGAGCTCTACGGCCCCGGGCTCAGTCAGCACGACGACGGCGGACTGCCCTTCACCTACCCGCCGTTCGCGGCGCTGCTGTTCGTGCCGCTCGCCTATCTCCCCCAGTGGCTCACCGAACTCGCCCTGGGGCTCGCCACGATGGGCCTCGCAGGGATCCTCTCGGCCGTGCTCCTGCGCTACGCGGCCGTCCGCGGCCGCCCGCTGCCCCTGCAGACCCTGCTGGGCCCGGCCACCGCCGTGGCCGCGGGCACCGCCGTGCTGCTGTGGTCGGGGCCCTGGATGCGCAACGTCGGTCTGGGGCAGATCAACGCGCTGCTCCTCGCACTGGTGCTGTACGACCTGCTGCGCACCCGCGACGACACCCTGCTGGGCAGGGTCCCCCGCGGGTTCTGGATCGGGCTGGCCGCCGGCATCAAGCTGACCCCTCTGGCGTTCGGGCTGGTGTTCCTCGTGCGCGGGCAGCTGCGGCCGATCCTCACGATGGGCCTCACGTTCGCCGCGACCGTCCTGATCGGCTTCCTGGTGCTGCCGCGGGACGCGGTGGTGTTCTGGTCCGAGGCCGTGGTCAGCGACGAACGCGTCGGCAGCACCGCGTACGTCGACAACACGTCGCTGCAGGGGGTGCTCCTCCACCTCGGCGTCCCGGGGGTGGTGGAGCCCCTGCTGCGCTGGGCGCTGATTCTCGCCATGGTCGTCGGCGTCGCCCTGCTCATCCGGGTCCTCGCCGCCCGGGGGATGATCCTCTCCGTGGTGGTGGTCAACGCCCTCGTCATGCTCTACATGTCCCCGGTCACCTGGTCCCACCACCACCTGTGGTGGGGCCTCGTGTTCACGGCGCTGTGGGTCGAGGCCTGGCCGGCGTTCCTCCGGGACGGTCCGCGCCGGTCCGCCCTGGTGCTGGGCGGGGTCGCCCTCGTGGGCCTGTACGTCGGACCGATCCGCTGGGACGCGTGGCTGCGCCCCCTGGGGGTCTCCGGGCCCGTGATCGACGCCGTGGCCGCGATGTCCTATCTCGCCCTGTTCCTGCTCCTGGCCCTGTGGGTGGTCGCGGGGCTCCGCGCGGGGGCCCGGGACGCCGGTGGCGCGGGTCGTGCCTGAGCCCGGCGCCTGGACCGGCTACGACCGCGGCAGCCGCGGCTACCGCCGGGTGCTGCTGGCCCTGCTCTGCGCCGGGGTGGCGACGTTCGCCCAGCTCTACTCCGTGCAGGGCGTGCTGCCGCTCATGGCCGCGGACCTCGGGATCGACGCCGCGAAGGCGTCCCTGGGCGTCTCCGCCGCGACCTTCGGCCTCGCCGTGGGCGTCCTGCCGTGGTCCGTGGTCTCCGACCGGTGGGGCCGGCTGCGGACCATGGTGATGGCCGTCGTGTCCGCCACGGTCCTGGGGCTCGTGATGCCCCTGGCGCCGAGCTTCGAGACGGTGGTGGCGCTGCGCTTCGCGGAGGGAGTCGCCCTGGGCGGGATCCCCGCCGTGGCCATGGCCTACCTCGCGGAGGAGCTCGACCGCCGGCACGCCGCCGTGGCCGCCGGCACCTACGTGGCGGGCACCAGCCTGGGCGGCCTCGCCGGGCGCATCATCGCCGCGCCCGTGGGCGACGCGTTCGGCTGGCGGACCGGCACGATCACGGTGAGCGTGCTCGCCGCCCTCGCCGCCGTGGTCTTCATCGTCATCGCCCCGCGCCAGCGCGGTTTCGTGCGCCAGACCGTCCGGCTCGCCGGGCCGGCCGGTCTGCTGGGGCGTCTGCGCGCCAACCTCGCCGACCGCGGTCTGTGGGTGCTCTACCTGCAGGGCTTCCTGCTCATGGGCGGGTTCGTGGCGATCTACAACTACCTGGGCTTCCACCTCGGCGAGGAGCCGTTCGGGGTGTCCCAGACCGTGGTGAGCCTCCTGTTCCTCGCCTACCTCTCGGGCACCTGGTCCTCCGGGACCGCTGGACGGATCGCGGCGGCCCACGGGCGCCGGGTGGTACTGGCGAGCAGCGGGATCGTCATGCTCGCCGGGCTGCTGGCCACGCTCGTCCCGTCGATCCCCGTGATCGTGCTGGGGCTGCTGCTGTTCACCGCCGGCTTCTTCGCCGCGCACGCCGTGGCCTCCGGGTGGGTGCCGGTGCGCTCCCGCACCGGCAAGGCGCAGGCCTCGTCCCTCTACACGCTCTTCTACTACGCCGGCTCGTCCGTGCTGGGCACGGCCGGCGGGGTCTTCTACACGGCTGTCGGCTGGGGCGGGGCCGTCGGTTTCGTGGCGGCCCTCGTGGTCCTCGCCGTGCTCCTGGTGCTCACGGTCCTGCGGGAGCCCGAGCCGGCCTGAGCGCCCCGCTGGGGGAGCGGGCTCAGTCCTCGGTGCCGCCCCACTGCAGGGGGAGCACCTCGAAGGAGCTCGCGAGCGGCACTCCGAGCCGCTCGCCCACGGCGGCGGCGTTGCCCCGCAGGAAGGCGTCCGGGTCGAAGTCGGTCCAGCCCAGGCCCTCGAGGTAGGCGCGGTGGGCGCGCAGGGACTCCACGCCGGCGTCGAAGGTCTCCGTGACGTCCGCCGCGTGCCGGGCACCGGGCGAGGCCGCCGCCCACACCGCCAGCACGTCGGGCCACGGCTGCAGGCCCTCCTCGACCTGCTCCGCGAAGACCCACCGGTTGCCGGCGTCCCGCACGGCGTCCAGGGTGGCCCGGCCCGTGGCGATGTGGTCCGCCTGGTTCAGGTTGGTGGCGTTGTCCCAGGTGTCGCGGAAGTTGTTGGTGATCACCACGTCCGGGCGGTGCCGGCGGACCACCTCCGCGATCCGCCGCCGCAGCGCGACCCCGTACTCGAGCACCCCGTCCGGCTGGTGCAGGAACTCCACCTGCTCCACGCCCACGATCCGGCACGACTCCCGCTGCTCCGCCTCCCGGAGCGGCCCGCACTGCTGCGGCTCGAGCCCGTCGATGCCGGCCTCCCCGCTCGTGACGAGGCAGTAGACCACGTCCTTGCCCTGTCCGGTCCAGCGGGCCACGGCCGCGGCGGCGCCGAACTCCATGTCGTCCGGGTGCGCGACCACCACCAGGGCGCGCTGCCAGTTCTCGTCGACGTGCGTGAGCGGAGTCTCAGTCATGGTCCCCATCATGGCCCCGGCGCCACGGACCGGCAACGCGACGGCCCTGCCGGTGCCGACAGGCCGGGAGGACGCGCCGTCCCCGCAGGAGCGGTGGTGCAGCTCAGCGGCCGGGGGCGGCGGGCACGACCGGCAGCGTCTCCGTCCGCGCCTCCGCCGGCGACACCGGCTCCGCGGCCTCGGCCGGGGCCTGGTCCGCGACCCGGGCCGTGACCTCGTGCGCCACCTCGTCCGGGCGCCGTCCGCGGTCCCGGACCGCGCCCGCGAGCTGCCACAGTGCGTAGCCGAACAGGGCCGCGGCGACCAGCAGGACCCCGCCGCGCTTCTGCTCCGCGTCCAGGAGCGTGGCGGCGTAGCCGGCCCAGGGCACGTGGTATTTCACCAGGCCGCGCAGCTGGGTGGCGGTGACCGGGTCCGCGTCCGGGGCGGCGTTGGCGTCGCCCTGGGTCGTGAAGCTGCGCCGTCCCTCGCCGTCCACGGCGACGCCCACGATCCGGTGGGTGACCAGGGTCGGATCGTCCGGACGGGGCATGAACGTCACGACGTCCCCGGTGCTCAGCCCCGCGGCGTCGTCCTCGCCCTCGAGAGGGGCGACCACGACCTGGCTGCCGGTCGGGACGGTCGGCCCCATCGAGCCGGAGAGCACCGTCAGCGGCACCCAGCCCAGGGCGAGCGGCACGACGACGACGGCGAGCAGCAGCGCGGCCACCGCGGTCAGGGCGATCACGAGCAGCGGATGGACGGTCTTGCGGAGCGCGGTGCTCATGACGGGAGTCCTTCACAGTTGATGTGGCCGCTTCCGCCCGGAGTCTTGATCCTCCACGCGTAGGCGCTGTCCACGTGGGGGGTGCCTCCGGTGGCGAACACGGCCCGGACGAGAACCTCGTGATCCTGGCTGGGGCGGAGGTGCGACGGCTTCAGCAGGTCGGAGGCGGTGACCTGAGCCGTTCGCGCCGCGCCGTCCCGCACGGTCTGCACCTGTGTGGGCGCCCCGGTGGTGCCGGCTGGGCGCACCCAGATCTGCCACTCGGTGACGGCCGGAACGCCGGAGCGCTCGGTCCATTCCCACCGGAGCAGCGCGGCGCTCTTGTCCGCACCGCACTGCGCCGCGTCCTGCACCACCGGGCGGGCCGCAGCGGTCGCGGGCGGTTGCTCCACCGGCGGCTGTTCCACGGCCGGCAGCTCCACCGTGAACGGCGCCGTCCAGGAGCGGGTCGTCGACCACGTGCCGTCCCCGAGGGAGGCTGCCTCCACCTGGGTGACGACCTGCAGCACCTGCCCGTCCAGCGGACGCAGCGCGTCCTCGGCGACGGCGTCGGTCGAGACGGTCAGGCACATTCCGGCGGGCCGGTCCCGATCCAGGGGCGCCCAGGTTCCGCCGCCGACGGCCACCGGGGCGGGCCCGCCCGGCGCGACAGCCGTCCACTGCGCCGGGGACTCCGCGGCGGCGCAGTCCGCGCCGGCGCGGTAGGCGAAGCGCATGCCCTGCGGCGGAGCCACGGACCCCCCGCTGGAGTCCAGGAGGGCGACCTGCAGCGGCCGGTACCGGACGCCGAACCCGGAGGTGTTGGTGAGGGTCGCCGAGTCCTGGACGCCGCCGACCTCGAAGCCGACCCGGCCCGTGGTCAGGGCGGGCACCGCGGCCTGTGCGGAGGCGGACCAGCGCGCCTGGGTCCCGCCGTTCGGGGTCGTGAGAACGATGGCGGCCAGCAGGACGAGGACGCCGAGCACGTAGGCCGTGGGGGTGCGGTACTGGCGCAAGGTAACTCCTGGGGGATCAGTTCTGGGTGAGGGCGACCGTGAGGGAGCCCGGGTCGACGGCTGCGCCCTGGGCAGAGGGGTCCGGGGAGACCTCGTAGGTGACGGTGACGTCGTAGGCCGCGCCGTCGTGGGCCGCGGTCACCGTCCACGAGGACGGCCCGGGACCGGGGGACGCCGGCAGCACTCCGGAGGCCGGCACCAGCTCGACGCGCGGCACGACCGCACTGCCGGCCGGCACGCCGGGATCGACCGTGAGGGTCGCGGTGAGGTTCGTGCCCTCGACGTCGAGGGTCGCCCGGCTCGTGACGACGACGGCGTCGCCGGCGGCCAGTGCGGACAGGGTGGCCGCCGCTCCGGTGAGGTCGGTGGCCTCGCGCCGGACCGCACCCGTGACCGGATCGAAGTCGGCGTGGTGGAGGGTCGCCCGTGCGGGCTCCAGCGCCACGTCGAGGGCGCCGGTGCTGACGGCCTGCGTCTCGAGCGGAGCCACGTCGGACCAGCGGGCGGCCGTGCCGAGACCGTTGCCGAGCAGCGTGAGGGCCAGGAGCGAGGCCGCGGCGGCGGCGAGGGTGCGGCCGGCGGTCGAGGGTCGGGGTCGGTCGGTGCGCGTCATGGGAGCCTCTGAGGGATGAGACGGAGCGAGACGGGGTGCGAGGGGTGGAGCGCCCCGGTGCGGCGTCGTCGCCGCACCGGGGTCTTCCGGAACCTTCCGGGGCCGATCGGCCCCGCGCGGTCACTGTTGGGCGAGGACGAGCTTGGTGCCGCTCAGCGACTTGGACACGTTCTCGCCGTCGTTGCCGGTGGTCTTGTCCGCGTCCCAGGTGAACGTGGCGACGGCCTTTACGACATCCCCGTTGTCCCTCTCGGTGATCGGGTAGGAGTCCTCGGCTGACTTGTCGCCACTGGTCAGGGAGACGTTGTAAGTCACGTAGCCGGCCCGTTCGAGTGCGTCGATCTCCTGCTGGAGCTGTGCCGGGAGCTGCAGCTTCAGGGACCCGTTCAGGTTGTCGCCCTTCGCGATCACCTTGGTGGCGGCGTGGAGCGCGATGGTGTCACCGGGAACCATCCGGTACTTGGCCGGATCGATGGTGTTCCCGGCACCGTCCTTCCAGGACACGGTCGTGCTCTCCATGGAGAGCTCTCCGGCCGTGACGATGTCTCCCGAGGCAATGGCCTGCTCCTCGGACCACTTCGAGAAGGTGCCGCCACCGGCGGCGAGGAGGCCGACGGCCACGGCGCCGGCCAGGACGGCCTTGCCGGCGCGCCGGTTCTTGCCACCCTGCGCGGGGGACTCGGACAGGTGGGTCTGCGATGCAGTGTTCATGGTTCCGCCTTCGAGCGAGAGAGGGGTGAGAGAAAGGAACGTGCGGGATCGGTGCGCGTGTCGTGCCGGGCATCCGGTGGGGTGTCCGCGGAGGCGGCGGTGACCCGGTCTCCTCCGGATGACGGAGGGACGGGGAGCCCGCTGCGACGGCCGCGCCTCGGCGCGCCGGCCCGGGGAACCGCAGTGGATCGCCCGGGGAGTTCGCCGGCAGCCCTGCCGCCGAATTCCCTTGACACGTCAACCCTAGACAAAAGTCTATGAATTCGAACAGGCTTGTCCTGTCCCCACTTCACCTGACGTTACTACCCGGTAATGTCCCCGGTTCGGCCTGCATCGAGGGTGGCCCTAGGATGCCGGGGAGGCCTCCCGCCCGGAGGGGCCGGGACCGGAGGACCGCCATGACCCGTGCTTCCCAGCGGCGCCGCGTGCACCGGTACACCGCCGACGGCGACGGGACCGGGCGGGCGGACACCCTGGCCGGCGAGGAGCCCCTGGAGATCCGGCTCGACGGGAGCCCGTTCACCGTGACCATGCGCACGCCCGGCCACGACTTCGACCTCGTGGCCGGATTCCTCGTCTCCGAGGGCGTGGTGCGCGCGCCGTCCGAGATCGTGCAGATGGACTACCGCAGCGGCATCGGCCCGGACGGGCAGCGGACCTACAACGTGGTGGAGGTGCGGCTCGCGCCCGGGGTCGCCCTGCCGGACACCTCCATGGAGCGGCACGTCTACACGTCGTCGTCGTGCGGGGTCTGCGGCACGGCGTCCATCGAGGCCGTCACCAAGGTCTCCTCCTTCGACCCGGCCGCGGACCGGACCCCGCTGTCCGTGCCCGCGCTCCTCGCCCTGCCGGACCGGCTGCGCACCGGGCAGAAGCTGTTCTCCACGACCGGGGGCGTCCACGCCGCGGGCCTCTTCCGTTTCCCGGACGGTCCGGCCAGGACCGGCGAAGGGGCCGCTGAGGGTGCCGGTTCCGGAGAGCCGGAGCTGCTGTGCGTGCGCGAGGACGTGGGCCGGCACAACGCCGTGGACAAGGTGGTGGGCTGGGCGCTGCGCGAGAACCTCCTGCCCCTGAGCTCCACCGTCCTGCAGGTCTCGGGCCGCGCCTCGTTCGAACTGGTGCAGAAGGCGTACATGGCCGGCATCCCGGCGCTCGCGGCCGTCTCGGCGCCCTCGGCCCTCGCCGTGGACCTCGCGGACCAGGCGGGTCTCACCCTGCTCGGTTTCAGCCGTGGGACCTCGTTCAACGCCTACGCCCACCGGGAGCGCCTCGTCCCCTGAGCGGGCAAGGGAGCGCCCCGGTGCTGGCTACGATGGGGTCATGAAGCCCTTCCTGCTGCTCGCCACCCGCGCCGAGGACGACGTCGCGGACGAGGAGTACGAGACCATCTGCCGCTTCAGCGGCCTGCAGGAGAGCCACCTCCACCGGGTGAGGCTGGAGGCCGGGCCCATGCCGCCGATCGACCTCGAGCGCTACTCCGGGGTCATCATCGGCGGATCCCCGTTCAACTCCTCCGATCCGCCGCAGCTGAAGTCCGAGGTGCAGCGACGGGCCGAGTCGGAGATGCGGGGCCTGCTCGACGAGGTCGTCGCCCGGGACTTCCCCTTCCTCGGCGCCTGCTACGGCGTCGGCACCCTGGGCACGCACCAGGGCGGGATCGTGGACCGCACCCGCGGCGAGGAGATCGGCGTCATCGAGGTCACCCTCACCGAGGAAGGGCGGCAGGACCCGCTGCTCCGGGAGTTCCCGCCCGCGTTCCACGGGTTCGTGGGGCACAAGGAGGGCACGCGCACCCTGGCGCCCGCCGCCGTCCTGCTGGCGACCGGCACGGGGTGCCCCGTCCAGATGTTCCGGGTCAAGCAGAACCTCTACGCGACCCAGTTCCACCCGGAGCTCGACGCCCCCGCGCTGCTCAACCGGATCGAGGCGTACAAGGAGCACGGGTACTTCCCGCTCGCCGAGGCCGAGGACGTCAAGGACCGCGTCCGCACGGGGCCGCCCGTGACCGAGCCCGCGAAGATCCTCGCCGCGTTCGTGGACCGCTACGTCCGGTGAGTCCCCGGCGGACCGGGGCTCGCACCCCCGAACTGTCGCGTGTCCGGAAAAGGCGGCGGCGGATACCGTGGGAGGCATGACCACGCGCACCGCCCCCTGGAGGCAGGGATCCCTCGACGACCAGCCCTCGGGCCCCGGTCCCCGACTCCTGCCGTACCACCGGCTCGGCCACGCCGACCCCGACCACCGGTGGTGGAAGCCGCTCGTGGAGCTGCTGCTCTTCGGGGCCTTCTACCTGGTGCTGACCATCGTGTTCGGCATCGTGTGGGCCGTGGGGCTCATGGCCGTGCGCGGCGAGGAGGCCCTGGACGAGGTCTTCCTCGGGGGCACGGAGCTGGACATCATGGACCCGGCGATCTTCTTCATGCTGTTCTTCTCCCTGGTCCTCATGATCCCGGCGCTCCTCGCGGCCCGGGCCATCATGGGCCCCCGGCCCCTCGGGCTGCTGCTGTCCGTGACGGGGCGGCTGCGCTGGGCCTTCCTCGGCCGGTGCCTCCTCGTGGCCCTGGCGATCTACGTGGTGGGCCACGCTGCCGCCGCCCTCGCGGAGTACGCCCTGCTCGGCTCGCTGACCGCCCCGCAGCCGGTGGAGGGCTTCTGGTGGCTGATCGCGATGATCGTGCTGGTGGTCCCGCTGCAGTGCGCGGCGGAGGAGCTCGTCTTCCGGGGCTACCTGATGCAGACCGTGGGACGGTGGCTGCGCCGGCCCGTGTTCGCGATCCTGCTGCCGGTGCCCCTGTTCACGTTCGGGCACCTGTACGACACCTGGGGGCTGCTGGCGGTGGCGGTCATGGCGGTCGTCGCCGGCTACCTGACCTGGCGCACCGGCGGACTCGAGGCGGCGATCGCCCTGCACGTGGTCAACAACGTGATCGCCACGCTCTTCGGGGCCCTCGGCCTGTCCGACCCCGATGCCGAGGAGTCGACCTGGGTGGCCCTCGCCATCTCGGCGGTCATGCAGCTGCTCTTCGCGTGGCTCGTGGTCCGCGGCGCGCGCCGGCGCGGCGTGGAGGTGACCCGGACCGTGCACCCGCCTCGGCCGCCCGTCCTCCTCGCGTCCGGCCCCGGACCCGGCCGGACGGGCCACGAGACCGGTGCCTGGGTGTGCCCGGGCCCGCCGGCCTGTCCCGGCCACTGGGCGGGTCAGGTGCCCGGACCCGCGCCCCAGCCCCTTTCGTAGACTGACCGCATGGAACCGAGCACCGCTGTCGACCCCCGGTCCGCCGTCGAGGACCTCGGCCGCTACGTGATGGAGTCGCCGAGCTCCTTCCACGCCGCGCACGCCGCCGCCGCCCGGCTGGAGCAGGCGGGCTTCGTCCGCCTCGACGAGACGGAGGACTGGGCCCGGGCCGGCGTCCGCGGGCGGCGCTACGTGCTGCGCGACGGGGCTGTCATCGCGTGGGCCACCCCCGCGGAGGTCCCGCCGGCGGCGGGGTTCCGGATCCTCGGCGCGCACACCGACTCGCCGGGCTTCAAGCTCAAGCCGAGGCCCACCAGCACGGCCCACAGCTGGCACCAGGCCGGGGTCGAGACCTACGGGGGAGCGCTGCTGAACTCGTGGCTGGACCGCGAGCTGCGCCTGGCGGGCCGGCTCGTGGTCCGCGGGGCGGACGGCGCCCCGGTCGAGCACCTGACCGCCACCGGCCCCGTGGCCCGCATCCCGCAGCTCGCCATCCACCTGGACCGCGACGCCAACCAGGGCCTGCAGCTCGACCGGCAGCAGCACGTGCAGCCGGTCTGGGGCGTGGGGCAGCCGGAGGACGCGGACGTCCTCGCGCTGCTGGCCGAGCACGCGGACGGCAGGTTCGTGGACCCCGCCCGGATCGTCGGCTACGACGTGGTGCTGGCGGACGCGCAGCCCCCCTCCGTGTTCGGGCGGGGCGGGACGCTGTTCGCCTCCGGGCGGCTGGACAACCTGTCCTCCGTGCACGCCGGGCTGAGCGCCCTGGCCCGCGAGGCGGAGACGGTCGAGCAGGGCCGGCACATCGCGGTGCTCGCCGCGTTCGACCACGAGGAGATCGGCTCCCGCACCCGCTCCGGCGCGGCGGGGCCGTTCCTCGAGGACGTGCTGGTGCGCATCGCCGAGGGCCTGGGCCGTTCTGCCGCCGAGCACCGGCGCTCCCTGGCCGGGTCCGTGTGCCTGTCCGCCGACGCCGGGCACCTGGTGCACCCCAACTACCAGGGCCACCACGACCCCGTGAACCGGCCGGTGCCGGGGGCCGGGCCACTCCTGAAGATCAACGCGGACCAGCACTACGCCACGGACGCCGTGGGCGCCGGGATCTGGGCCGAGGCCTGCGCGCGCGCCGGTGTGGGCTACCAGGAGTTCGTCTCCAACAACCGGGTGCCGTGCGGGTCCACGATCGGGCCCATCACCGCCGCCCGGCTGGGCGTGCGCACCATCGACGTCGGCATCGGCCTGCTGTCGATGCACTCCGCCCGGGAACTGTGCCACGTGGACGACGTCGCGGCCCTCGGGGCCGTCGTGGGAGCCTTCTGGACCCCTTGACCGGCCGGTCCCGCCGCGCGGTCCCCGTCCGGTGCTCCGCCACGCCGAAGGGGCGCGTCCGGACGAGGATCGGGTGACGATCCGTCCGGACGCGCCCCTTCGGCGGTGCCCTGCCGCAGGAGGCGCCCCCTGGTGGGGGCCCGGACTCAGCCGGAGACGGCGCCGACCGCGACCCGCTCGGCCGGGAACTGCGGCATGGCGATGTCGGCCATCCGGGCGAGCACCCGCACGACCTGGCAGGAGTAGCCGAACTCGTTGTCGTACCAGACGTAGAGCACCAGCGAGCTGCCGTTGACGATGGTCGCGAGACCGTCGACGACGCCCGCGCGGCGGGAGCCCACGAAGTCGGTGGACACGATCTCGGGGGAGTCGGTGTAGTCGATCTGCTTGCGCAGGGACGAGTTCAGGGAGATGTCCTTCAGGTACTCGTTGACCGCGTCCTTGGACTCCGGGGCCCGGTCGAGCTGCAGGTTGAGGATGGCCATCGACACGTCCGGGGTGGGGACGCGGATGGCGTTGCCCGTCAGCTTCCCGGCCATCTCCGGCAACGCCTTGGCCACGGCCTTCGCCGCGCCGGTCTCGGTGATGACCATGTTCAGGGCGGCGGAGCGGCCCCTCCGGTCGCCCTTGTGCCAGTTGTCGATGAGGTTCTGGTCGTTGGTGTAGGAGTGCACGGTCTCCACGTGGCCCTGCGCGATGCCGTACTTCTCGTGGAGCACCTTGACCACGGGGGTGATCGCGTTGGTGGTGCAGGACGCGGCGGACAGGATGGTGTCCTCCGGCGTGATGACGTCGTCGTTGACGCCGCACACGATGTTCTTCAGGTCGCCCTTGCCCGGCGCCGTGAGCAGCACCTTGGCCACGCCCTTGGACTGCAGGTGCTTGGACAGGCCGGTCTCGTCGCGCCACACGCCCGTGTTGTCCACGACGATCGCGTTGTCGATCCCGTAGGCGGTGTAGTCGATCTCGGCCGGGTCGCCGGCGTAGATGAACTTGATCGCCACGCCGTTGGCCGTGATGACGTCGTTCTCCTCGTCCACGTGGATCGTCCCGTCGAACCTGCCGTGCACCGAGTCGCGGCGCAGGAGGGAGGCGCGCTTGACCAGGTCGTTGCCCGGCTTCTTGCGCACCACGACGGCGCGCAGGTTCAGGCCGGTGCCGTCGTTGCGGTTGATCAGGATCCGGGCGAGGAGGCGGCCGATGCGGCCGAACCCGTAGAGGACCACGTCCTGGGTCTCCGGGAAGTTCTGCTCCCTGCGGTCCACGACGGGGGCGAGCTCGTCCCGCAGGAACGCCTCGAGGTCCTGGTCCGAGGCCTGGGCGAGCCGGTTGAGCTTGCCGAGGTCCACGGCGCAGGTGCCGAGGTTCAGCCCGGACATGGCCTCGAGGAGGCGGGTCGTGTCCTCGATCGGCAGCTCCTGGCCGTCGATGCGGCGGGCGAAGCGGTGGGCCTTGATGATCTGCGTGACGGACTTGTGGACCAGCGAGCGGCCGTAGACCGTCGGCACGACCTTGTTCTCACGGTGCAGGCGTCCGACCAGGGGAACGATGGCCTCGGCGAGTGCCTCGCGGTCGGACCAGCTTTCAGGAGTGCTCAAGAGTGACTCTCTTCCTCGGCCGGGGACGTCATCGTGTCCGGCCGTGACGTGCCGCGCCTCGTTGCGCGATCGGGTGCGCGCTCCGCTGTGGTTCACGCAGGACGCCGCACTCCATTCTAGGGGCACCCGGGCGCGGGAAGGGCTTCCGTGACAGGCCCGGTGGACCGGTCGGGCGCCCGGGACGGCTGACCGGCGGGTGCTACCGTGAGGACATGCTGACGGTCATCGGTGAAGCGCTCGTCGACGTGGTCTCGAAGCGCGGCCAGGAGCCCCGAGCGCACGCCGGGGGAAGCCCCATGAACGTGGCCGTGGGCCTGGCCCGGCTCGGCCACGAGGTGCAGTTCCTCGGCCGCTACGGCGAGGACGAGTACGGCACGCAGGTCGAGGCGCACCTGCGGGACAACGGCGTCCTCCTGCCCTTCGAGGCCGACGCGCGTCCCACGTCCGTGGCGGAGGCCGTGATCGGGGACGACGGCGCCGCGACCTACGACTTCCAGCTCGACTGGTCCCTCGACCTCTCGGACGAGCAGCTGGGCGAGCTGCTCCGGGACACCTCCCTGCTGCACGTCGGCTCGATCGGCGCGATGCTCGAGCCCGGCGCCTCGAGGGTCCTGCACGCCGTGGAGCAGGCCCACCGCTCGGCCCTGATCTCGTACGACCCCAACTGCCGGCCGTCCATCATCCCCGACTCCTCGGACGCGCGGGCCCGGGCCGAGCAGCTCGTGGCCCTCGCCGACGTCGTGAAGGCGTCGGACGAGGACCTCCTGTGGCTCTACCCCCACCGCAGCGTCGAGGAGAGCGCCGGCGCCTGGCTCAAGGCCGGCGCGGAGCTCGTCGTCGTCACCCGGGGGCCCCTGGGACCCTGGGCCCGCACCCGCGCGACCGGTCCGCGCGGGGTGGAGGTGCCCGCCGCCCGCACCACGGTCGTGGACACCGTGGGGGCCGGGGACTCCTTCATGGCCGCGCTGCTCGCCTGGCTCACCGACCACGGCTACACGGGCGCGCCGGCCCGCGAGCGGATCGACAACCTGGACGAGGAGCAGGTGGGCGAGCTGCTGCGCTACGCCGCCGCGGCGGCCGGCGTCACGGTCTCCCGCGCCGGCGCCGACCTGCCCCGCAAGGACGAGCTGCCCGTGCCCTGACCCGCCCGTCCCGATCCGCGCTCCGACCCGTTCTTCACTCCACCCACCCGACCCGAAGGAGAGCCCGTGCTCGACCGCGACCCGTACGCAGACCTGCCCGACCTGCCGAGCTTCACCCTCACCTCGGAGGACGTCTCCGACGGCGGACCGCTCGCCCAGCCCCAGCTCTCGGGCATCATGGGCGCCGGCGGCCAGGACGTGTCCCCGCAGCTGAACTGGTCCGGGGCCCCGGAAGGCACGAAGAGCTACGTGGTCACGGTCTTCGACCCGGACGCCCCCACTCCCAGCGGCTTCTGGCACTGGTGCCTGTCCAACATCCCCGCCGACGTCACGTCCCTCGAGCGCGGCGCGGCGACCGACCCGCCGGCCGGGGCGGTCAAGCACCGCAACGACGGGGGCACCGACGAGTACGTGGGCGCCGCTCCGCCCCCCGGCCACGGGGCGCACCGCTACGTCGTGTGCGTGACCGCGGTGGCCGAGGAGCAGATCGAGGTCGACGAGACCGCAAGCCCCGCCGTCGTGAACTTCCAGCTGTTCAGCTCCGGGATCGCCCGCGCCTGCCTCACCGGGATCCACGAGGCGTAGGTGGCAGAACACCCGTGAGCCCGACTCCGGAGGTTCCCGGGGCGGCGCCGATCAGGATGATCGCCAGCGACCTCGACGGCACCGTCCTGGGGCACGACTTCCGCTTCCGCCCGCGCACCGTCGACGCGATCCGGGCTGCTCAGGACACCGGCATCCACGTGGTGTTCGTGACGGGCCGGCCCATGCGCTGGCTCGACCCCCTGCGCGAGCAGCTCGGCCACGAGGGCGTGGTCATCTGCTCGAACGGGGCCGTGGTCTACGACCTCAGCGCCGACCTGGTCGTGGAGTCGAGCCTGTTCCCGGCCCGGGACGCCTTCGCGGTCATGGACGAGGTCGCGGCCCGGCACCCCGGCACGCTGTTCGCGGCGGAGACGCTCGAGGGCGTCTTCACGGACCACGGGTGGGCCCGGACCGACCGGATGGAGATCGGCGCCCCCCTGGTCGGGGCGCTGCGGGACCGGGTGCCGGAGGACCGGGGGCTCGTGAAGTTCCTGGCCAAGCTGGACACCGCCGAACCGCAGGAGTACGTCCGGGCGCTCACCGAGCTCGTGGCCGGGCGGCTGTCCGTGACGCACTCCGTGGCGGCGGCCCCGCTCGTGGAGATGGGTCAGAAGGGGCTCACCAAGGCGCGCACCCTCGAGCAGTACGCCGCCCAGCGCGGCATCCGCCCGCACGAGGTGATGGCCTTCGGCGACATGCCCAACGACCTCGAGATGCT
Organism: Kocuria nitroreducens; assembly: GCF_042879195.1. Taxonomy (NCBI): domain Bacteria; kingdom Bacillati; phylum Actinomycetota; class Actinomycetes; order Micrococcales; family Micrococcaceae; genus Kocuria; species Kocuria nitroreducens. The sequence continues at coordinate 23,331 of NZ_JBHZTC010000006.1, forward strand.
CACCTGGGCCGCGCACGGGTACGCGATGGCCAGCGGGCACCCCGCGGTCGCGCGCGCCGTCGGCCGCGTGGCCCCGCCCTTCGAGGAGGACGGGGTGGCCCAGGTGATCGAGGGGCTGCTGCGCCGCGGCCGACCCGGTGCGTCATGGGCGGGACAATCCGCTACCACGGGGTAACAATAGGAGGGTGGACCCTTCAGCGCGCCGGCGCGGCACCCCCGCAGCCCTGGCCCACCGCGGTTTCTGCCGGGACGGGGCCGAGAACACCCTCGACGCGTTCCGCGCGGCCCGGGACCTCGGCTACGAGTGGATCGAGACTGACGTCAACACGACGGCCGACGGCGTGGTCCTGTCCTTCCACGACGAGACCCTCGATCGCGTCACCGGTGGCACCGGGAGGGTCTCGTCGCTGACCTGGGCGCAGATCGGGGCCGAGCGCGTCGCCGGGGCCGGGCGCATCCCGCGCTTCTCGGACCTGCTGACGGAGCTCCCCGAGCTGAAGTTCAACGTGGACGTCAAGGACGAGGCGTCCGTGGCGGCCCTGCCGGCGCTGCTCCACGAGCTCGGCGCCGCGGACCGGGTGCGGGTGACCTCCTTCTCCGAGAGCCGCCGGCGCCGCACGCTGCGGCGGATCCGCGAGCTCGACGGCCGGACCGTGCCCACGTCCTCCGGCAAGGAGGGGATGCGCCTGCTGCTCGTGTGCTCATGGCTGGGCGGGCCCAGCTGGCGTCTCGCCCGGCGGGCGGCCGCCCGGTGGATCGAGCCGTTCGACACCGTGCAGATCCCCCGCTGCTACCGGATGCGGGGCGGGGCGGAGGTCCAGCTCGTGACCCCCCGCTTCCTGGGCTTCGCCCACCGGCACGGCATCGACGTGCACGTGTGGACCGTCAACGAGACCGCCGAGATGACGGAGCTGCTCGAGCTCGGGGTCGACGGGATCGTCACCGACCGCGCCGACCTGCTCGCCGCGGTCCTCGCGCAGCGGGGACAGTGGCCGCCCTCGGGCGTGTGAGCCATGACACGGCGTCCGTGCCCGTGGCAAGGTGGGAGCCATGACCGACACCGCCACGACCGGCACCGCGCAGCACGTCCTGACCGAGGTCCGCAACGGCACCGGGCACGTCGTGCTCAACCGGCCCCGCCAGCTCAACGCGCTGACCGCGCAGATGTACCGGGATCTCAAGGCCGCGCTCGACGCGTGGCGGGACGACGACGCCGTGCGTCACGTGCTCGTCACCTCGGCCTCTCCGCGGGCGTGGTGCGCCGGCGGCGACATCCGGGAGGTCCGCGACGCCGTGCTCGGCGGGCGGACGGAGGAGGCCACCGGGGTGTTCGCCGTCGAGTACGCCCTCGACTGCCTGATCGCGGACTACCCGAAGCCCTACGTGGCGCTCATGAACGGGATCTGCATGGGCGGCGGCATGGGCATCTCCGTGCACGGGTCCCACCGCGTGGTGGGACCGTCGACGGTCATGGCGATGCCCGAGACGAAGATCGGCTTCTTCACGGACATCGGCGCCTCCTGGTTCCTGCCGCGCGTCTCGAGGCCGGACCGCCGCGGGGAGCAGGGCCTGGCCGTGGGCCGCTGGCTCGCCCTCGGCGGGCAGCGGGTCAGCGGCGCGGACGCCGTCGCCCTCGGGCTGGCCGACGTCCTCGTGGCGGACGAGGACTTCGAGGCCCTCGCCGGGGCCGTCGTGGAGGAGGGCCCGGAGGACGCGCTGGTCCGTTTCGCGCGCGAGCCCGAGCCGTCCTCCGTGGTGGCGCGGTGGGACCGGATCGAGGAGCGCTACGGCGCCCCGACCCTCGAGGAGATCGTCGCCGCCGCACCGGAGGACCTCGCGGGGATGAGCCCCTCCTCGCTGGTGCGCACCTTCGAGCTGCTCGAGCGCGGGGCGGCCGACGAGGGCGTGCGCTCCTGCCTCGAGCGGGAGCTGCGCCTCGCCGCGGACACGATCGCGAGGCCCGACTTCTCCGAGGGCGTGCGGGCGGTCCTCGTGGACAAGGACAACCAGCCGGCCTGGGAGCACGCCTCCATCACGGACGTCGACGTCGAGGCCGTGCGGGCCGTGCTCGACGAGAAGCTGCCGCTGCCACTCTGACCGGGCGGCACGTGTCCGGTCCGCTCAGCGGCGGGACGGGTGCTTCCCGTTGTCGCTGACCACCACGGGGGGCGGACCCGGGCGGTCACCGGTCTCGGTGGGCCGGTCCACGAACCGGCGGTAGCCGAGGTACAGCACCACGACCAGCGCCACGGTGACCACGGCGAACGCGGCGACGGTGTCCTGCGAGATCAGGCTGCGGACCACGCTGTGGAACAGCGTGAACAGGCCTCCGAGCAGCACGCCGTGGGCGAGCACCGGTCTGCGCCGTTCCACAGCCAGGCTCACGGCCACCAGCACGAGGGAGGCGGCCAGGGCGAACAGGCCGACGTCGCGGCTGTGCCGCATGGACTCTTCCTCCCACGCCTCCCGCTCGCGCTCGTGCGACGCCCACTGCTGCTGCTCCTCCGGGGCGAGCTCGCGGGACTCCCGCGCCATCGCGATCGCCGGGGGCGGCGCGGGCTCCTCCGGGCCGGGGTGGACCGTGGCGACGCCGAGACCCACGAATAGGGCCAGCAGCAGCCCCAGGAAAAACGTGTAGACGGACCGCAGGATCCTGCCGCCGGTGCGGTCCTCAGCGCTGCCCTTCCTGCGGTCCTTCATGCGGCGTGCTCCGTTCTCCCGCCCGTGCGGGACGTCCGTCCGGGGCGCCCGGGACACGGCCGGCCGCCGGGGCGTGCTCACATTGTGGGTCGGGCCAGGGGCGTTGTCCACGGCCGTCACCTGGCCCCCGGGCCTTCCACGGCGTTCCCCGCCTGCCTACGCTGGAGTCCTCCACCGCGGTCCGCGGGACCCGAGGGCGTGGGCGGAGCCGGGGGAGCACCGGAGGGGCGGTGGGCCGCGCGCCCGCCGGAGAGGCGGTGGGGACCATGGTGGTCTTCGAGAACAGGGTCGAGGCCGGGCGGCAGCTGGGAAAGCGCCTGAGGTCCCTGCGCGCGCAGGACGTGGTGGTGCTGGGTCTGCCCCGCGGCGGGGTGCCCGTGGCCCACGAGGTGGCCCACATCCTCGACGCGCCGCTGGACGTCATCGTGGTGCGCAAACTGGGGGTCCCCTCCCAGCCGGAGCTGGCCATGGGCGCCATCGGGGAGGAGGGCGCCCGCGTGCTCGACGAGCGGACCCTGCAGTACTTCGGGGTGACGGACGCACAGCTCGAGCAGATCGAGGCGCGGGAGCGGGCCGTGCTCGAGGCCCGGACGGCGCGCTTCCGGGAGGGCCGGGAACGGGTCGATCTCACCGGGCGGACCGCACTGGTCGTCGACGACGGCATCGCCACCGGCTCCACGGCCCGCGTGGCCTGCCGGATCGCCCGCCAGCTGGGTGCCGCGCGCGTGATGCTGGCCGTCCCGGTGGCCCCGCAGGAGGCCCTGGGCCGGGTGGTCGAGGCTGACGAGGTGGTCTGCCTCGCAACCCCTCCGTACTTCACGGCCGTCGGCTACCACTACCGGGACTTCTCCGCCACGGAGGACGACGAGGTGGTGGCGCTGCTCGACGCCGCCCGGCGCCGCCACCAGCCGGAGCTGCCCCCGCCGTCCCGCCCGGGGCAGACCGCGCACGGGTTTCCGGTCGACGCCGACGTGCGCATCCCGGCCGGCGCAGAGCAGCTGGCGGCGCACCTGCACCTGCCGGGGCCCGGCGCCGGGGTGGTCGTCTTCGCCCACGGCAGCGGCAGCAGCCGGCACAGCCCGCGGAACCAGTACGTGGCCTCCGTGCTGCAGCAGGCAGGGCTCGGCACCCTGCTGCTCGACCTGCTCACGCCAGGGGAGGAGACGGACCGCGGCAACGTCTTCGACATCGGCCTGCTCGCCGAGCGGCTGCTCCTGGCCACGGCCTGGCTGCGCGAGCAGCCGGGATCCGCGGCGTCCCCGGTCGGGTACTTCGGGGCGAGCACGGGCGCCGGCGCCGCCCTGTGGGCCGCGGCCGAGCCCGGCGCGTCGATCGCGGCCGTGGTCTCCCGCGGCGGCCGCCCCGACCTGGCGGACGAGCGGCTGCGCTCGGTGCAGGCGCCCACCCTGATGATCGTCGGCAGCGAGGACTCCGAGGTGCTCGGCCTCAACCGGTGGGCGCAGGAGTCGATGCACTGTCCCACCAGGCTGGCGGTCGTGGAGGGCGCCACGCACCTCTTCGAGGAGCCCGGCACGCTCGCCGAGGCCGCCGGTCTGGCCCGGGACTGGTTCCTGCGCCACCTCCACCCGGCCGGGGAGCGCGGCGACGGGACGGCCCGGTGAGCCCGCGAGGGCGCGGGCCCGCTCGGGAGGCCGGGATCCTCGCGGAGATCCGCTCCCTCGCGCAGCCGCTGGAGGGGGCGCAGGATCTCGACCCGCTCGTCGAGCGCTGCGCCGGCGCCCGGTTCGTGTGCGTGGGGGAGGCGTCCCACGGCACGCACGAGTACTACCGGTGGCGGGCGCTGCTCAGCCGCCGGCTCATCGAGGAGCACGGCTTCACCTGGATCGGGGTCGAGGGGGACTGGCCGGACTGCTGGCGGCTCAACCGGTGGGTGCGCGGCGAGGCGGACCAGGACCTCGACGCGCGCGGCGTCCTCGCGGGCTTCGGGCGCTGGCCCACGTGGATGTGGGCGAACGAGGAGGTCGCCGAGTTCCTCGACTGGCTCCGGGAGGAGAACGCCCGACGGGCCGGCCACGAGCAGGTGGGCTTCTACGGCCTGGACGTCTACTCGCTGTGGGACTCGCTGCGGGAGATCATCGGCTGGCTCGAGGCCACCGCCCCCGAGGCTCTGCCCGCCGCGCTGCAGGCGTGGCAGTGCTTCGTCCCCTTCCACGAGGACCCGCACCGGTACGCGCGGCGGACGCGGATCGTGCCCGAGGGGTGCGAGGCCGACGTCGTCGCCCTCCTGGCCGAGGTGCGCCGGCGCGCCATGGACCGGATGGCCGGGGACCCCGCCGCGTTCGACGCCGCCCTCAACGCCATGGTCGCGGTCGACGCCGAGCGCTACTACCGGACCATGGTGCGCGGCGACCGGCAGTCCTGGAACGTGCGGGACGAGCACATGGCGGACACCGCCGGCCTGCTCTCCCGCCACCACGGGCCCGGCGCCAAGGGCCTGGTGTGGGAGCACAACTCCCACGTGGGGGACGCCCGGGCCACCGACATGTTCGACGCCGGGCTGGTCAACGTGGGCCAGCTGCTGCGCGAGCGCCACGCCGCGCACGAGGTGGTGCTCGTGGGTCTCGCCTCCTGGGCCGGCACGGTGGTCGCGGCGGAGTCGTGGGGCGCGGCCGAGGAGGTCGTCGCCGTCCCGGAGGCGCGTCCCGGCAGCCACGAGGACCTCCTGCACCGGGCCCTGGAGGAGGCCTCGCTGCTCGTCTTCGGCCGCGACCGCTCCGGGCCCTGGCTCTCCGGGAGGTTCGGCCACCGGGCCATCGGGGTGGTGTACCACCCGTGGCGCGAGGCGGGCAACTACGTCCCCACCCGCATGGGAGAGCGCTACGACGCACTGCTGTGGTTCGGGACGACCGCCGCACTGAGGCCCCTGCACCACGAGGGCCCGCCCGAGGAGCCCGAGCTGGAGACCGAGCCGACAGGCTTCTGAGGCGTCCAGGCGGGGCAGAGCGCCGGACGGCGGCGGACCCGTGGGATGCCGCGCTCATCGCCCTGTCACACCTGCGGATCCAGTGCTCCGCGGGGCCGTCGGCGCGTGCCCTCGTCATCATGCGTCCCGGACCCCGCGGCTCTTACGCGTCCGGTCGGGGGTGTCTACGCTGGAAGGGTCGAGGCGGACCGCACCCGTCCTCCCGGCCGGCCGGGCCGACGCCCCCGGTCCCGCCGCGGAGCGGGTGCCACGGGAAGGAGTCAGGTCATGGCCGGATTGATGCGCAGGGAGGGCCTGGAGATGCTCGAGCCCATCCGACGCCTCCTGGAGGGGGACGTCGAGGCGTCCTGGCCGCGTGTGGAGGAGTACCGGGACGGTGACACCGTGGTGATCCGGGCGGAGCTGCCCGGCATCGATCCCGAGCAGGACGTGGAGCTCACCGTGGCCGACGACGTGCTCCACCTGCGGGCCGAGCGCAGGGAGCGGACCGAGCACAAGGACAAGGGCAGCTACCGCTCCGAGTTCCGCTACGGCTCGTTCTCCCGCACCCTGCCACTGCCCGCCGGGTGCCTGGACGAGGACATCAGCGCCGCCTACCGTGACGGCGTGCTCGAGGTCCGCGTCCCCGTCGCCGGGTACGTCGAGCCGCCGGCGACCAAGAAGATCCAGGTGACCCGCGGCTGAGCAGGCCGCGCGCCACCCGTGCGACGGCGGGCGGACCGGGTCGTTCCCTCCCTCCGGCGGTCACGCAGGTTCCGGGACCGAGGGGCCGTTGTGACGTACCTCGCCGGGTCCTATCGTGGAGGCAGGTGGACCGGCAGGCCCGCCGGGAACAAGGGGGAACACCATGGGCGATTCCTCGTCCGGAGACCGGATCGTCGTGGGGGTCGACGGCTCCGGCTCGTCCAAGGCCGCCCTCCGGGAGGGAGTGCGGCTCGCCGAGGCCCTGGGCGCCCCGCTCGAGGCCATCATGTGCTGGGAGGACCCACTGCTCTACGAGAGCTATCGCGTGGTGGACCCCGAGGAGTTCCGCCGCGGCAGCGAGCAGCTGTTCGAGAGCACGCTCGCCGAGGTGTTCGGGGAGCAGCGCCCGGCGAACCTGACCGCCCGGCTCCTGCGCGGGCAGGCCGCCGCCCGGCTCATCGAGGAGAGCGAGCAGGCCCGGATGCTGGTGGTGGGGCGGCGGGGCACGGGCGGGGTGCTCGGGATGATCCTCGGCTCCGTCTCCTCGGCCCTCGTCTCCCACGCCAAGTGCCCCGTCCTCGTGGTGCGGCACTGAGCAGTCCGCCGGGTTCCTGGTGGAGGGAACGCGCCCGGGCACGGCCCGCGGGCGCCGGAACGAAGGAGTTCGACCATGGACGCCCCATCGCAGCAGCGGATCCTCGTCGGCATCGACGGATCGGAGTCCTCGAAGGAGGCCCTCCGCACGGGGGACAGGATCGCCCGGGCCCTGGACGTCCCGCTGGTCGCCCTCATGTTCTGGCAGGGACCGCCCCTCTACGAGGGCTGGGCGACCGTCGACCCTGACAGGCCGCCGGCCGGCAGCGAGGAGCAGCTCCGGTCGACGGTCGCCGACGTGTTCGGTGCGGACATTCCGGCGCACGTGCGCGCCGAGCTGCTCCACGGGCGGGCCGCGGCCCGTCTCGTCGAGGAGAGCGAGGACGCCCTGATGCTGGTGCTCGGCCGACGCGGCCACGGCGGCCTGCGCGGCTCGGCCCTGGGCTCCGTCTCCAACGCGTGCATCGCCCACGCCCACTGCCCGGTGCTGGTCGTCCGGCACTGACCGGCCGGCGCCGGCCACCCGGCGCGGGCCACGCGGCACCGACAGGCCGGCTCCAGGCAGCCGGCCCGGACAAGGAGGTTCGGTCATGAGTGCACCGACGGACCAGCGGATCCTCGTGGGGATCGACGGCTCGGAGTCCTCGATGGAGGCCCTGCGGCTCGCGGCGAGACTCGCGGAGGCCCTCGACGCCCCGGTGGAGGCGATCGCGTGCGCGGGGGACCCCACCGTGCTGGACGCCGAGCTCCTCGTCGACGAGGAGGCGCTGCGCGCCAACCACGAGCGGATCCTCGCGCGCACGGTCGCGGCCGTCTTCGGGGAGGACGTCCCCGGCCGCCTGACCACCACGGTCACGCACGGCCGCCCGGCCGGGCGGCTCATCGCGGAGAGCGAGACCGCGCAGCTGCTCGTGCTCGGCCGGCGCGGCCGCGGCGGGCTGCTCGGCTCGGCCCTGGGCTCGGTGTCCCACGCGTGCATCTCCTACGCCCACTGCCCGGTGCTCGTGGTCCGGCACTGAAGCGGCCCGCGTCCCCGGCACGGCTCGCTCCGGGGGCGGCGTCCAGGTCAGCTTCTCCGGGCCGGCAGGTCCGCGACGGCGTCCTCCTCCACGCAGGCGTCGGCGCCGATCCGCCAGATCTGGGCGGCGTCCAGGCACACCTCGATGCACCCGGCCTCGGCCGCCCGCTCCTCGCGCGTGAGCTCGGGGGCGGCGGGGTGCGCCATCAGGGCTCAGCTGATCGTGCTCACGAGGTGACCTCCCTCTGAGGGGGCCGGTACGGGTCGGTTCAGCCCGCGAGGCGGGGCTCCGGGGCGGCCACCGACCCTGCGCCCCCGCGTGCGGGTTCGGGGGCTCCTGGGCGGCGCCGGGCGCCCCTCCAGCCGGCGAGCCGGGTCACGGCGCCGTGGCCGGGCAGCTCGGCGGGGAGCACGAAGTCGACGGCGGGCGTGCCGCGCACGGCGTCCTCGTGCTCCGCGGCCCAGCGCAGCAGATCCACGGCGGCCGGCTCGACGTGGTGGGCGGTGGTGAGGTCCACGACCACGGCGATGCCAGGCACCAGGGTGCGGGCCCGGCGCACCAGGGGGCACAGGGCCCGGTGGTTGAGCTCGGTGACGCAGCCGCTGACCACTAGTCTGATGTGCCTGCCGTCGAGGTCGACCTGGACGAGGACGGACGGTTTGTGGTGCATGTTCTCTCCCCTGCAGCTCGTGGTGCGCGGCCGGCTGCTCGGCCCTCCCGCAATCCACGCTAGGGGAAAGGAGGCGTGGGTCCTCGGGAATGGTGGCCTCTCGTCGGCACATTTCGTCTACCGACGAGTAGCAGGACGCCCCGCGGACTCAGCCCAGGGGGGAGGGCAGCCGCGTGGTGTCGGGGGCGAGCGGGTCGCTGCTCACCGTCCCCCGCACGCGGGCCACGGCCGACATGAGGTGGTAGACCACGAGCGTGGCCGCCGTGCCGAGGGCGATGCCCGCGAACTGCAGCCCGGAGGCCTCCCACGTGTAGTCGGCGACCCCGATGATCATGGCCACCGCGGCGGTGGTGAGGTTGACCGGGTTCGAGAAGTCCACGCGGTTCTGCACCCAGATCCGCACGCCGAGCATGCCGATCATCCCGTACAGCACCGTGGCGGCCCCGCCCAGGACCCCCGCGGGAACGGTGGCCACTGCGGCGCCGAAGACCGGGAAGACGCTCAGCAGGATCGCCACGACGGCGGCGACCCAGTAGGCCGCCGTCGAGTAGACGCGCGTGGCCGCCATGACGCCGATGTTCTCGGCGTAGGTCGTGGTGCCCGAGCCGCCGCCCGAGCCGGCGATCACGGTGGCCAGCCCGTCGGACATGATCGCGCGCCCCATGTACGGGTCGAGGTCGTCGCCGGTCATGAGGGCCACGGACTTCACGTGCCCGATGTTCTCGGCCACCAGCACGAGGATGACGGGGACGAACAGGCCCATCAGGGGAAGGTGGAACTCGGGGGTCTGGAACGGGGGCAGCCCGAAGAGCCCCTGCGCCTGCCACGCGGCGCCGACCGCGGCGAAGTCCACCTCGCCCCGGACCACTGCCGTCAGGTAGCCGATCAGCACGCCGAGCAGGATCGACAGCCGGCCGGGCAGGCCGCGGAAGACCACCGAGATCAGCACGATGGACGCCAGGGTCACGAACCCGGTGACCGGGGCGGCCATGAAGTTGTCCTTCGCGGACGGCGCCAGGTTGAACCCGATGAGCGCCACGATGGTGCCCGTGACCAGCGGAGGCATGAGCTTCTGGAGCCAGGCCGTGCCCGCGACCTGCACCACCAGGCCGATGAGGAACAGCGCCGCGCCCGCCATGAGGACGCCGCCCAGCGCGCCACCGGGGCCGTACTGGTTCATCGAGGCGGTGATGGGGGCGATGAACGCGAAGGACGAGCCGAGGTAGGACGGCACCCGGCCGGCGGTGACCACCAGGAAGAGGATCGTGCCCACGCCGGAGAAGAACAGCGTGGTGGAGGGCGGGAAGCCCGTGATCAGCGGCACCAGGAACGTGGCGCCGAACATGGCGACCACGTGCTGCGCGCCGATGGTGACCGTGCGGGGCCAGGTGAGCCGCTCCCGCGGCCTGACGACCTCCCCGGCGGTGACGGTGCGGCCGTCGCCGTGGAGGCGCCAGCCGAGGCCGAGGCGGGTGGCGATGGTGCGTCCGGGCACGGGGGAACTCATGCGGGTCTCCTCGACGGCGGGGTGGAGGCCCGGATCCGGGCCTCCACCACTGTACTCGGTGCCTCCGCGGGGCGGAGAGGGGGACCCGGGCCCGGCGTCCGGGCGGTGTCGGACGACGTCCATATGATCAGCACGGTGATGGAAACTATGATGGGGCGCGATCAGCCGCACCGTCCGGACAGGAGTCGACACATGCGTCAGCCACAGCCACGAGGGCCGCTCGGAGAGGACCTCCTCGCGGTGCTCCAGGAGGAGCCCGGCACCCCCGGGGCCGAGGCGCGGGCCGGGGCGTTGCCGGCGGCGGCCCGTGCCGCCGTGTCCCGCGCGGACGGCGTGCTCGCCGACGACGACGTCCAGCTCAGCCTGTTCGTCCTCCACTGCCTGCACTACCAGGGCGTCGACGGGGTCGACGACCGCTGGGAGAGCGACCCCGAGCTGCTGCGCGCGCGGGAGGTCCTCTCCGGCGCGCTCGAGGCGCAGCTGCGCGCGGAGCTGCCCGCCGACACCGTGCCCGGCACGCCGCAGTCGGTCGCCGACGCCCTGTTCGCCATGGCCGCCGACGACGACGGGCCCAGCCTGGCACGCCACCTCTCCGGCCGGGCGGACGGCGAGCAGGCACGGGAGTTCCTGCAGCTCAAGTCCGTCTACCAGCTCATGGAGGGCGATCCGCACACCTGGGGCATCCCGCGGCTGAGCGGCCGGGCCAAGGCCGGGCTGATCGAGATCCAGGTCGACGAGTACGGCGGCGGCAACGCCCTGCGCATGCACTCGGCGCTGTTCGCGGCCGGGATGCGCGAGGCGGGCCTCGACGACTCCTACGGCAGCGCCGTGGACCGGGTGCCCGCCGAGTGGCTCGCCGGGATCAACACCGTCACGATGTTCGGTCTGCACCGACGGCTGCGCGGCGCCGTGGTGGGGCACCTGGCGATGTACGAGATGACGTCCTCCGTGCCCTCCAAGTTCCTGGCGCGCGGCTTCCACCGCCTGGGGCTGCCCGCCGCGGCCGCGTTCTACGACGAGCACGTCGAGGCCGACGCCGCCCACGAGCAGATCGCGGCCCGGGACATGGCCGGGGGCCTCGTGGTCGAGGACACCGCCGTCGCCGCGGACGTCTTCTTCGGCGCGCGCTGCGTCCTGCACCTGGACGCGCTCGCCGCCCACCAGGCGCTCGCGCGGTGGGAGGCGGGGGAGTCCGCGCTGCGCCCGGCCACGGCGGAGCCGTCCCGGCGCGGCGCCGCGGAGCTCGTCCGGTGAGCGCGGAGCACCGTTCCGGGGACTCCGTGCCGGGCCCCGCCCCCGGTCCGGCACCTCTCCCCGACTCCGGGTCCGGTGAGCCGGTGACGATCACCGTGTGCCCCGACGGCCCGCTGCTGGTGCGCGGAGGCTACGAACTGCTGGACGGCGACGACCGGCCCATCGACCCGGGGCGCGCCACCGTGGCGCTGTGCCGCTGCGGGGCGTCGTCCATCAAGCCGTTCTGCGACGGCTCGCACAAGCGGGCCCGCTTCCGGGCCCGCTGAGGCTCAGCGGCGCGGGCCCGGTTCGCGCAGCAGCCACTGCGCGAGCTGGTCGAGCGCCATGCCCAGCAGGCCGATGACGAGGATCACCACGAGCATCTCGTCGTAGGCCAGCCGGTCACGGGCGTTGAGGATCTCGTAGCCCAGGCCGCTGCTGACCCCGAGCATCTCGGCCGGGACGATGACCACCCAGGAGATCCCCAGGGCCAGCCGCACCCCGGTCATGACGAACGGCCGGATGCTGGGCAACACCACGGTGCGCAGCCGCTCGACCGGGGTGGCCCCGAGCGTCTCGGCGACCCGCAGGTGCAGCGGGTCCAGGGCCTTGACGCCGGCGGCCGTGTTCATCGTGATCGGCCAGACCGCGGCGGCGGCCACGAGGAAGACGACCGGGGCGTTGCCCACCCCCAGCAGCGCCACGGCCACCGGCGCCCAGGACAGCGGGGAGACCATCCGCAGGAACTGCACCACCGGGGCGCTGGTCCACCGGAAACGATGGTAGGAGCCGATGAGCAGGCCCAGCGGAACGCCCAGGCCCGTGGCGACGGCCAGCCCGCACAGCAGGCGCCACAGGCTCGTCAGACCGTCCTGGACCACCACCCCCCGCTCGATCAGCGAGGCCACGGCGCCGGGCATGCGCTCCGGCTGGAAGGAGGCGACCATGGTGTTCGCCCCGGCCGCGGCGTGGGTGAACGCCCACCACACGGCGATCGTGACCAGCACCCCGAAGACTCCCCAGGCCGGGCCGGTCCAGCGGGACCCGGAGCGCCGGGTCGTCCGCACCGGAGCGGACCCGGCCGGTCCGGTCCGGGACGGGTCGGCGCGGGCGACGTCGTCGAGGTCGGTGGGGGTCCCCGGGGCGTCCTGCGGGGCTGGGTGCGGCGCGCTCATGCGCTGATCTCCTCGGTCCGGGTGGTGCTGTTCAGGCCGAAGGCGCCGAGGCCGCCGGCCTTCTCGATGCTGCGGATCACGAGCCTGTCGTCGACGAGCTCGCGGTGGACGAGCGCCGGGTCCAGTCCGTCGAGGAACCCCGCCGGCGCGTCGACGACGGTGTCCTGCATGGCGCGCACCAGTTCCTCGGTGAAGCTCGCGTACGGGTAGGGGCGGAAGTCCAGGCGCTCGCCGTGCCAGCCCGGGTGCTGGAGCGCGTCCTCGTGCTCGGCTGCGGAGTAGGTCAGGGCCTGCTCGATCACGGGCCGGGGCTGAGGAAGGTAGCCGGCGGCCAGCAGCGCCGCGGTCTCGGGGCGGTTCTGCCGGGCCCAGGCCTGCGCCCGGACGAGGGCGTCCATGAAACCTGCGGCGTGCGCGGGACGGTTGCGGAGGAGCTCGCCGCGCATCATGGTCACGCAGCACGCGTGGTCGCGCCACACGTCGCCGAGGAACCGGTGGATGTGCCCCACCTGCCGCGCCTCGGCGGCGGCGTTGAACGGGTCGGCCACCACGTACCCGCCGATGACGCCGTTGTTCAGCGCGGGGAGCATGTCCGAGGGGGCCATGGGCAGCAGGGACACCGTCCGCCGCGCCCGGGACGGACCTTCCCGCATCACCGGGGTCAGGCCCGCGGCGCGCAGCAGCTTCTGGACCACCACGTTGTGCACGGACCACCACGCCGGGATCGCCACGGACTCCCCGGCCAGGTCGGCAACCTCGGCCACGTCCGGACGGACCGTCAGCGCGGAGCCGTTGGTGTGGTTCCACGCGGTGATGCGCACGTCGGCCCGCAGCCCGTAGCGCATGTACAGGGCCATGGGCATCAGCAGGTGGATCGCGTCCACCTTGCCCGCCACGAACGCCTCGGACAGCGACGACCAGCTGCGGAAGAGCACGGGGTCGGCCACCGGGACGGCGGCGTCGTCGTAGTACCCGTTGGCGTGGGCGACCAGCAGGGGAGAGGCGTCCGTGATCGGGAGGTACCCGATCCGCAGGGGGCGCCCGGGGTCGGCCGCGCCGCGGGCGTCCTGCTGGCTGCCCGCGTAGAGGGAGCCCGCGCCCCAGCCGAGTCCGGTGAGGGCCGCGGCCCCCGCCCCGGCCCGCAGCAGGACCCGCCGGCTCGGTCCGCCGGCGCTCATATGACCCAGTTCCCGAGGCCGTCGTCGGCCCCGCGGTAGTGGGCCAGGATCTGCTCGGCCGTCGTGCCGTCCTGCGCCGGGACCCACTGCTGCCGGAACCCGCGCGGACCGGCGAAGAAGCCGATCCGGTCGCCGAGGGTGATGGCCTCGTCGACGTCGTGGGTCACCAGGAAGATCGTCAGGTCGAGCTCGGTCGCCAGGGCGCGCAGCCACAGCTGGAGGTCCTTGCGGGTCGCCGGGTCCAGGGCGCTGAACGGCTCGTCGAGCAGCAGCACGTCGGGGCGCACCGCGAGCGCGCGGCCCACCGACACGCGCTGGGCCTGCCCGCCGGAGAGCTCCTGCACGGGGGTGTGGGCGAGCGGGCCGAGGCCGAGGATCTCGAGCAGGTCGTCCACGCGGGAGTCCTCGAAGCGGTCGCGGTTGCGCCGGTACCGGCCGCCGAGGGCGATGTTCTGGCGCACCGACAGCCAGGGGAACAGCCCGGGGTCCTGGAAGACGACGGCGAAGCGCTCGTCGGCGTTCCCGAACTCGATGCTGCCCCCGTCCAGGGGCTCGAGCCCGGCGATCGCCCGCAGCAGCGTCGACTTCCCGGATCCGCTGGGACCCAGCACCGCGAAGGTCTCGCCGTTGCGCAGGGTCAGGTCCACTCCGTCGAGGGCGGGGGCGGAGGATCCCGGATAGCTCTTGCGCAGCCCGCGGACGGTGAGTGCGGGCCGGGAAGCGGGGACGGCGCGGCTCAGGCCAGGTTCTGCAGCACCCACCGCAGGTGTCCTTCCGTGGGGGACTGGACGGGCAGGAACGCGGCCTCGCGGGCCCGGCGCGCCGTGGGGGAGGACATGGCGTAGCCGCGCCCGCCCACGACCTTGCCCTCGATCCGGGTGGCCCGGCCCGTGAGCAGCGCGGCGTCCAGCCGGAGGGAGAACAGCTCCCGGGGGCCGGTCTCCCGGGGCGCCTCCGCGAGGCGCAGCAGGTCGGCGCGCAGGCGCCGGTGTTCGGCGGTGGCCTCCTCGAGCTCCTCCCGGAACACCTCGGCGACGCCCTGCATGGCCTCGTGCGCGGCTGTCAGCGCGGCGGCCGAGAGGCCGAGGCAGAACGCGCTCTGCAGCAGCAGGAACGGGCCGCGGACGGCCGCCAGGAAGGACGGGACGTCCTCGCTCAGCAGGTCCTCGGCGGGGTCGACGGCCACGTCCTCGAGGACGAGCACGCCCGAGGCCGTCGCGTTGAGCGCCATCAGGTTCTCGAGCAGCCGCACCGTGACGCCGGGCGCCGACACCCGGGTCCGGACCACCACGCGCGTGCCGTCCTCCCGGACGGCGGGCAGCACCACGACGCCCTCGGGGTAAAGGTTGGAGGCCCAGGGGACGGTGCCGTCGAGGACCGGTCCCGATGCGCCGGCGCTCAGCGTCACGGGGATCTCCCCGATGCCGGCCGCGTCCTTGAAGGCCGGCGCCATCGCCGAGCAGCCGGGCACGGCCCCGGACCGCACGTCAGCGGGGATCTGCGTCCCCGTGGCCGCGAGGTACTCGACGGTCGCCCGGTGGGCCCACAGGGAGAACGCCGTGGCGGTGCACTCGGTGGCGAGGTCGAACACGACGGCGGCCTGCGGGGCCAGAGACCCGGTCAGGCCGAGGTCCAGAAGCCCCCGGGCGCCCAGCTCGCGCAGGGTCTCCAGCGGGGAGGCCGCGGCCGTGTCGACGTCGCGGGCCCGGGCCGCGGCGGTGCGGCGGACGAGGTCGTGGTCCGGGTAGTCGACGAGCGGGGCGAGCAGCGGCCGGTCCTCGGGGGCCGGCCCGCCGGCCGGGGACGGGGAGCGAGTGGACTGGGTCATGGTGGTCCGTTCTGCCGGGGGAGTGCGGGGCGGGGCCGGTCCGCACGGCGGGCGGGCCCGGGGCGGGAAGCACGACACGGCGGCCCCCGGTTCGGGGGACCGCCGTGTCGTCGAGTGCTGCGGCCCCTCAGACGTTGAGCTTGAACAGCCGGTCGAACGGGGTGCCCACGGCCTGGCGGGCGCGCTCCACGGAGGCCTCGTCGGGGGCATTGTAGAAGCACAGGCACTTGGCGGTGTCCTCGCGCACGTAGGTGCGCAGGAAGGAGACCTCGGGGACCTCGGCGTACTTCGGGGAGTTGGCTTTCTTGCGCGCCAGGTACTGCTCCATGGTGATCTCGGCGGGGATGTCCCACTCCACCAGGAACTGGGCGTCGCCCTTGAGCTTCTTGATGTCGTCGAGCTCGGCGCCCACGAGGCGGACGGCGTCGGGGCCGGTGACCTCCGCGGCGGCGTCCCCGGCGGCGGTGCGGACCGTCTGGGCGAGATCCTCCGCGCTGTCGGCCTCGACGATCACGAACACCCGTCCGTGGTCGGCCGTGACCTGGGATTCGATGAACTCGGCGCCTGCCGCGGAGACGGTCTCGGAGACCGTGGCGATGAGCTGGGTCACGGCGTCCTTGGACGCGGAGGCGGGAACGATCTCGAGCAGGTGGAGAGACATGGAGTTCCTTCCGGAAGGGGCGGGGCCGCGACGTCGGAGCCGCTCGGGCACTGGTTCCAGGCTAGGCTCCCGACTCCGGGGCGTCCCGATGATCGTCACACTGTGAAACATTGGGATTCCCCGCTGGTTCTGCTCACTTCCAGGACCGGTCCGGTGGAAAATGCGTCCCGTCCGTCCCGGGACGGCCGCCCCTGGCGCCGTGGACCCGGGCCGCTAGCCTGGTGGCGTGCGCGCGGAAGAACTGAACCGGTCCGTCCAGGACTGCCTCAAGACGGTCTGGCTGGCCCAGGAGTGGTCCTCGGACGCCGTGACCACCACCGGGCTGGCCCAGCGGCTGGGACTGTCCCCGTCCACCGTGTCGGAGGCCGTCAAGAAGCTCACGGCCCAGGGGCTGCTGAGCCGGCCGGTCCACGGTGGCATCGTCCTCACCGCCCGCGGACGGGACGTCGCCGTCCAGATGGTGCGGCGCCACCGGATCCTCGAGGCGTTCCTCACCGGACACCTCGGCTACTCCTGGGACGAGGTGCACGAGGAGGCCGAGGTCCTCGAGCACGCCGTGAGCGAGAAGTTCGTCGCCCGGCTGGACTCCCTCCTGGGCCATCCCGAGCGGGACCCGCACGGCGACCCGATCCCGCGGCAGGACGGCACCGTGCCGACCGCCCCGGCCGTGCTCCTCGCCGACGTCCCACCGGGCAGTCCCGTGGTGGTGGCCCGGGTCTCGGACGCGGATCCGGGCGTGCTGCGCCGGCTCGGCACCGCCGGCATCCGGCCCGGGACGGAGCTCGTGCTCGGCGAGCACCGGTCCCGCGCGGTGCCCGTGGTGGTGGACGGGGACGTCGTCGAGGTCGACGTCCTCGCCGCGGAGGCGGTCTGGGTCCTGCCCCGGGACCGGCCCGGACCGCCTCCGGGCCCCGTCAGGAGATGACGCCGTCCACCAGCGCCTTGGCCTCCTGCTGGACCTGCTGCAGGTGCTCCTCGCCGAGGAACGACTCCGCGTAGATCTTGTAGACGTCCTCCGTGCCGGACGGCCGGGCCGCGAACCACGCGTTCTTCGTGCTGACCTTCAGCCCGCCGATCGCTGCGCCGTTGCCGGGGGCGTTGGTCAGCTTCGCCGTGATCTGCTCACCGGCCAGGGTGTCCGCCTCCACCTGGGCCGGGGAGAGCTTCTTCAGGGCGGCCTTCTGCTCCCGGCTCGCCGGGGCGTCGATGCGCTGGTACACGGGGGCGCCGAACTCCTGGGTGAGCTCCGCGTAGCGCTGGGACGGGGTCTTCCCGGTGCGGGCCGTGATCTCGGAGGCCAGCAGGGCCAGGATGATCCCGTCCTTGTCGGTGGACCACACGGAGCCGTCCCGGCGCAGGAAGGACGCGCCCGCGGACTCCTCGCCGCCGAAGCCGATCGAGCCGTCCATCAGCCCGGGCACGAACCACTTGAAGCCCACCGGCACCTCCACGAGCTCGCGGCCCAGGGAGGCCGCCACCCGGTCGATGATCGAGGAGGACACCAGCGTCTTGCCGACCCCGGCGTCCGGGGACCAGCCCGTGCGCTCGCGGAAGAGGTAGTCGATCGCCACCGCCAGGTAGTGGTTGGGGTTCATCAGGCCCGCGTCCGGGGTCACGATCCCGTGGCGGTCCGTGTCGGCGTCGTTGCCGGTGGCGATGTCGTACTTGTCCCGGTTGCCGATGAGCGAGGCCATGGCGGACGGGGAGGAGCAGTCCATCCGGATCTTCTCGTCCCAGTCGAGGGTCATGAACGCCCACTGCGGGTCCACGGCCGGGTTCACCACGGTCATGTTCAACCCGAAGCGCTGGGCGATCTCGCCCCAGTAGGCCACGGAGGCCGAGCCCATGGGGTCCGCGCCGATGTGCAGGCCGGAGTCGCGGATCACGTCCAGGTCGACGACCTCCGGCAGCGTCCGCACGTACTCCTCAAGGAAGTCGTAGCCGCCGGTGGTCTCCGCGGCGCGCGCCTGCGCCAGCGGGACCCTGCGGACCCCGGACATGCCGTTCTCGAGGAACTGGTTGGCGCGCTGGGCGATCCACTCGGTGGCGTCGGAGTCCGCCGGGCCGCCGTTGGGCGGGTTGTACTTGAAGCCGCCGTCGCCGGGCGGGTTGTGCGAGGGGGTGATGACGATCCCGTCGGCCATTCCCTCCGCCCGGCCCGTGTTGTGAGTCAGGATCGCGTGGGACAGCGCCGGGGTGGGCACGTAGCCGTCGCGGGAGTCCAGCAGGACGGTGACGCCGTTGGCGGCCAGCACCTCGAGGGCGGTGTCCTGCGCGGGCCCGGACAGGGCGTGGGTGTCCTTCCCCATGAACAGCGGGCCCGTGATCCGCTGGCCGGCGCGGTACTCCACGATGGCCTGCGTGATCGCCGCGATGTGCTGCTCGTTGAACGACGCCTTGAGGGACGAGCCCCGGTGCCCGGACGTGCCGAACGCCACGCGCTGGTCCGGGTCGGACGGGTCGGGCGCGACGTCGGTGTAGGCGTCGAGGAGTTTGCCGAGGTCGACGAGGTCACTGGGTTGGGCGACGGTGCCCGCACGGTTGGTCATGGCGCCCAACCTACCGCCGGGCGGCGGGTGCGTGGGGGCTGGCACGCGATCGGGTCGCCAGGTTTCGTGGTCCGTGCCGGGCGGGAGGTCCGCGCGGGGGGCTGGAGGAATCGTGGCCGGTGGGACAGGATGAGGGCATCAGACAGGGCAGGACCGAACGAGGAGGCCGGCACCATGAGCGACGCACCCGACGAGACCACCGAGGGCTCGGGCAAGGGCCCGGAGGGCACCGTCCCGGACAACGACCAGGGCATCGGGCTGACCACCGACGAGAACGCCACCGGTTTCGAGCCGGAGGAGGACCCCGAGGCGGCCACCGACCCGGACGACCCCGACGCGGAGGAGGAGGCCCTGGGCCACTCCTAGGCCGCGGGGCGGGGGCCGGTGAGGCCCTGGTCCTCGAGCTGGGCGACGACGGCGAGCAGTTGCGCCTCCGCGCTCGGACGGCCGATGAGCTGGACGCCCATGGGCACGACCGGCCCGTCGTCCGCGGCACGGGCCCACAGCGTCGGGACGGTCACGGCGGGCAGGCCCACGACGTTCACGATCGAGGTCCACGGCGTGTATCCGCACTGGCGCCGGTAGTCCTGGTCGGCGCCCGCGGCGTCCGCGAGGTCGTAGCCCTCCCAGTACCAGCCCAGCGGTCGCGGCGTCATGGCGAGCGCAGGCGTCAGGACCACGTCCCAGGCGCCGTACGCACGCACCACGTCCTGCTCGATGCGGCGCAGGACGCTCACGGCCCGCGCCAGCTCGACCGCCGACCGGCGCAGGGCGCGGGCCCGGAAGGCCCCCGCGAGGCCGGCCAGTCTCCCCGCCTGGTCGTCGTCCAGCGGGGCCGTGCCCATCGACGTGGTCCACACATCGAAGAAGGCCCCGGGGTACTCGGGGTCGTAGGACAGCTCGGCCTCCTCGACCTCGTGCCCGGCGGCCCGCAGCCGGGCGACGCCCGCGTCGAGGGCGGCGCGAGCCTCCGGGGCGACCTCGATGTCCTGCACGGCGTCGAACGGGGAGCCGGTGCTCACCCCGATCCGCAGCGGCCGGTCCCCCCACGGGAGGTCGCCCCGCCGCGCCGCGCGCACGCCCTCGAGGAACGACGACTGCGGGGCGGCGCGGACCGCCCGCCGCACCACGTTGCCGTGCGCCGGGCCGGGGGCGGGGGAGCACAGGACGTCGAGCAGCAGTGCCGCGTCCTCGGCCGTGCGGGCGAGGGGTCCGTTCACCACGAGCTGGGCGGCGTCCGCCTGCGCGTCCGCGGTGGGCACCCGGCCGCGGTTGGGCTTGAGCCCGACGAGCCCGCAGACCGCCGCCGGGATGCGCACCGATCCTCCGCCGTCGGAGCCCGGCGCCACCGGGAGCAGTCCCGCCGCCACGGCCGCCGCCTGGCCGCCCGACGAGCCGCCGGCCCCCGTCGACGGGTCGTGCGGGTTCCGGGCCGGCGGGGCCACGAGGTTCTCGGAGTAGCAGTTGAGGCCGAACTCGGGCACCTGGGTCTTGCCCAGGAGCACCGCACCGGACGCGCTGAGCACGGCCGCGAGGTCGTCGTCGGTCTCCGCCACGGGCGCACCGCCGCGCCGCCCGGCCACGGCGGCGGAACCGTAGGTGGTGGGCATTCCCGCGACGTCGTGCAGGTCCTTCACCGCGAGCGGCACCCCGTGCAGCGGGCCGCGCGCGGCCCCGGCGGGCAGGGCGTCGAGCGCGCGTGCCCGGTCGAGGGCGAGGTGCGCCGCCACGTGGACGAACGCCCCCAGCGCCGGATTGCGATCCTCGATCCTGACCAGGAAGTGCTCGGCGGTCTCGACCGCGCTCAGCTCGCCGCGCGCGAGCGCGTCGCGCAGCTGCACGGCGCTGAGGTCTCCGATCGGGGTCACGGTGGCTCCTGTCCGGGGTCGTGCGGCACCCGTCCGGGGCCCGCGGGGCGCTGAGCCCAGGCTAGTAGGCTGGCAGCTGTCCGGTCGCCCCCGGTTCCTCGACCCCGCAGGAGGTCTCCGTGCCGACAGCCCGTGCGCCCCGTCCCGCGGTGAGCCGCGCGGCGACGGCGGCCGTCCTGCTCCTGGCCCTCACCGGCTGCTCCTCCTCCGCCGACGGGGACGCCGCGGCCGGCGCCGGGCAGGACGACGCGCCGGCGTCCACCGCCCCGAGCTCCCCCACGACCTCCGGCAACGCCTCGAGCGCCCCCACGACTTCCGGCGACGCCTCGACCGCCACCGTCCAGGAGACGTGCGCCCGCGTGCTCGAGACCGTGCGCACCGCCCCGCAGCAGCTGCGGGAGGATCCCGCCGGACTGTTCGCTGAGGTCGACGAGCTCGCCGCCACCGCCCCGGACGAGGTCTCCGGGCAGCTCACCTCGGTCCGGGAGGCCGTCGCAGGCTTCCGGCGGGGCGAGCGCTCCTTCTTCGGCGTGGTCCAGGAGGTCAGAGGTCTGCAGGAGCGCTGCTCCGGCTGACGTCCGGCACAGGGAGGAGTCGCGTTCGGCGCTCCCCGGCCGCGACACCGAGGGGCCCGCCCGGACGGACGAAGTCCGTCCGGGCGGGCCCCTCGGCGGGGTGGAGCGGGTGGTCGGCGGCCCGGCCGGGGCGCGGCCGGGCGCGGGCGCCGCTACGCCGCGGCGTTGCGGACGGCCTGCGCGAGCACCCGCAGGCCGTCGCGCAGCAGCTCCTCGCCGATGACGAGCGGGGGCAGCAGGCGCACGATGTTGCCGAAGGATCCGCAGGTCAGGACGATGACGCCCTGAGCGAGGCACTCCGCGGCGATGGCCTTGGCGGCGTCGGCGTCGGGCTCCGTGCCGCCGCGCCGGACGAACTCGAGCGCCATCATGGCGCCGCGGCCGCGGATCTCGCCCACGATCCCGGTCTCCTCGGCCACCGGGGCCAGTTCTTCGCGGATGATCTCCTCGACCCGGCGGGCGCGGGCGACGAGGTCCCACTCCTGGATGGTCTCCAGGGCGCCGAGGGCGGCGGCGCAGGCCACGGGGTTGCCGCCGTAGGTGCCGCCGAGGCCGCCGGCGTGGACGGAGTCCATGATCTCGGCGCGGCCGACCACGCCGGACAGCGGCATGCCGCCGGCCACGCCCTTGGCCACGGTGATCAGGTCGGGGACGACGCCCTCGTGGTCCACGGCGAACCACTCGCCGGTGCGCGCGATGCCGGACTGCACCTCGTCGACGACGAACACGGCGCCGTGCTCGGTGCACCACTCGGACAGCGCCGGCAGGAATCCGTCGGCCGGCACGATGAACCCGCCCTCGCCCTGGATGGGCTCGATCACGACGGCGGCCACGTTCTCCGCGCCGACCTGCTTCTCCACCTGGAGCAGCGCGCGGCGGGCGGCCTCGGCGCCGGTCATGCCGTCGGGGTCCCGGAAGGGGTAGGACACGGGCACGCGGTAGACCTCGCCGGCGAACGGGCCGAAGCCCTGCTTGTAGGGCATGACCTTGGCGGTCATCGCGAGCGTCATGTTCGTGCGGCCGTGGTAGGCGTGGTCGAACACGACGACGGCCTGGCGGCCGGTGTGCACGCGAGAGATCTTCACGGCGTTCTCGACGGCCTCGGAGCCGGAGTTGAACAGCGCCGCCTTCTTCGGGTGGTCGCCGGGGGAGAGCTCGGCGAGCTTCTCCGCGACGGCCACGTAGCCCTCGTAGGGGGTGACCATGAAGCAGGTGTGCGTGAAGTGCGCCACGGCCTCCTGCACCTTGGCGACCACGGCGGGGGCGGAGGCGCCCACGGTGGTCACGGCGATGCCGGCGCCGAGGTCGACGAGCTGGTTGCCGTCGACGTCGAGCACGATCCCGCCGTCGACGTCAGCGGCGTAGGCGGGCACGGAGGACGCGACTCCGGAGGCGACGGCCGCGGCACGCCGCTCGGACAGCTCGCGGGACTTGGGGCCCGGGAGGGCGTCGTCGACGCGACGGACCTGCTCGAGCCGGTACTGGATCTCGGTCACGACGAGATCTCCTTTCGGTGGGACGGGACGGTGGGTGTCAGACGGTGGGGACGAGGACGCCGAGCGGGCGCGCTCCGGCACGGGACGGCGGTCGCCGCAGCTGCCTGCGACGACCGCCGTCCCGGGGCCGGGATCGCGGGTCAGGTCCTCAGGCGGGGGTGCCGGTACCGGGGTTGGGGACGTTGGCCCAAGGGTTCTCCACGCCGATGTACTGGGTGGTGGTGTACTCGGCCAGGCCCTCGGCCCCGCCCTCCCTACCCAGCCCGGACTGCTTGACCCCGCCGAAGGGGGCGGCCGCATTCGAGATCACCCCGACGTTGAGGCCCATGAGGCCGAACTCGATGCGGTCCCCGATCCGCAGGCCGCGGGAGATGTTCTCGGTGAACACGTAGGAGGCCAGCCCGTACTCGGTGGCATTCGCCAGCGCCACGGCCTCGTCCTCGTCTCTGAACGTCACGACGGGGGCGACGGGGCCGAAGATCTCCTCGGTCACCGCCCGGGCGTCGGTGGGGACGTCGCGCAGCAGGGTGGGCTCGAAGAAGTAGCCGGGCCCGTCCACGCGCTTGCCCCCCACGACGACCTTCGCCCCGCGCGCCACGGCGTCGGTGACGAACTCCTCGACGGAGTCCCTAGCCTTGGCCTCGACCATCGGGCCCACGGACACCCCGTCGTCCACACCGTTGCCCACGGTCAGCGCCGACATCTTGGCGGCCATCTTCGCCACGAACTCGTCCACCACGTCCTCGTGGACGAGCAGCCGGTTGGCGGCCGTGCAGGCCTCGCCCATGTTGCGCATCTTCGCGGCCATGGCACCGGTCACGGCCTTGTCCACATCGGCGTCCTCGAAGACGATCAGCGGCCCGTTGCCGCCGAGCTCCATGGAGGTGCGCAGCACGTTGTCGGTGGCGGTCTTCATCAGCTGCTTGCCCACCGGGGTGGAGCCGGTGAAGGAGACCTTGCGCAGGCGCGGGTCGGCCATGATCGGCTCGGACACGTCAGAGGCGGAGGCGGAGGAGACCACGTTGAGCACTCCGGCCGGCAGGCCCGCGTCCAGCATGAGCTGGGCGAAGTACTGGGAGGTGAGCGGGGTCAGCCGGGCGGGCTTGAGCACCATGGTGCACCCGGCGGCCACGGCCGGGGCGACCTTGCGGGTGGCCATCGCCAGCGGGAAGTTCCACGGGGTGATCAGCAGGCACGGGCCCACGGGCTTGTGCGTGACCAGCATCCGCAGGTTGCCCTCGGGGGACTCCAGGTAGCGGCCGTAGTCGCGCACGGCCTCCTCGGCGAACCAGCGCAGGAACTCCCCGCCGTACTTCACCTCCCCGGCCGCCTCGGCCAGCGGCTTGCCCATCTCCAGGGTCATCAGCAGGGCGAGGTCATCGGCCCGGGCCTGCACCAGGTCGAAGGCCCGGCGCAGGATCTCCGACCGGACCCTCGCCGGGGTGCGGGCCCAGGACTTCTGAGCCTCGGCGGCGGCGTCCATCGCGGCCTGGGAGTCCGCCCGGGTGGCCGAGGCCATCGTGGCCAGTACCTGCCCGGTGGCCGGGTTCTCCACCTCGAAGGTCCCCCCGTCCGAGGCGGCCCGCCACGCACCGTTGATCAGCAGCCCCGTGGGGGTGGCGGCCAGGACCGCCTCGATGCGGTCCTTCATGCCGGGGCCCGCGGGGGCCTTGTCCGTGATGCTCATGTATCAGCCTCTCTGGTCGACGCGGCCACGCCACCGGGCGCCGGTGGCCTGCGCTGCGTCAAGGGATTCGTCGGACGGGCGGGCGACAGCACTGGGCCCGCCCGTCCATCGTAGGACTCCGGGCGGGCTCCCCCGCGGGGACGTCGTCACCGTGTGACGTGGAACCGGGGCGGAGCTCGTGTCGAGGGGCCGCCGCGGTTCCCCGACTGCTCCAGGCTAGCGCCCGGAGAGCCCAGCAGGATGCTGAATTCTTGTGGGAGTACTGTGCATGTTGAACAAGGAAGGGTGACGCCGGGCTACGGCGCCGAGCGGTCGGGACGGTCGGACAGGCGCAGGGCGATCCACAGCTCAGCGCGCAGCTGCGGGTCGTCCACGGACCGGCCGAGCGCCTCCTCGATCTCCTGCAGCCGCTGCTGCAGGGTGTTGCGGTGGATGCCCAGGGCCTCGGCCGTCCCGCTCCGGTTGCCGTTGTGCGCGAGGAACGTGCGCAGCAGGGACAGCCGCCCGGGCCGGTCGACGGGCCGCAGCAGCTGCCGCGCCCAGGCCCGGGCGGTCTCGGGCGGCAGCAGTCCGGCGATGCCGCCCGCCACGAGGTCGTCCCACGTGCCGACGCGCTGACGGTCCGTGGTGCGCTCCAGGGCCTCGCGGGCCTCTCGGTCGCTCGCGTGCGTCTCGTGCACGGCCGACGGGCCGCCGATGCCGGCCCGCAGCCCGGAGGCCTCGACGGCGGCACGCACCTCGGCCAGCTGTTCCGGAAGGTCCTCCAGCAGCACCGCAGCGGTCTGCTCGCCGTCGGGCTCCGTGGCAGGTGCCCCGACGAGCAGGGGTCTCGTGCCGTGGGTGGTGCGCGACTCGAGGCGTCGCACTCCGTCCTGGAGCTCCTCGGCGCCGCCGCGCAGACGGGCCACCCGCACCCGGGGCGCCGTCGACCACGTCGTGTCGTCCGCCACCCCCAGCAGCGCGTCCGCCGACCGCACCTCGCCGTTGAGCAGGAGGGCGAGGGCTCCCGCACGGACGCGGCGCCGGAACAGCGCCTGCTCCGCGGCGCGCTCCGCGTGCAGCGAGAGCAGGGCCACGGCGGTGGCGATCACGCCGGTCCGGACGGGGTCGACCGGACGGGGCAGCACCACCACGAGGTAGCTCTGGGGGACGCCGTCCACCCCGAGGGGATGGACGACCACCGCGCCCGCCGGGCCGGACTCGCTCAGCGAACCGCGCAGCCCGGCCGGGCGCAGCCGGTCGAGGAGCTCGGGGAGCGTCCGGCCCGCGGGCAGCTCGGGCAGCCCGGGGCCGGAGCGCTCCACGATCCGGGCGTCCGCCCCGCAGACGCCCGCCCATCCGCCGCCGAGCACCGACACCAGCGTGCGGACCACGCGGGCCGGACCGTCGCGCCCCACGGCCGCCCGCGTCAGGCTCCGCTGCTCCGACAGCATCGTCTCGAGGGCGGTGCGCGCCTCGGCCGCCCGCATCTCGGCCGCGGCGCGGATGATGCCCAGGAAGGGCGTGTGCTCGGGCACCCTGAACAGGGTCAGTCCGGCGTCCCGGCACGCGGCGACGAGAGCGTCCGGCACGCGGAGGTAGGACAGCTGCCCGCCCACGCCCAGGCCCAGCGCCACGACGCCCCGGTCCGTGAGCCGGTGAACGTACTCCGTCCAGGAGTGCGCCCGGGCGGAGGTGTGGATGCCGGTCAGCAGGAGGACCTCGCCGCCCTCGAGGTACGGGGTGGGGTCGGCGAGCTCGCTCGTCACCACCCAGGTCACCGGCAGGTCGGTGGCCGCCTCGACGACGGGCTCCAGTCCGAGCCCGGGAAGGCCGAGCACCTGGGCGACCGTGACCATGGGCAGTCCTCCTCTTCCTCGGCGCGCCGGGGACAGCCTAGGGCAGCGATGCCCGGCGCGGCGGCCGCCTCAGCTCCGCTGCCTGCGGCGCTCGACCTCGGCGACGAGCCGGTGCTCGGCGTCGGGGCCCGGCTGGATCCCGGTGGGGATGCGCAGCAGGAACACGAGCCCGAGCAGCCACCACAGCCCGAAGATCGTCCAGGCGGGCGCGCTCAGGAAGGCCGGCATCCCGGGCAGGTACAGGCTGATCAGCGCGAGGCACAGCACGACCGAGAGCACGCCGATCGCCGTGCCGCCGTGGCCGCGGCCGCCGATCCGGAAGGGACGTTCCATGCCCGGCTCGCGACGGCGCAGGAGCACGAAGACCACGGACACCAGGGCGTAGGCGATCACGATGGACGGAGAGCCGGAGTCGACGAGCCAGCCGAGCATCTCCGCACCGAAGAACGGCGCGACGAAGGACACGGCGCCCACGAAGAGCAACGCGTTGGCCGGGGTGCCGTACTTCGGGTGCAGGCGGCCGAACCACCGCGGCACCATCCGGGAGTTGCCGAGCGCCCACAGCAGGCGGGACGCGCCCATGAGGAGGGAGTTCCAGGAGGTCAGGATGCCGGCGAGGCCGCCGGCGATGAGCAGGTTGGCCACGACCGTGCTGTCGAAGGCGGAGCCCATGGCGTCGGCCACGGCGATGTCCGCACCGGAGAGGTCCTCGGCGGACATGGACGCAGAGGTGGTGAGCACGACCATCACGTACCAGCCGGCGGCGAGCAGCACGGAGACGATGATGGTGCCGCCGAGCTTCTTCGGCGGCAGGTGCATCTCCTCCGACACCTGGGGGATGACGTCGAAGCCGACGAACAGGAACGGGACGGTCACGAGCACGAGGAAGAAGCCCGCGGTGCCGGGGGTGAAGAACGGTTCCATGGTGGCCGCGGAGCCCTTCGTGAAGGCGCCGAAGAGCATCATGATCCCCACGATCAGCAGGAAGAGGATCACGAACATCTGCACCATGGAGGCGTGCTTGACCCCGCGGATGTTGATCCCGGTGATGAGGAGGGCCGTCAGCGACCCCACCAGCGCCCAGGTCAGGTTCACCTCGAAGCCGGCCACCGTCCACAGCGGGATCTGGCTCAGGCCCGGGAAGATGTACTGCGCGGTGCGGGGCACCGCGACGGCCTCGAAGGCCACGATGGTGATGTAGCCGCCCGTGATGGCCCAGGAGCCCACGAACGCCCAGCGCGCGCCCATGCCGCGCAGGAGGTAGTTGTGCTCCCCGCCCGCGTAGGGCATGGCGGAGACGAGCTCGCCGTAGACGAGGCCGACGACGACCATGATGAGCCCGCCGCTGACGAGGGCCAGCACGGCGCCCATGGTCCCGGCCTCGGCGAGCCAGTCACCGGTGAGGATGACCCAGCCGAAGCCGATCATCGCGCCGAAGCCGAGGGCGATCGCGTCGAGGCGCCCGAGGACCTTCTTGAAGCCGTGGTCCTCGCGGTCCGGTGCCTCGGGCCCCGTGCTGCGGGGTTCGGTGGTGCTCATGGGAGTTCTTCCTTCTGTCGAGGGCACCGCGACGAGGTGCCTGGTCGGAACCGCCGCACGGCACTCCCGGCGACGAGAGCACAATCTATACGCGTTTGTTCCGTTCCTGTGCGCCACCTGGGCGCCCGGGCCTCCCACGGCGCCCACGAGCCGGATCAGGCGGTGGAGCGCAGCCGTTCCAGCGCGTACCCCCACCCGATGCGCTCCTGCTCCAGCCGGAGATCGCCGCCGTCACGCAGCAGACGGAGCGACTGCTCCTCCTGCAGGGTGAGCAGGGGGAACGGCCCACGGGCCGGTCTGGGCTCGGTGCCGCACAGGTCCCGGTGCGCCTCGAGCGTGGCCGCGTCCATCAGCACCGACGAGGCGTCGACCCCCGCCGTCCGGAAGCGGTGCAGGATGCTCAGCCCGTGCGAGTCCAGGTCACCCCAGTACTGCAGGCGCCCCGTCCGGAACCACGGCACCCGTGCCAGATCGCCGGGGGCGTAGCCGCCGCCGTGCACCGCCACGGTCCCCGGCAGGTCCGGCAGCGCGAGCAGGGTCTGCAGGTTCTCCAGCACCAGGACCCGCTCGGGCGCGACCGGCAGTCGGATCAGTTCCCGGTCGGGGAGGGCCAGGTCCGTGACCCCGGCCGGCCGCAGCACCGGGTCGAGGAAGCGCACCCGGCGATAGGCAGGAGGCTCCAGCAGCGGCTGGAAGTCCTCTGCGCCGCCCACGGCGCGGCGCAGCCGGTTCACCAGGCGCTTGTGGCTCTCGACCCACTTGGTGTCCACGCCGCGGACCGGCAGCTGCCGCGCCCACAACCCGTCGGTCTCGTTGGCCTCCAGCCACCGCAGGACGGCGATCGCGCGTTCCAGGTCCGCCGCCGGAAGCCTCACCAGGTCGGTCAGCACCGACTGGACCGCAGGCCCCAGGGACGCCTGCGCAGCCGGCCACTCGCTTCGGAACCGGTCCACGGCCCGCACGGCCCGGTCCCAGTGCGATGTCTGCCCGGCGAACCGGGCCACGGCCTCGGGCCCGTCCAGGACGAGCCGGTCAGGGAGGGTCTGCGCCCCTGCGCTGGCCCACCGGCGAGTGGCCCACTGCACGGAGACTCCGGTGGCGGACGCACGTCCGGCGTCGACCGCGGCCCAGGCCTGCGCCCACCGGCGGGCGTCGTCCCACGCCCCGTCCAGCAGCTGCTTCTCAGTGGGCGGATCGAGCGGGATCTCCAGGGCAGTGGCCGGGTCGTCGCCCACGGCCCACGCCCGCCAGTTCCGGTCGTAGC
The DNA here is from genome assembly GCF_042879195.1 of Kocuria nitroreducens. Lineage (NCBI taxonomy): Bacteria > Bacillati > Actinomycetota > Actinomycetes > Micrococcales > Micrococcaceae > Kocuria > Kocuria nitroreducens. Next base: position 52,340 of record NZ_JBHZTC010000006.1, read on the forward strand.
GGGTGCGCACCTTGCGGCGGACCTCCTCGGGCGACTTCACGGGCGCGTGCCCCGAGCCCCGGAACCCCCGGACCTGGAAATCTCGGCTCCGGAACCGCCGGGTTCCAGCGGCACGTGGCTCAGGTGGGAGCGCTGGTGGTCCTCGCAGGACACGTAGACCACCCCGCCGATGTAGTGCTCGAGCACCTGCAGCAGCTTCAGCGGGGTGGCCAGCACCATGTGGAAGCCGAACTCCTGGAACACGTCCATGGCCATCCGGGTGAACCGGTGGTCGGCCTTGTCGAAGGCCTCGTCCAGGATCACGGTCCCGAACCGGGGCACGTCCTCGTCGTCCTCGGTCAGCTGGTAGCGCAGAGCCGCCGCCATGCAGAAGATGACGAGTTTCTGCCGCTGCCCGCCGGAGAGCCCGGAGCTGGAGTCGTGGACGTTGACCACCGCGCCGTCCGGGTCCAGCTCCAGCCCCACGAACGCGACGTGCAGGCGGGTGTCGAGCACGTGCGCGCGCCACCGCCGGTCGCCGGGGTCCTCCGAGCCCAGCCGGTCGATCACGCGGCTCATCACGGCGAACTGCCGTTCCGCCGTCGTGGCGTCGGCGAGGCCGATGACCTCCTGGTTGATCTGTCTGAGGTCGTCGAGGAACTCGGTGACCTCCCGGCTGCGGGCGTCGCGCACCTCGATCCGCAGGAACCGGTCGACGTCGAAGGGAGACCGGGCCAGCGACTCGTTGACGGGCGCGATCCGCTGCCGGACCTCGCGGGAGGCGTTGCGGACGGTGGAGGCGAGCACCCCGATGTTGCGCTGGGACTGGGCCCGCCAGAGCTCGGTGAACCGTTCCTCGTGCCGCGGCAGATTGTCCTGGACCAGCCGGTGCAGCACGGCCTCGTAGCCGGCGTGGTCCTCGACGGTCGGCGTCAGGTCGGCCACCACGGCCGGCCAGCGGCGGCGGAACTCGTCGGCGTGCCGCTCGAAGGCCGCACGGGCGGTGTGCACGGTGTCGGACTGCTCCCGCTGCTCCCGGGCAACGGTGCGCTCCACCTGCGCGCGCACCTGGTCCACGGTGTCCACACCCAGCTCCTGGTCCCCTCCCGCGAAGTGCGCCTCGAGGTCCTTGAGGACTTGGCGTTCCGGCAGGGCCCCGGGGGACGACGACGGTGCCATCCGCTCGAGCACCGACCGCAACCGGTCGATGCGGGCCTGGACGGTGGCGCGGGCCTGCTCCGCCGCCCCCTCGGCCCCCCGCAGCCTCTGCAGTTCGGCGGCGCGCTCGGCTGCCCGCTGGACGGCCGCGGCGAGGTCGGTGTTGCCGGTGACCAGCTCGTCGCGGCGCTCCTGGTCGGCCGTGAGCAGGCGCTCGGCGCGCGCTTCGTCGAGCTCGGACCATTGGATCGTTGTCACCCGGGCCAGGAGGCTCTGCCGCAGGGCCAGGGTCCGGGTGCGGGTGTAGGCCTCGGAGAGCCGCTGCTGGTGCTCCTCCTGAGCGCGGCGGGCCGTCTCCAGCTCCTCCTCCAGCCGGCGGCGCCTGGCCTGGTTGTCGAAGCCGAGCACCCACCGGCTGCGGTCGTCGACCCGGAACCGGTCGTCCTTCTCGTGGCGCCCGCGCGGGTGGCGCACCTGGCCGGCGCGGGTGACCATCCGGTCGTGCTCGCCGGCCACCCAGAACTGCCCGACCGTGTCGACGCACACGAAGTCGTAGCGTTCTGCGAGCTGCTGCTCGAGCCAAGCGCGGAAGGCCGGGGCCGGAGCGATGTCGATGCGCCCGGCCACGGACCGCCCCGAGGCCGGCCGCGCCTGGGCCGGGACGGGGTGCGGAACCCGCTGGTAGACCAGGCGCAGGCCGAGGTGCTGGCCGTCGACCAGCTCGGCCAGGGCTGCGTAGTGCTCCTCCGGCACGAGCAGCGTTGTGGACAGCGGGCGCAGCACGCGCTCGATCGCCCCGGTCCACCCGGCGTGCTCGGACCGGACCTGGAGCAGCTCCCCGGCGAACGGCAGGTCCTCGGGGGACAGCCCGAGCTGCTCGGTCAGGGCGCGGCGCAGCCGCAGGGTCCTGTGGTCGAAGTTGGAGCGGCTCGTGCGCGCGGCCTCCAGCTCCCGCTCCAGCCGCTCGACCTCGGCGCGGGCGTCGGTGTTCGCGCCGACGGCGGCTCCGAGGGCCTCCTGGACCCCGGTCTCGGCCGGGGACTCCGTGGTCTCCCGCGCCGCGAGGGTCTGCAGCGCCAGGAGGTCCTGCTCCGTGTCCACCGGGTCCAGGGCGACGCCGTCGAGCTGGGCGTTGAGGTCGGCGCGTTCGCGGCGCACGGTCTCCAGCTGCGCGCGGCGCAGCGCGATGGTCGTCTCGATCTCCTGGACGTCCCGGCCGCCGGCGTCGTCCCGCAGCTGCTCCGCGGCCCGCAGCGCGGCCTCACCGTCCGTCCGGGCGCGTCCGGTCGCGACCACGCGGTGGTCCGTCCCGGTGAGTTCGGCCTCCTGAAGGGCCAGCTCCGCGGCGGCCAGTTCGCGTGCGGTGCGGACCGCGTACTCCGGCAGGTGCTCCAGGACCCGGTCCAGGTGGTCGCGGCGGCGGACGGCGGACTGGAACCGCTCGGCGGGCTCCTGCATGACGGTCAGCACCTCGATCTGGTGACGGGCCGTGACAACGGCGTCGTGCGCGTCCCGCAGCTCGTGGAAGTCGGCCACGGCCTTCTTCGCCAGGCCGAATGTCGCGGGTTCGTCCAGCATGAACTCGCGCAGGAGCCCGTCGAGGCTGGACAGGTTCTTTGCCGACTGTGTCTTGTGCATCAGGTGCACGGCCTGCTCGCCCGGCACCCCCAGCAGCCGTGTGTAGCGGGTCAGGAACGCCGAGTGCTTGGGGGTCACCAGGTTCTCCGCACCGGCCGTGGCGGCCTGCAGGTTCCGCTGGTCGATGCCCTTCTCCACGAACTGCGCGAAGTCCCGCAGCCCGTGCTCGGTCCGAAGGACCAGGAAGACGGTGCTGTTGGCGCCCAGGGCGGTCTGGCCGCGCTTGACGTGGACGTAGCGCATCAGCACCACGGGCGGTCCGCCGGTGCCGTCGCGGTACGTGAGGGCGATGCCGGACCACGTGGCGCCGCGGCGCAGGAAGTCCGCGGACACCTCCCCGGTGTCCGCGTCCGAGCTGCGACGCCAGGCGCCGCGGACGTAGCTGAGGACGGATCGGTCCCCGCGGGCCGAGCCCGCGTCCTGGGCCGCCGCATTGAACCGGACCTTGCCGCCCGGGACCAGGACCGCGGAGACCGCGTCGATCAGCGATGACTTCCCGGACCCGGACTGGCCGGTGATCAGGAACCCGTCCCGGGCCACGTCCACCGCGTGTCGTCCCTGGAACGTGCCCCAGTTCACCACCTCGATCCGGGCGAGCCGCCACTGGCCCCGGCGGACCTGCGCGGGTGCCGAGCCCTCGTCCCCCGGTTCCGGCTGGTCCGCCGGTGCGGCGGCCTCCACGGAGGGCACCGAGAACAGGGCCTCGTCCGTCGTCGTCATGCCGGCTCCTCCGTTTCGTCCGCCTCGTCCAGCGCGTCGGCGCCGTCTGCCTCCGGCACCGCCAGGGCCTCGGCCGAGAGTCCCTGGGCGTGGGCGGCAGCGATCCGGTCGTACTCGGCCTGCACGGCCCGGACCTCCTCCGGCCCGAAGATCAGCCGCAGGATGGGGGAGATCTCGCGGCGCCCGGGCTCCCCGGCGCGCTGCAGCACGCCGTGCTGTGTGAGCTTCGTCCAGGATGCGCTGACCCGCTTGGTGAAACCGGCCCGATCCGTGTCCGTGGGGTCCCGGTAGACCTCCATGTGCTCCAGGACGTCGTCCTCGCCGACCATCACGCGCTCTCCCTGGGCGCTGGTGACCAGCCGGCGCAGGTGCAGCAGCATCGCGGTGTCCATGAAGGTCATCGGTTTGGTGCGGGTCAACCGGGGAACGTCCAGCTCCTCGACGCGCACGGTGCGGACGAACGCGAGCTCGTGGTCCGCGTCCAGGACCAGCTCGAGGAACAGGTCGGCCAGACGCGACCGGAACAGCTCCGGGGCCTCCGTCAGTACGGACCACAGCTGCCCGTGGCGCTGCCGGGACAAGTACGGGCCCTTGACCAGTTGCACGAACGTCCGGCGCGCGTCGGCCGAGAGGGTGCCGGTGTCGCCGTCCCACAGCTGGTCGGGGGCGCTCGGGCGGGCGGGCTCGGGACCGCCCGGAGCGCCGTCAGGGCGTGCAGCGGCGTCGGCGGTCATACGATCTCCCGGGTGAAGAGGTGGCGGGGGACGGTGGCCCGGCGGCCGGTCCCGTTCTCGCCGGTCCAGGCGACCGGCTCGGGGGCCCCCTCGAGGGGTGCGGCGTGGTCCTGGGCGAGGACCAGCAGGCCCACCACGCTGGCCAGACCCTGGGTGGCCGAGTGGTGCTCCAGGACCTCCGCGATCGTGGCGTGGCCCCGCTCGGCCAGCACCTCGTTGACCGCTGCGGTCAGTTCCTGGAAGTCGATCTCCGTGGCCCGGGCCATGGCCCGCAGCGCGGCCGGGTCGATGTCCGGCAGGGCGGCGTCGTCGTCGACCACGGGAGGAGTCAAGGAGTCCGCCGGATTGTGCAGGGACCAGGACGAGACCTGCACGAGTTCCGCGCTGGTGAGCGCCAGCCCCACGTCCAGCTTCCGGTACGGCGGTACGGTCCCCACCAGGTCCCGGGCCGTGCGCGAGGCCCGCTGCAGGGCGGCGTTGAGCTGCCGGGCCTGCTGGAACTGCTCCGACTGCACGAAGCGCCGCAGCCCGCGGGAGAGGGAGGCCATGACGTCACTGACGTCGTGACCGCGCTCCTGGAGCACCGTCATCAGTCGGCTCAGGGCGCGCTGCCGGTCGCGGGGAAGCTCCCGGAAGACGGGGCGGGAGAGGATCTGGGCGATGTTCTCGTCGAACTCCTCGGAGCGCTCCAGGTCCAGGACCAGGTCGAAGAACGCGGAGAACGTACGTCCGGCGTCCGAGGCCTCCAACCGGTCCACGCCTGCGAAGAGGTCGTCGAGGACGTCACCGCGGGAGCCGGACTGCTCCAGCAGCTCGTTCATCAGCTCGCGGTGCAGGTGCTCGAGCTCCCAGCGGACGCGGGTGAAGTCGTGGGGCAGCTCCCGGGCCAGGGCCAGCAGCTCGTGCAGGCGCTCGAGGGCGCGGTCCGGGTCCAGCGTGTCGTCCTGGCCCGCGTCGAGGCGGGTGATCTGCGCGTCGAGCCGGTCCCGCTCGGCGCGCAGGGCCGCCAGGCGCTGGGCGGCGTCCGGGTTGGTCTCCTGGGCCAGGGCCCGCACCTGCTGGGCGATCGTGGTCAGCCGGGACTCCGTGGTGGTGGTGCGGGGGTCCTGGCGGTCCTGCAGGAAGCGGATGGCGTCCAGGGCGCCGGGGGTCAGCTCGAAGGTCTCCTCGCGCGACTCGGCGGTGGGGCGGCGGTTGAGGTAGCCGTCGCGGGTCCACTCGGAGCAGTAGGCCTGAGGCTCCCGCGGGATCTCGAAACCGGCGGCCCGGAGGTCCTGGAAGTCCGCCTCCATCAGCTGATAGAGCGCGTGGGCGGGGCGGACGCGCTCGTTCCCGGTGAGGTGCTCCCCGAGGACCGCGACGGCGACGGGCGCCAGGTCCGCGCGCAGCAGCCGCCAGGCCACGTCCTGGGCCCGCGCGCGGTCGAGCTGCGTGGCGGTGCGGCGGGTGCTCATGGTGGTCCTGGGTGATCGGGGGCACGGTCGCGGAGAGCCGGACGACGGATCCGGTTCCAGGGTAGATCAGAGGCTCGGCCGAGCAGGAGCACCGGATCGGCCCACGCTCCTGTGCTCACGGTGCGACGCCCCCGGACCCCGGAGGAATTCCCCCGAGGAGGCACGAGAGCCCAACCCGGTCACCGGTGCCGGCTCCGAACTCCACCGGGACCCGGAGTTCGTGGCGCTCGACGAGATCGTGGACCGACGCAACGAGATCTTCGGCCAGGACCCCCCCGCGACGTCCGCGAGAACGTCGTGACCTCTCGGCTGAACTCCCTGCAGCAGGTCGGCCGGCCCGTGGCCCGGGCGCAGAACAGCTCCCAGGCCCAGTTCAGGGTCACCTCCGACCCGAAGAACTCCGTGCTCTCGACCGCCGTCCGCGATCAGCCCGACCAGGGCCGGATGGTCGACCTCCTCTGCAGCCACGAACGCGTCCAGCTGGAGGTCGTGAAGCTGCTGGGCCCGGTCCTGTTCCGGAGCGTGCAGAACCCGTCGTGACATTGCGCCGTTCCCGGGAGCGTCCGTGGCGTCGTCGCGCTGCCGGCCTGCAGCAGGGAGGCGGCGGACGCGTCCGATCCCGCCGTGTCGCACCGGCGCGGCTGACGGCGGCTGATTGACTGGGCACCACACCCGTCTCCGCGCCTCCGAGGACCTCATGACCCCGCGCCGCGCCGCGCTGTACATCGACTTCGACAACTTCTTCGGGGGTCTGCTCAGCAGCGACCCGAAGGCGGCCCTGGAGCTGGTCGAGCGCCCGTCGGTCTGGCTCCACCGCCTGACAGCCGGGGCCGACGACGACGACGGGCGGCGCTGGCTCGTGCTGCGCTGCTACATGAATCCGGCCGGCTACATCGCCCATCCGCTGGACCCGGAGGAGCGGCTGTACTTCTCCAAGTTCCGCCCCTTCTTCACGCAGGCCGGCGTGGAGGTCGTGGACTGTCCCTGCCTCACCCGACAGCACAAGAACGGCGCGGACATCCGGATCGTCGTGGACGTGATGTCCGCACTGCAGAGCCCCACGCACTACGACGAGTTCGTCCTCGCATCCGCCGACGCGGACTTCACCCCGCTGCTGCAGGTGCTCCGGGCGCACGACCGCCGCGCCACCGTCATCGCCACGAGCCTCACCGCGAAGGCCTACGAGGCACTCGCGGACCGGTACCTCGACGAGCAGGACCTCTTCGACCTCGTGCACCCGGCACCGGGCATCGAGGTGGCCGCCCCGGCACCGGCCGCCGCGGTGACCCGGACGGTCGCCCCCGGAGGCCGCGCCCCGACGGACGAGGAGGTGTGGAATCAGTTCTGCGCCGTCGTGCGCAGCGACTTCGAGACCTCGGACGGACCGGTGAACCTGGCGCGGCTCGCGAGCAGGATCCACGTCGACCTGGGCGAGGTCGTGACCCGGACCCGGTGGTTCGGCCACGACTCGTTCCGCCGAGCCGTGGAACGAGTCGGCCTGCCGGACGTCGAGTTCTCGCAGCTGCACTTCTGGGACGCCGTGCGGCACGAGGCGCCTGCTGCCCCCGCCACACCGCTCATCCTCCCACCGTCCCTGCCGCCGGCCGTGACCCGCTTCTGCGACCTGACCAAGATGCCGCGACTGACCCGGGAGCAGTGGCGGGCGGTGGTCCGGGCGCTGGTCGAGTACGCCCGGCGCGAGGAGTTCTCCCTGTCCGAGGCCTCGAGGTGGTCGCGGGACCGGGCCGTGGAGCTGGGGGAGCCGGTCTCCCGTCAGGCAGTGCTCTACGCGATCCGCGCCGCCCGGGACGGCGGGGCCGATCTGAGCGACGGGACGGCCCCGGACGCCTCCGACGTCGCCGGTGCCGTGCGCACCAGCGTGCTGCGGCAGGCGGCCGTCGCGGGCTTCGACGCCTCGGCGGACGAGCAGCGGCAACTGGCCGAGTGGCTGTGCGACGAGGACAGCTCCGCCGAGCCGAGCGCCTGACCGCTCAGGTCCCGCTCAAGTGCTCACCCTCTCCTCGTCCTCGTCCTCGTCCGTCGACTCCCCACGGTCCTCGCAGTTCCCCAGAAAGGGGCGTGGGGAACTGCGACGACCGTGGGGGCTCGGTCCCGATGGGTGCGCGGGCGTGGGGGTTCGGCGCGGACTAGGCTGTTCCCGGAAGAACCGTTGCCGACGAGAGGACCCGGACGATGGACAACCTGGACAACCTGCCCAGCGCCTCGGTGGAGGAGATCCCCGAGGGCGCGCGCGTCCTGGACGTGCGCGAGGACGAAGAGTGGGAGGCGGGGCACATCGAGGGCGCCCAGCACATCCCGCTCCGGCAGCTCCCGGAGCGCTACGGCGAGGTGCCGGTGGACGAGGACGTGTACGTGATCTGCCGCTCCGGCGGCCGGTCCCTCAAGGCGACGGCGTACCTCCAGCAGTACGGCTTCGACCCCGTCAACGTCCTGGGCGGCATGGGGGCGTGGATGGACGCCGAGAAGCCCATGGTGTCCGAGACGGGCGAGCCCCCGAACGTCCGTTGAGGTACGCCTATCTGGGCCCTCCGGGCACCTTCACCGAGGCCGCGCTGCTGAGCGTGGAGGGCGCCCGGGAGGCGGAGCGCCGTCCCGTGTCCTCCGTGCCCGTGGCGCTCGCGGCCGTCCGTGCCGGCGAGGTCGACGCCGCCATGGTGCCCATCGAGAACTCCGTGGAGGGCGGGGTGACCGCGACGCTCGACGCCGTGGCCACCGGCAGCGAGCTGCGCATCGTCCGCGAGGCGCTGGTGCCCATCAGTTTCGTCCTCGTGGCCCCGCCGGGCACGACGCTCGCCGACGTCCGCACGGTCTCCACGCACTCCCACGCATGGGCCCAGGTGCGGGGCTGGATGGACGACCGGCTGCCGGGCGTGGACTACGTCCCGGCGTCCTCCACGGCGGCCGCGGCGCTCGCGCTGCTCCCCGGCGGGGCTGGGCACGAGGAGCCGGCGTCCCGCACCGGCTTCGACGCGGCGGTCTGCTCGCCCGTGGTCGTCGAACAGCACCCCGAGCTCGCGGTGCTCGCGGAGGACATCGGGGACAACAGGGCCGCCGTCACCCGGTTCGTGCTCGTGGCCCGGCCCGAGGCGCCCCTGCCGCCACGCACGGGCGCCGACCGGACCACGCTCGTCGTTCCGCTGTGGGAGGACCGGGCGGGGGCCCTCATGGAGATCCTCGAGCAGTTCGCGACCCGCGGGGTCAACCTCTCGCGGATCGAGTCCCGGCCCACGGGCAACTTCCTCGGGGAGTACTTCTTCAGCGTGGACGTGGACGGGCACATCCTCGACGCCCGGGTGGCCGACGCCCTCGAGGGGCTGCGCCGCGTCTGTCCCAGCACACGCTTCCTCGGCTCCTATCCGCGGGCGGACCACAAGGTGGCGACCGTCGCCCGACACCACTCCGACGGCGCCTTCCGCGAGGCGGAGGCCTGGGTCGCGGCACTGCAGGGCCGCGACCGCCGGGACCCGGAGTTCCTGCCCGCACCGGGCGCACCGGGTCCCGCGTAACGCGAGGACGCGCACCGCACCCCGCTTGTTAACAATCGCGAATACATGCAACATGGGAGTGCGGGCGCGTCCGTGCCCGCGATCTTCAGCCGGTGTCGATCGACCCCCCGGGTCGGGACCGAGCCCGACCGGAGGTGCCACCATGCCTGCTCCCGCCGTCCGCCGCCTCGCCCTCGCCGTTGCACCGGCCCTCCTGGCCTGCGCGCTCGCCGCTCCACCGGCTGCGGCCGCCGCGCCGCCCGAGCCCGCCCAGGCGGTCCGCGTCGAGATCGGCCCGAGCCCCGTCGTCGGCGACCCGCGGACCGCCGACGCGCTCGACCTCGTGCCGGCCTCCCGCGTCGTCCCGGAGCCGGGCGCCCCGCTCACGGACCGTGGACAGGGCCCTCTCGCCGCCGTGGGACTGGCCGTGCTCGCCCTCGTGGGCGCGTTCGTGGCGGGCCTGAGCCGCCGGCCCGACCCCGCCGACTGAGCCGCGGCGCCCGGGGCGCCCGTGCGGGTCAGTCCCCCTGGGAGGGCGGCACCCGCACGGAGAGCGCGCCCGGGAGGATCTCGGACTCGAACCCGTTGATCAGCCCGGTGCCGTCCCCGTCCATCTGGGACTCGATGGGCTCGTGGAACTCCACGCGCACCTTCTTCGCGGCGAAGAACTCGATCACGGGCAGGTCGCGCCGCTGCCGGAACACGACCTTGGCGGCCATCATCGCCCACTCCAGCGTGCTGCGCGGGGACATCACCACGAGGTCCAGCACACCGTCGTTGATCTTCGCCTGCGGCACCAGGATCATGCCCGCGGTCAGGATCCCGCAGTTGGCGGCCATCACGGAGCGGACGCGGCGGCTCTGCCACTCGCCGTCGTCGATCCGGAAGCGGGCCCACCGCGGGGGTGCGAACAGGTGCCGGACCCCGGCCTCCCCGTAGGCCGCCCAGCCGACGAGCCTCTTCAGCTCGTCCCGGGTGTCCGTCATGATCTGGGCGTCGAAGCCGGCCCCGCCCATGACGCAGAACGCGTGGTCCTGCACCGTCCCGTCCTCGAGCTCCACGCGGAACGTGGCCATGTCGATGGCGCGCTCCGCGCCGAAGAGCGCGATGTCCACGTTGCGGTGCGGATCGCCCAGGTCGGCGCCCAGGTTGCGGGCCAGGAGGTTGCCGGTGCCCAGCGGGATGAGACCCAGCGGGGTGTCGTGGCCCATCAGCGCCTCCGCCACGGCCCGGACGGTGCCGTCGCCGCCGGCGGCGACGATCAGGTCGACGTCCTGATCGAGCGCCTGCCGGGTCATGGCGGCGCCCGGGTCGTCCTCCGCGGTCTCGATGAACAAGGGGTCCGGGAACCCTCCCTTGCGGCACCCGATGATGATCGCGTCGCGGGCGACGTCCGCGTCGGCCTTGATGGGGTTGATGACGACGGCGACCCGTTTGGGGGCCACTGGAGTGGCGGTCACGGAAGGACTCCTCGGTTCTGCGGCGCCGGGGACCGGTGGCACCGTGGGGTGGGGCGGTGGCCCGCGGCACGACGCCGCGGGCCCGGGGCGCCGGGCGGATCGCGATGGGCCTCCACCCTAACCCGGTCGCCTCCTGCGGACTTGGGTACCCTGTCAGGGTGATCGACATCAACCAGCTCCGTGAGAACCCCGACGTCTTCCGCACCTCCCAGCGTGCCCGCGGGGCGGACGACTCCCTGATCGACCGGATCCTGGAGGCGGACGTCGAGCGCCGTCAGCTGATCACCGAGTACGAATCCCTGCGGGCCGAGCAGAACGCCTTCGGCAAGCAGGTGGCCCGGGCCCAGGGCGAGCAGAAGCAGGCGCTGCTCGCGGAGGTCAGGGAACTCGCCGCGCGGGTCAAGGAGGCGCAGGCGGCGTCGGAGGCCGCCCGGGCCCGCCAGGACGAGTTCGTCGCGGTCGTGGACAACCTCGTCCTCGACGGCGTCCCCGCGGGTGGCGAGGACGACTACGTCCTGCTCAGGACCGTCGGGGAGCCCCGCGACTTCGCCGCCGAGGGCGTCGAGCCGAAGGACCACCTCGAGATCGGCGAGCTCGTGGACGGCATCGACATGGAGCGGGGGTCCAAGGTCTCCGGCGCGCGGTTCTACTTCCTCAAGCGGGACGTCGCCCGGCTCGAGACCGCCCTGCTGCTCATGGGCCAGGACCAGGCCGTGGACAACGGGTTCGTCCCCATGACCACCCCGAACCTCGTGCGCCCCGAGATCATGAGCGGCACGGGCTTCGACGTCGCGCACTCCGACGAGATCTACCACGTGGGCAAGGACGAGCTCTACCTCGTGGGCACCTCGGAGGTGCCCCTCGCCGGGTACCACGCCGACGAGATCCTCGACCTCTCCGACGGGCCCCTGCGATACGCCGGCTGGTCCTCCTGCTACCGCCGCGAGGCCGGGTCCGGGGGCAAGGACACCCGGGGCATCATTCGCGTGCACCAGTTCAACAAGCTCGAGATGTTCGTCTACTGCTCCCCGGAGGACGCGGAGGCGGAGCACGCGCGGATGCTCGCGTGGGAGGAGGAGATGCTCGCCAAGTGCGAGCTCGCCTACCGGGTGATCGACACCGCCGCCGGGGACCTCGGCACCTCCGCGGCCCGCAAGTACGACTGCGAGGCGTGGGTGCCCACCCAAGGCAGGTACCGGGAGCTGACCTCGACGTCGAACTGCACCACCTACCAGGCGCGGCGCCTCAACATCCGGGAGCGGCTGCCCGGGACCACGGACGCCGCCGGCAAGGTCCGCAAGGGCGGCACCCGCACGGTGGCCACCCTCAACGGGACGCTGGCGACCACCCGCTGGCTGGCCGCCATCCTCGAGACCCACCAGCAGGCCGACGGGTCGGTGCGCGTCCCCGAGGCGCTGCGGCCCTATCTGCGCGGCCAGGAGGTCATCCCCGTCCGTCGCTGAGCCGCCCGACGGCGTTCGACTCCTGTTCATCTCACATCGAAATCTCGGCCATCCTGTCGGTGTGATGTGGCACCATGTCCCGCATGACAAAAGAAAAGACCGCTGGCACCGAGGACCAGCACGAACTCGTCGGCATCAACTCCACCGTCCCGCTGAAGGTCGAGCACTCGGAGGACCTCAGCGACACGGCCGGTGGCACCACCGCGCCCGCGCGCTCCGCCGCGGACGTCCGGATCCCCCTCAAGGTCCAGCCTCCCCGCTCGAACGGGTGGAAGAAGGAGGCGGGCGTCCAGTACCTGGTGGCCCTCGACGTCGACGGAACGCTCGTCGACCACGACGGCCACATGTCTCGGCCGGTGCGCGAGACCGCCGCGGCCGTGCTCGAGGCCGGCCACCACGTGGTCATCTCCACCGGCCGCTCCAAGGGGGCGACCCTGCCCGTGGTCGAGCTCATCGGCCAGGAGCGCGGCTACGCCGTGTGCTCCAACGGAGGCATGACGCTCGAGCTGGACCCGGCGCTGCCGGAGTACCACCGGGTGCTCGAGTGCGTCTCCTTCGACCCGGGCCAGGCCCTCGAGGCCCTCGAGCAGCGCCTGCCCACCGCGAAGTTCGCCCTCGAGACCGAGGACGGGTCCTTCTACTCCACCGAGCGCTTCCAGGACGCGTCCTTCGGCATCGAGGCGATCGGCGTGGACCTGCACCAGTTGGCGCGGATGCAGGCCGTGCGCATGGTGGTCTACAGCACCGAGCACACCCCGGAGGAGTTCGCCCTGGCGATCGACGAGGCCGGGCTGCACGGCGTCACCTACTCAGTTGGCTGGAGCGCCTGGCTGGACATCGCCGCCAACGGCGTCTCGAAGGCCAGCGCCCTGGAGCAGATCCGCCGCCGGCTCGGCGTGGACCCGGCCCACACGGTCGCCGTCGGCGACGGCCGCAACGACATCGAGATGCTCGACTGGGCCGCCCGCGGCGTGGCCATGGGCCAGTCCCCGGACGAGGTCGTGGCCGCGTGCCACGAGGTGACGCACACGGTCTACGAGGACGGCGTCGCCCGGATCCTGCGCTCGCTGCTCTGAGGTCCGCGGGTCACAGCCCGTACTCCTCGAGCAGCCGCAGCCACACCTCGCTGACGGTGGGGAAGACGGGCACCGCGTGCCACAGCCGCTCCAGCGGCACCTCGCCGACCACGGCGACGGTCGCCGCGTGCAGCAGCTCCGTCACGTCCGGGCCGGCGAAGGTCGCGCCGACCAGGGTCCGGCGCCCTCGGTCCACGACCAGCTGCGCCCAGCCGCGGTAGCCGTCGCGGTGCAGGAGCGCCCCGGCCACGTCGATGGCGTGCTCCACGACGTCCACCTCCAGGCCGTCCTCGCGGACCTGCTCGGCGGAGCGGCCCACGGAGGCCACCGCGGGGTCGGTGAAGACGACCTGCGGCACGGCGCACTCGTCGGCCGTGGACACGAACGGGGACCACGGGGGCGCGGACGCCTTCAGCCGGCCGGCCGCACGGGCCACGACCGCGTCCGCGACGGCGCGCGCCTGGTACTTCCCCTGGTGGGTCAGCAACGGCCCGCCCGCCGCGTCCCCGGCGGCGTAGAGCCAGGCGCCGTCCGCGCCCGCCACCAGGCCCGAGCCGTCGACCCGCAGCGCGGCCGGGTCCAGGCCGAGATCCTCGAGTCCCAGGTCCGCCAGGGCGGGCTGCCGCCCCGTGCTCACCAGCAGCCGCTCCGCGGAGACGGTCCCGCCGCCCTCGAGAACGAGCTCGATGCCGCTGCCGCCGGACCGGATCCGCTCCGTGCCCCGTCCCTCGACGAGCGTGACGCCCTCGGCGTCCAGGGCCTCGCTGACGAGCCCGGCGGCGGTGGACGGGAAGGCGCTGAGCAGCCGGCTGCGGGCGACCACCGTGACCCGGGAGCCCAGGCGGGCGAAGGCCTGCGCGAGCTCCGTGCCGGCCACGCCCCCACCGAGCACCACCAGGGAGCCGGGGACCTCCTGTGCGGCGGTGGCGTCCCGCGTGCCCCAGAACGGCACGTCGTCGAGACCCGGGACCGGGGGGACGACCGGCCGCGAGCCCGTGGCCAGCACCACGGCGTGCCGGGCCTCCAGCACCCGGACGCCGGCGTCCTCGGCGGTCACCCGGACGCGCCGGGGCCCGGCCAGTGCGGCCCGGCCCCGGACCAGGTCCACGCCGACCCCGGCCAGCCACTCGACCTGGCCGGTGTCGTCCCAGTGCGCCGCGAACCCATCCCGGCGGCGCAGGACCGCCGCCGCGTCCAGCGGGCCGGTGACGGCCTCCGCCGCCCCGGCCACGGCGCGGGCGGCCTCGACGGCCGAGCCGGGGCGCAACAGCGCCTTCGACGGCGTGCACGCCCAGTAGGAACACTCCCCGCCCACGAGCTCCGCCTCGACGAGCACGGCGCTCAGCCCGCCCCGCACCACGCGGTGGGCCGCGTTCTCGCCGACGGGACCACCGCCGATCACCACGACGTCGTATGCGTCCCCGGGCTCCGCCATGCCTCGAGTCTGCCAACCGGCACGCCGCCGGACAACAGCTCCGGCAGCGTTCCGGCGGATGTGATCTGCGTCACGTCCATGCAAGTGGGGGTGATAGCATGACCGGCAGACCGGGTGACGACGTCATCGACGACGACCGAAAGGCGTGCCGTGATCGAGTACGTGTCCGACCGGTGGGAGCAGATCCTCTTCGCCAGCTGGCAGCACTTCTCCCTGGTGGTCCAGTGCCTGGTCCTGGCGACGGTCCTCGCTGTGGCGCTCGCGGCCCTGTGCTACCGCTCGAATCGGCTCACGACCGTGGCCAACAACGTCTCGGCCGTGGGGCTGACCATTCCGTCCTTCGCGCTCATCGGCCTGCTGATCGCCCCGCTGGGCTTCGGGGTGACCCCCGCGGTCGTGGTCGTCACCTTCTTCGCCGTCCTCCCCGTGCTGCGCAACGCGCTCGTCGGGCTCGCAGGGGTCCCGCAGGCCACCGTCGAGGCCGCACGCGGGCTCGGCATGAGCCGGGCGGCGACCTTTCTGCGCGTGGAGCTGCCGATGGCCTGGCCGGTCATCCAGGCCGGCATGCGGGTCTCGGCGCAGATGGTGATGGGCGTGGCCGCCATCGCCGCCTATGTGCTGGGCCCCGGCCTGGGCGGCTTCATCTTCTCCGGTCTGTCGCGGCTCGGGGGCGCCAACTCCTTCGCGTCGGTCGTCACCGGCGTGGTCGCCGTCATCGTCGTCGCACTCATCCTGGACGGGCTGCTCGTGCTGCTCGGCCGACTCACCACATCGCGAGGTATCCGTGTCTGACTCCGTGACCACCCCCCGCACCGACTCCTCCGTCACCGGGGCCCGGATCCTGCTGGAGAACGTCTCCAAGCACTACCCCGGGCAGGCCAGGGCCGCGGTCGACGGCCTGACGCTCGAGATCCCCGCCGGCAGCATTGTCATGCTCGTGGGCCCCTCCGGCTGCGGCAAGACCACCACGCTGAAGATGATCAACCGGCTCATCGAACCCACCGACGGGCGGATCGTCATCGACGGTCAGGATGTGACCTCGATGAACGGCGACGAGCTGCGCCGCGGCATCGGCTACGTCATCCAGGCGGGCGGCCTGTTCCCGCACATGAGCGTGGCCACCAACATCGGCATGGTGCCGAAGATGCTCGGCTGGGACAAGCAGCGCATCGCCGCGCGCGTGGACGAGCTGCTCGAGCTCGTCTCCCTCGACCCCGCCGTCTACCGCGACCGGTACCCCCGGGAGCTCTCCGGCGGACAGCAGCAGCGCGTCGGCGTGGCCCGGGCCCTGGCCGCTGACCCGCCCGTGCTGCTCATGGACGAGCCGTTCGGCGCGGTCGACCCCATCACGAGGCAGCGGCTCCAGGACGAGCTCATCAACATCCAGCACGAGCTGCAGAAGACCATCGTGTGCGTCACCCACGACTTCGACGAGGCGGTCAAGCTCGGCGACTGGATCGCGGTCTTCGACGAGGGCGCCCGGATCGTCCAGTACGACGCCCCGGAGCGCATCCTGGCCGAGCCGGCGGACGAGTTCGTGGAGGACTTCATCGGCTCGGGCGCGGGCCTCAAGCAGCTCACCCTCACCCGGGTCCGGGAGGTCGATCTCGTCCCCGCGGTGACCACCCGACCCGGCGAGGACGTCCGGGCGGTGCTCGGGCGGATCGACGAAGCGGGCACCCGGGACGTCGTCGTCGTCGACGATCGTGGCCGGCCGCTGTCCTGGCCCTCCCGCCGGCAGCTCGAGCGCTTCGGGACCGTCCCCGGGGAGCGCAACGACCGCCTGCCCCTGGTCGGCACGGGCGCCACGCTCAACGACGCGCTGGACACGATGCTCGTCTCCAGCACGGGGGCCGCGCTCGTGGTGGGAGCGCGTGACCGGTTCGAGGGCGTCATCTACGTCGAGACCGTCATGGCCGCGATCACCGAGGCCCGCCGGGCCGTGGCCGCGGAGGACGCGCCCCTCGGCCACAACACGGGCGAGATGCCCGCGGTGAGCGCGAGCTCGGGGGGCGGGGACCGATGAGCGCCCAGACCGAGCGCCCCGCCGCCGCGGAGCCGGACCCCGGTGACACCGGTGACGCCCCCCGGTCCCGCCCGTCCTCGGTCGACACGGACCAGCGCACCTGGAAGGGCCTGCTCCTGCAGCCCCTGGCGATCCTCGTGGCGCTGGGCCTGCTCGTGCTGTGGCTGTCCACGGCGGAACTGACGGAGACGGAGGCCGTGACCCTGAGCCCCGCGTCGCTGTGGAGCTACACCGTGGACCACCTGCAGCTGACGGTCGTGGCCACGGTGGTGGTCCTGCTGATCGCCATCCCGGCCGGCATTCTCCTGACCCGCAGGCCGCTGCGCTTCCTCACCGGCCCGGTGATCGCGCTGGCGAACATCGGCCAGGCCGCCCCTGCGGTCGGCCTCATCGTCCTGTTCGCCTTCTGGTTCGGCTTCGGCTTCCGGGCGGCCGTGGTCGCCCTGATCGTCTACGCGATCCTGCCCGTGCTGAAGAACACCATGGTCGGCCTCGACGGCGTGGACCGCAGCCTCGTCGAGGCCGGGCGCGGCATGGGGATGAGCGCTGCCTCGGTGCTGTTCCGCGTGGAGCTGCCTCTGGCCGTGCCGGTCATGCTGGCCGGCGTGCGCACCGCCCTGATCCTGGTGGTCGGCACGGCGACCCTGGCCACGTTCGTCAACGGCGGCGGGCTGGGGCTGCTGATCACCACCGGGGTCAACCTCAACCTCGTGCGGGTGCTGATCGCCGGCTCGATCCTCGTGGCGCTGCTCGCGCTCGCCATCGACTGGATCGGCCGTGTGGTGGAGCACGTCGCGCGCCCGAAGGGACTGCGATGAGAACCTCCCGCGCCGCCGGCGGTGCCCTGCTGCTCTCCAGCGCCGGCCTGCTCCTGACGGGCTGCGGGCTCGAGCCCTCCACGGCCTACGTGCCCGACGCCGAGCCCGGCTCCATCGAGCCGGTCGCGGGCGCCGAGGGCACGGAGGTGCGGGTGACGTCGAAGAACTTCACCGAGCAGCTCATCCTCGGCAAGGTCGCGGTGCTGGCCGTGCAGGCGGCAGGCTTCGAGACGGAGGACATCACCAACGTCCCCGGCTCCCAGCCCGTGCGGGAGCTCATGCTCACCGGGGACGCCGACCTCACGTTCGAGTACACGGGCACGGCGTGGCTGACGTACATGGGCGAGGAGACCGGAATCCCGGACCAGCAGGAGCAGTGGCAGGCCGTGCACGACGCCGACCTGGACAACGGCCTGACGTGGGGCGCCCCGGCGGCCCTCAACAACACCTACGCCATGGCCGTGCGCTCCGAGTACGCCCGGGCCAACGATCTGGAGACGGTCTCGGACATCGCGAACCTGCCGGTCGCGGAGCGGACGTTCTGTGTGGAGTCGGAGTTCAACTCCCGCAGCGACGGACTCACCCCTCTGCTCGCCCACTACGACCTGGACCGCGGCAGCGAGGTGCCCGAGGGCAACATCGGCATCTACGACACCGGCGCGATCTACTCGGCCACGGACGACGGCGAGTGCAACATCGGCGAGGTCTTCTCCACGGACGGCCGCATCCCGGCCCTCGATCTCACCGTCCTCGAGGACGACCGGCAGTTCTTCCCCGCCTACAACGCCGCCCCCGTGTTCAGCACCGAGCTGCTGGACGAGTTCCCCGCGCTCGAGCAGGTCCTGGAGCCGATCGCCGCGGCGCTCACCGACGACGTCATGCAGGAGCTCAACCGGCAGGTGGACGTCGAGGGGCGGGACCCGGCCGACGTCGCCTACGAGTGGATGCTCTCCGAGGGATTCATCGTCGAGCCCTGAGACCCGACGCGAGCCGGCCCGTCCGGGGCCGGCACGCACAGGCCCAGCAGCCGGGCCGCCGCGGGGCGGGCGTCCTGCTCCTCCTGCCACAGGGACCGCGCCACCGCCTTGGAGACCGCCTGCGGGGAGATGCCGAGCTCGGCGGCCACGACCTTCTGCTGGCCGCGGGCGCCGGGCACGAGCAGCTCGACCACACGCCACTCGGCGTCACTGCGCTCCGCCACGATCCGGCCCAGCAGGTGCAGCACGGCCTGCGCCTGCGCCGCAGCCGGCGCGTCGTCGGCGGCGACGTGCACCGGCACCCGCCCGGTGGCGGCCTCGGCGGCGCGGCGCGCGTGCGCCGTCCCGGGGCCGTCGGCGCGCAGGCCCGTCCGGCCCTCCGGGTCGGTCGCCGTCTCGAGCCGGACCGGTCCCACCCCGATCCCCACGCTCCAGGTCCCGCCGCGCAGCCCGGCGAGCGCGGCCGCGACCGCGGCGCCGGGATCGGCGGTGATGCCCTGGACCGCGTGCGCCCGGGCGCGCTGGAACGGCACCACGGTCTCGAGGTCCGCGAGGCGGCGCAGGAGGCCCGGCACGAGATCGCCCGCCTCGCGGTGGCGCTGGTCCAGGGTCACGACGTACACGGTCCCAGTATCGGGCACGGGGGCCGCGGGGGCGCGGGGGCGCGGCCGGGGCTCACTCCCAGAACCGCGGTTCGATGTCCACGCCCTGCACGATGAGCTCGTCCTCCAAGGGCTCCCGGCACACCACCGGCAGGCGCAGGCAGCCGATGCGGTCGTCGAGGCCGAAGTAGGCGGTGAGCCGGTCGAAGCCCTGCCGGAACGGTGCCAGCTCCTTGGCGGTGGCGGCGACCTCGGCCAGGTCGGCGTCGGAGCCGAGCACCCAGAAGGAGTCCGGGTCGGTCAGCTGGAGCAGTCCCACGGGCGCCCCGGCGTCGTTGTTCTCGGTCCCGGCCCAGCCGGGGGCGCGCAGCCACCCCCCCGGTGCCGCCGCGCCCAGGGCCGGCGCCAGGGGGTCGTACTCCCACGCCCTGGCACGTTGGAGCCACGCGGGCGGCTCCGGGAGGTAGAGCGGGCCGTCGAGGTCCACGGGCCACCGGGCGGCGGCGAACGCCCCGGCGTCCACGCGGTCCCAGAACTGTTCCGCCGTGAGGTCGGTGCCCACGCTGTTGAGCGCAGCCCCGGGATCGTCCTGCCGCATGCCGTGCCAGTAGGTGGGGCGGGTCGGGACGTCGGCGCGCCGCAGCAGGGCGTCCAGCTCCTCCAGGTGGGCCGGCTCGCCGAGCACCACCGTCCTGCTCTCGAAGTGCAGGACGTAGGGCACGCGCTCGGTGCTCACGGCAGCTCCGCGGGCCGTCCGCGGCGGCACAGCCGCGTGAAGCGGCCGAGCACCTGCAGCGCCTCCGGGGTGGCGGGCAGGTAGTCCGTCAGGGCGGGGGAGCGCACCACCACGGCGCACCACTGCCCGCGGGAGACCGCCACGTTGAGCCGGTTGGGGGAGAGCAGGAACTCCATGCCGCGCGGACCGTCGGCGGCGGAGGCGGCCATGGACACGATCACCACGGGGGCCTCCTGGCCCTGGAACCGGTCGACGGTGCCCACGCGGACCCCGCCGCCGTCCTCGTCCCGCAGGCCCGCGGCGACGAGCTCCCGGCCGATCAGCTCGACCTGGGCGTTGTACGCCGCCACCACGAGCACGTCCTCGGGCGTCAGCGCCGCCGGGAGGACTCCCGGGCCGGAGCGCCACGGCGTCCCGACGAACTCGTGGACCAGCTCCACGACGTGCCGGGCCTCCTCGGGCGAGGCCGTGCGGTTGCCGGTGTGCTCGACACAGCTGGTGCGCAGGCCGGGCGCCACGCCGGTGAGCTCGCGGCGGCTCGCGGCAGGGGCCGACCCGAGCCGCCCGGCGTAGGACAGCTCGGAGACCGGTTCGCACAGGGCCGGGTGCATCCGCCAGGTGCGGTCCAGGAAGTAGCCGTGCTCGGCGGGCAGCGTGGGCGAGCCGTGGGAGAGCCAGCCCAGCGCCGACTCGTCCACGGGCAGGGGGTGGGTGCCCTGCGAGACCTGCGGCAGCTGCTGCGGGTCGCCCAGCAGCAGCACGCGCCGCGCGGCGCGGGACACGGCCAGGGTGTTGGCCAGCGAGTACTGCCCGGCCTCGTCGACGACGAGCAGGTCCAGGGCCTCGTCCTCGAGGTGCTTGGCGTTGGAGAAGTCCCACGCGGTGCCGCCCACCACAGCGCCGCCGTCCGCCAGGAACGCGGCGAAGTCCTTCCCCGGGACCTCGCGCCACGGCGCCTCCCGGTCCGCGAGGCGGCCGGAGGGCGGCTTCTTGCCGACGCGCTCGGGGGCGACCCCGCCCTTCTCGAGCACCCCGGTGAGGAGGTTCTCGACGACGGCGTGGGACTGCGCCACCACGCCGATCCGCCAGCCGGCCGCCACGAGCCGGCCGATCACGTGGGAGCCGAGGAACGTCTTGCCGCTGCCAGGGGGTCCCTGGACGGCCAGGAAGCTGCGGTCGACGGAGCGCAGGGCCTGCACCACGGCGTCGATCGTGCCGTCGGGGCCGTCGTGCGGGCGGGGCAGGGGTCCGCCGTCCGCCGGCCGGGGCGCGCGGCGCAGGAGCAGCTCGAGGCCCGGGTGCTCCGGCAGTTCGGGCAGGGCCTCGGCCGTGCGCGCGGCGAGGGCCTGCAGGGACTCCTCCAGGGAGCGCGTGGCGATCGGCTGGGCCGGGCCCAGGGCGATCGGCAGCTCCGCCCAGGGCTCGGGGGCCGGGGCGGCCCGCGGCGTCCTCAGCCGTTCGCGCACGGTCAGCACCGCCGTGCCGTCCTCGTGCTCCTCGAGGTCCTCGAGCACGGCGTTCCAGTCCCCGGCGCGGCCGCTGCCGCGCGGCGCGGCGTCCTCGGCCAGGTGCGCGGGCACGGGGGCGCCGTACATCAGGTACAGCCCCGTGGTGCCCGGCTTCGGCGTGGAGCCCTCGCCGAACCGGCCCGCGAGGCGCAGGAGCCGGGTGGGTGCGGCGCTGCTGCGCTTGGCCGGGTCCTTCGCCCAGTCCTCGAGCACCTCCGCGCGCCGGACCACGAACACGTCGCGGGCGTCCTCCCAATCCTCCACGGGGCCCTCGAGGCGGTCGAAGTGGGACCACCAGTACTGCTTGCGCTCGCGCCGGTGGTAGCCGGTGGCCGAGGCGACCATCGCGACGGCCGTGCGCTGCTCCTCCGTCAGGGCGTCCCGCGCCGCCGGGTCGTCCAGGTGCGCGTGCAGGCGCTGCTCGGCACCGCTCATCCCGGCGTCCGGCGGCCCCTCGGGCAGCTCGAGCCGCTCCCGGGCGGGGCGCGGCGGGTGGTCCTCCGGGTCCGGGGAGATCCCGGCGAGGCCCAGCAGCCAGTCCCGCAGCCGCAGGGTCGAGAGGCAGTCGTACGCGTTGTAGTCGGCGATCCCGGCCAGCAGCCGCTCCGCGGCGTCCACCTGCCCGGCCGCCCGGGCCGTGCACCAGTCGGCGTAGGCGACCACCGACGCACCGGCGTCCACGACGTCCCCGGTGCGCAGGTGCTCGCCCATGTAGAGCGGCTCCAGCTTCTTGATCGAGTACGAGCTCTCCGACAGCCGCAGGCTTCCCCGCACGGTGTCGTAGAGATCCACCAGGACGTTCTCGCGCAGCAGCTCGTCCACGGCGTCCTCGCCCACGGCGTGCACGAGCGAGAGCCGGCGCAGGGCCGCCTTCTCGTAGTTGGCGTAGTGGTACACGTGCATCCCGGGGAAGCGCCGGCGCCGCTCGGCCACGTAGTCCAGGAACGCCCGCAGCGCGTCCCGCTCCTGGGCCCGGGAGTGCGCCCAGAACGGCCGGAAGACGGGGGCGGCGACGGGCCCGGGGGGCTGCTCGACGACGCCGAACAGGTACTCGAGCCCCCAGGACGTCAGGTCCCCGGGGTCCTGCCACAGCGGATCGCCCTCGAAGTCGAAGAACACGTCCCCGGCGTCGGGGGCCGGCAGCCGCCGCAGAGGGTCCGTGGCCGTGACGCGGTAGGCGACCCGGCGGGTCCCGCCGTCCTTCTGGTACTCGACCGCGCCGTCCTCCCCGCCCCGGCCGGTCTGCATGGCCGCCTGGTCCCGCAGCCGCCGCACCGCGGCGGGGAGCCCACCGCCCTCCAGCGCCGCGAGCTCGTCGACGGTGCGCACCCCGTGCCGGTCGCGCAGCGTGCGGCGCATCCGCACGGACAGTCCCGCCGTCAGCAGCAGGTCCCGGTGCTCGGCGACCGCCCGGGCGCAGTGCTCGCACCGGCCGCAGCGGGCGACGTCGTCGTCCTGCCAGTCCACGGGTCCGGTCCGCGACCGGTGCGCGGCGGCGGCCGCGACGAACCGCTCCCGGCGCTCGCGGTAGACCGCCAGGTACTCGGACACGGGGAAGACCGCCTCCCGCTGGTCGCCGAGGACCAGGGTCACCTCGGGGGCCACGTCCACCCCGGCCCGCTCGAGCTGGTCGGCGTAGGCCGCGAGCTGCAGCAGGGCGGTGACCTTGGCGTGCCGGGCCAGCTTGGTGTCGTGCACCGCGTACGCGCCGTCCGGGCGGCGGACGAGGAAGTCGGCGCGGCCGTGGAAGCCGCCGTCGAAGAAGGAGGCCTGGAAGACCACGTCCGCCCCCGCGCGCAGGGCGCCCAGGGACTCGGCGTGCTTGGCCGTCAGCTCGTCCCGGTCCATGCGCCGGGCCGGCTCGACCTCGTGCACGCCCCGGCCGGTCGCCGGGTCCCAGGGGCCGAACGCGTCCCGGTGCGCGGCCAGGACCCGGTGCTCGTGGGCGTCGCCCAGCTCGGCCGTGCGGTCGAGCATCGCGTCCCGCTCCGGGGCCCGGCGGGGCGTCCGGCCCAGCTTCTCGTCCAGGACGCACAGGCTCGCGTAGGGGCACTCGGCCGCGCGCACGAGGTCGCTCGCGGAGAAGACGAGATCCGCCTCGGGGCCCAGCAGGAACATGCGCATCCTTCCGACGGCACCGGGTCCGTCCCGGGTCCGCGTCCATCGAACCACAGGGACCGGACGTCACAAGGCGGGCGGGACCAGGTGCGCAGGACGGTGATCGGCCGGCAGGTCCTCGGACCTGCCGGCCGACTCCCGGCGGACCGGTGAACGGTCCGCCGGGATGGACCGGGAGAGATCGGTGGGATGCGGCGCGGGTGGGGGGACCCCCGCCGCCACCGGGCACCTCGCGGGTGCGCTCCGGCGACCTCGATCCCGGTCGGCGGCCCGGATGCCGATGGGGGGATGCATCCCGGGGCCGTCGGGCCGGTTCAGCCGGCCCGGTCCCAATATAACGAAATTCATGGAATCTCAGTAGGGTGCACGTCACGCCGCGCCGTGCGGCCGGTTCGTCCGGCGGCCCGGCAGCCGCAGGGGCCGGGGACCGTCCGGTCCCCGGCCCCTGCGGGCGCGCCCGTCCGTCAGTCGGTGGACGGGGCCTTCTCCTCCGCCTCGGCGGCCGAGTCGTAGTGGGACTGCTCGAAGCGCTCGCGGGCCTCCTCGACGAGGCGCTCGGCGGTCTCCCGGCCCTCCCAGCCCTCGCCCTTGACCCACTTGTTGGGCTCGAGGTCCTTGTAGCGCTCGAAGAAGTGCTGGATCTCCTTGAGCTTGAACTCGTCGATGTCGTCGAGGCCCTGGATGTGGTCGTAGCGCTTGTCCGTGGACACGCACAGGATCTTCGCGTCCCCGCCGGCCTCGTCGTTCATGTTGAACACGGCGATGGGGCGCGACTCCACGAGCACGCCCGGGACGATCTCGAAGTCCAGGAGCACGAGGGCGTCCAGGGGATCGCCGTCCTCGCCCAGGCTGTCCTCGAAGTAGCCGTAGTGCGCGGGGTACTGCATCGACGTGAACAGGACGCGGTCCAGGCGGAGCCGGCCGGTCTCGTGGTCGATCTCGTACTTGACGCGGGATCCCCGGGGGATCTCGATGGTGACGTCCAACTCCATGGTGCTTCTCCTCGTGCTGGGTGGGCCCGGAGGGGCCGGAAAGGGCTGACAGCGGCCGAGCGCGGCCGCACCACCCGGGCGGGGTGGGGCAGATCCGACACCCACGATAGCGGCGGCCCCGCGGGCGGCGGTAACCGTCCGGCCCGCCGCGGCACCACCACGGCGCCGCTCCGGAGCGCGTGCAGGAGCCGCCGCCGGGCCGCGGCACGGACCACAATGGGGGCATGAGCAGTCCCCGACGCCACGGTTCCCCCTCCGGGCAGCGGCGGCCGCGGGCCCGCCCCGGCCGCGGCCTCCGCGCCCTGACGGCGCTGCTGGCCGCCGGCTGCGTGGCTGTGGCGGGCTGGCTGCACCCCCACTGGGCGCCCGCGCTGGGCCTGGGCGGCGACGACCTCCCGGCAGCCCGCGTCCTCCCGGCGGAGGCGCCCGCCCCCGCCGGTGCCGTGCCCCCCGATCCGGCCGCCCCGGTGCCCGGCGCCGAGGAGGTGGCCGCGGCAGTGGGGCCCGCGCTCGCCGGCGTTGCGGCCGGACGGCGCTCCGTCCTGGTGGCCGACGCCCTCACCGGAGTGCCGCTGCTCGAACGGGACCCGGACGCGCCCCTGGTCCCCGCCTCCAACCAGAAGCTCGTCACGGCGCTGTCCCTGCTCACCCACGCCGACCCCCGTCAGCGGCTGCGCACCACGGTGGTGCAGGGTCAGGAACCGGGCACGGTGGTGCTGGTGGCTGGCGGGGACACCCTGCTGAGCCCGGGCGGCTCGGACTCGGACGCCGTGCTGGGCCGGGCCGGCATCCGGACCCTGGCGGAGGCGACGGCCGAGGCGCTCGCCGGGCGCGGGGCGGCCGGGCCCACCGATGTGCGGTGGGACGCGAGCCTGTTCTCCGGTCCGGCCCTCAACGAGGACTGGGCCGCGGGGGACGTCGCGGCGGGACAGATCGGGCCCATCACGCCCATGGCGTTCTGGTCCCACCGCGTGCCCGCGGGGGAGGCGGCGTCGGCCGAGCGGCCCGTGGACGCGGCGCAGGACGTCGCCGAGGTCTTCGCGTCCGAGCTCGCGGCACGGCTCGCCGCCGACGGGGTGCCCGCGCCCGTCCCGGCGGTCGAGCCCGGCCGGGCGCCCGAGGGGGCGGCCGAGCTCGCCGCCGTCGAGTCCGCAACCCTCGCCGAGCAGGCCGAGCTCATGCTGCAGGACTCCGACAACCACCTCGCCGAGGTGCTCGCGCGGCTCGCGGCCCGGGCCGCGGACCGGCCCGCGAGCTTCGCCGGCGGCCGTGCCGCCGCGGCCGGGGCGCTCGCGGCGCAGGGCGTCGGCACGTCCGGCGTCGAGCTCTCCGACGCGTCCGGGATGTCCCTGCGCAACCGGATCTCCGCCCGCGCGCTCGAGCGGGTCGTGCGGGCCATGGTCACCGATCCCACGGGGGCGCTGACCCCGGGCGCCCGGGCGCTTCCGGTGGCCGGCGGCAGCGGGACCCTCGCCGACCGGTTCGACGACGACGCCGAGCTCCCCGGGCGGGGACTGGCCCGGGCGAAGACGGGCACGCTGAACTCCGTGGTCTCCCTCAGCGGACACGTCACCACGGACGGAGGGCGGCTCCTGACGTTCTCCGTGGTGCTCAACGAGGTCTCCGACCCGGCCGCCGCCCGGGACGCCGTGGACCGCGCGGTGTCAGCCCTGGCCCGACTGTGACGGTCCGCGCCGGGCGCTCCCAGGCGCGTGTGGTTGCATGAGGCCATGAGCACAGCACAACGACCGCCGGAGACGGAGGCGTCCGGGATCGTCCGGTGGGACCTCGCGGCCTCCGCCGCCGCCCGGCTCACCCCGCCGGGGCCGAAGATGTCCGCCCGGGCCATGCAGGCGGCCGTGGCCTCCATGCGCCGCCACGCCGAGGCGTCCGTGGACCACGTCCACCGGATCACCGGCCTCGAGGCCGCGCGGGACCTGCGGGACTCCACCGTGCTGGTCGTGGACCGCGCGGGGTGGTCGAAGGCCAACGCCCAGGCCTTCCAGGTGCTCATGGAACCGGCCGTGGAGGCCCTGCGCCGGCGCCGCCCGGAGCAGTTCGGCGCGGCCGCCACCGCGCTCGGCGGCACGGCCACCGCCATGGAGATGGCCGCGGTGCTCGGCTTCCTGTCCGCGAAGGTCCTGGGCCAGTACGACCCGTACGCCGGGCTGGTCTCCGCCGTGGCCGCGCAGCGGCACCCTGGCGGGCGGCTGATGCTCGTCGCGCCCAACATCCTCACGGTCGAGCGGGAGCTCAACGTCGAGCCGGAGGACTTCCGGCTGTGGGTCTGCCTGCACGAGCAGACCCACCGCGTCCAGTTCGCCGCGGCCCCGTGGCTGCGCGAGCACATGGTCGAGCAGATCAACGAGCTCGCCGACTCCCTCATGGGTCACGCCGAGACCCTCGGGGCACGGCTCACGGAAGCGGTCCGCTCCCTGCCCGGGCGCGGCTCGGGGGCGGCGGAGCCGAAGGCCTCCCTCGGCGTGGTGGGTCTACTCCTGGGGCGGCGGGAGCGGGAGGTGCTCTCCCACCTCACGGCCGTGATGAGCCTGCTCGAGGGGCACGCCAACTTCGTGATGGACGGGGTGGACGCCTCCGTGGTGCCCTCCGTGAAGACGATCCGGCGGCGCTTCGAGCGGCGCTCCGAGCTGCAGGGCAGCCTCGACCGCTTCGTCCGGCGCCTGCTCGGCATGGACGCGAAGATGCGCCAGTACAGCGACGGCCAGCGGTTCGTCTCCACTGTGGTGGGGGCCGTGGGGCTGGACCGGTTCAACCGGATCTGGGAAGCCTCGGAGCACCTGCCCACGGAGGCCGAGATCCACGCCCCCGAGCGCTGGATCGAGCGCGTCCTGGGCCCGGAGACACCGCCCCGCCGGGCGGTTCCGGCCCCGGAGCCGCCAGGAATGTGCTAGGCACCACGCACCCCCGTTTGACATGCAGATTCATGGACATCATGGCCGGAGCACCCGGTCGCACCGTCCTCGTTCACAGCGCGACACGCGGTAGGCCGGATCACCTTTGTGTGACAAAATCTTTACGTGAGCACAGAAAATATCGAACAGCAGGTCAAGCTGTACGGCCAGCCCCTATCGGAGCGCTTCGGCACGGTCGTCCAGGCCTACGGCATCACGCAGCGGCGGTTGGCCGAGGTCCTCGGCCTCTCCGCCCCCATGCTGTCGCAGCTCAACAGTGGCCGTCGGATCAAGATCGGCAACCCGGCGGTCTACGAACGCCTGGTGATGCTGGAGCAGCGCATCGGCACCCCGGACATCGAGGAGACCTTGTCCGCGGTCGAGGCCTCGCAGCCCGTGCTGTCCACCACGCAGATCCAGGCGGGCATCCACAGCGAGACCAACGCCGTGGCTGCCCTCGCGCACGTGGTCCCGCGGCAGGAGCTCGAGGCAGCCCTGGACCTTCTCGGCGAGACGGCCCCGACCCTCGCCAAGGTCGTGCGCCTCGCCGTGCGGGAGTCGCAGAACCAGCAGGCCGCGAGCGACCGCGAGGACGCCCGCCGGTGACCCAGTTCGCCCGCCGCGGCCGACTGTCCCCGGACGTCGCCGCGGGGCGGCGCCGCGTGCTCGACTCCGTCCGGCAGCACGTCCCCCGGGCCTCCTCGGAGCCCCCGCTCGTGCTGGTCGCCTGCAGCGGCGGGACCGACTCCCTCGCGCTGGCCGCCGTCGCCGCCCACTTCGCCCGACGCGGCACGCTCCGCGTGGGTGCCGTGGTGGTCGACCACGGCCTGCAGGAGGACTCCGCGGCCGTCGCGGCCCGCGCCGCCCGCACGCTCGAGCAGACCGGGCTGGCGCCCGTCGTCGTCACCGCCGTGGCCGTGCGCCGCGACACGGGCGGACCCGAGATGGCGGCCCGCACCGCCCGCTACGCGGGCATCGCGGAGGTCGTGGGGCGCACGGGCGCCGACGCCGTCCTGCTCGGGCACACCCTGGACGACCAGGCCGAGTCCGTCCTGCTGGGCCTCGCCCGCGGCTCCGGTACGCGCTCGCTGGCCGGGATGCCGCCCGTGCGCGAGCTCGACGGCGTCACCTATCTCCGCCCGTTCCTCGACCTCTCCCGCGCGCAGACCCTGCAGATCTGCGCCGCCGAGCAGCTCGAGCCCTGGCACGACCCCACGAACCGGGACACCACCCTGATGCGCTCCCGGGTCCGCCACCGCGTGCTCCCGCTGCTCGAGGACGAGCTCGGACCCGGTCTGGCCCCGGCCCTGGCGCGGTCCGCGGCGATCCTCGGCCCGGACGCGGACTATCTCGAGGGCGCCGCGGGGGAGCTGCTCGAGCGCGCCCGCGCCGCCGCCCCGGAGCTGCCCGGCTCGCTGGTCCTCGACCTCGCCACGGTGCGGGCGGCGCACCCCGCGCTGCGCCGCCGGGCCCTGTCGGCGGCCGTGGTCGCCGCCGGCGGGCAGACCCCGGCCTACGAGCGGCTCGGCGCGCTGGACGAGTTCGCCGGGGGGCACGGCGCCGCGGGGCCCGTGCAGATGGCGGGTAAGGTGTCCGTGTGGCGCCGCCGCCCGCCGGCGGGCACCCGTGGGCCGGGGCACCTGGAGCTCGTCCGCCCGCGGCCCGCGTGCGCCACCCGACCCGCATCCGCATCACCCGAGGAGCGCCGTGAAGGCTGAGGACGTCCAGGGGGATCTCACCGAGGTCCTGTACACCAAGGAAGAGATCGACACGAGGATCGCCGAGCTGGCGGCGGCCGTGGACGCCGACTACCGGGGCCGGGACGTCCTGCTCGTGGGCGTGCTCAAGGGCGCGGTGATGGTCATGGCCGACCTGTGCCGGGCGCTCCAGGGCCAGTACCCCATGGACTGGATGGCCGTGTCCTCCTACGGCTCCGGGACCAAGTCCTCGGGCGTGGTCCGCATCCTGAAGGACCTCGACACGGACCTCACGGGGCGGGACGTGCTCATCGTCGAAGACATCATCGACTCGGGCCTGACCCTGTCCTGGCTGCGCGCCAACCTCGAGTCCCGCGGCACGGCCTCGGTGGAGATCTGCGCCCTGCTGCGCAAGCCGGAGGCGGCCAAGACTGCCATCGAGGTCAAGTACGTGGGCTGGGACATCCCGAACGAGTTCGTGGTGGGCTACGGGCTCGACTACGCCGAGAAGTACCGCAACCTCGACTGCATCGCCACCCTGGCGCCCCACGTCTACGAGTGAGCCGACGCGCCGCCCGGGCGCTGCCCGGGCGGCTGTCCGCTGACAGGGAACTCCCGGCCCGTCCGGGGCCGGACCCGGATCCCGGGCTGTACATTGTAGGTCTGCGTCCCCTGGACCCCCGGCCCTGGGCGGGCCCGGGCTCGAGGGGGCCCGGACAACCATCCACGGGAGGATCAGCGGCTTGGCCACGGCGAAAAAACCCAACAACTTCTTCAGAGGACCCTGGTTCTGGGTCCTGCTGGCCGCTCTGATCCTCTTCCCGCTGGTGGGCACGCTCACCACGGGCTCCTCCGGGCGCGTGGACACCAACGTCGGGCTGCAGCTGCTCCGGGACGGCCAGGTCTCCGAGGCCAAGATCTACGACGGCCAGCAGAAGGTCGAGCTCCAGCTGGAGGAGGACCTCTCCCTCGACGGCCGGGACCTCGGGCGCAGCGTGGAGTTCTACTACGTCACGCCGCGCGGGGAAGAGGTCGTCGACGCGATGAACGCGGCGGACCTCGAGGGGTTCACGGACCAGCCCGTCGAGTCGAACTGGTTCACGAACCTGCTCGGGTTCATGCTGCCGTTCCTGATCATCCTGGCCATCTTCTGGTTCGTGTTCTCCCGCATGCAGGGCGGCGGGTCCCAGGTCATGCGCTTCGGCCGCTCGCGGGCCAAGATGTTCGACAAGGACAACCCCACGGTGACCTTCGCCGACGTCGCCGGCGCGGACGAGGCCGTGCAGGAGCTCGACGAGATCAAGCAGTTCCTGGTGGAGCGCGAGCGCTTCACCGCCCTCGGCGCGAAGGTGCCCAAGGGAGTGCTGCTCTACGGCCCGCCCGGCACCGGCAAGACCCTGCTCGCGCGGGCGGTGGCCGGCGAGGCCGGCGTGCCCTTCTTCTCGATCTCCGGCTCCGACTTCGTGGAGATGTTCGTGGGCGTGGGCGCCTCCCGTGTGCGCGACCTGTTCCAGCAGGCGAAGGACAACGCCCCCGCGATCATCTTCGTGGACGAGATCGACGCCGTGGGCCGCCAGCGCGGCGCCGGCATGGGCGGCGGCAACGACGAGCGCGAGCAGACCCTCAACCAGCTGCTGGTCGAGATGGACGGCTTCGACGCCACCACCAACGTCATCCTGATCGCCGCCACCAACCGCCCGGACGTCCTGGACCCGGCGCTGCTGCGCCCGGGCCGCTTCGACCGGCAGATCGGCGTGGAGGCCCCCGACATGAAGGGCCGCCTGCAGATCCTCCGGGTGCACTCCCAGGGCAAGCCGCTCGCGGACAACGTGGACCTCGCCGCCGTGGCCAAGCGCACCCCCGGCTTCACGGGCGCGGAGCTCGCCAACGTGATGAACGAGGCGGCGCTGCTGACCGCCCGCTCCCACGCCCAGCTCATCGACGACCGCGCCGTGGACGAGGCGATCGACCGGGTCATCGCCGGCCCGCAGAAGCGCAGCCGGATCATGAAGGAACTCGAGCGCAAGGTCACCGCGTACCACGAGGGCGGGCACGCGCTCGTGGCCGCCGCCCTGCGCAACACGGACCCGGTCACGAAGATCACCATCCTGCCCCGCGGCCGGGCCCTGGGCTACACCATGGTCATGCCCATGGACGACAAGTACTCCACCACCCGCAACGAGCTGCTCGACCAGATGGCCTACGCCATGGGCGGGCGCGCGGCGGAGGAGATCGTGTTCCGCGACCCGTCCACCGGCGCGTCCAACGACATCCAGAAGGCCACCGACACGGCTCGAAAGATGGTCACCCAGTACGGCATGAGCGCCCGCGTGGGCTCGATCAAGCTGGGCGGGGACAGCTCCGAGCCGTTCCTCGGCCGGGACGCCGCCGGCTCGGGCCGGGAGTACTCCGAGCGCACCGCCGCGATCGTGGACGAGGAGGTGCGGGCCCTGCTCGAGCAGGCCCACGACGAGGCGCACGCGATCCTCATGGACAACCGACCCGTCCTCGACCGGCTCGCCCTCGAGCTGCTCGAGAAGGAGACGCTCAACGAGGCGCAGATCGCGGACATCTTCCACGACATCCGCCAGCGGGACCTGCGGCCCGTGTGGCTGTCCAAGGACACCCGGCCGCTCTCCGAGGACCCGCCCGTGGTCACGCAGGCCGAGCGCGAGGAGGCGCGGCGGGTCCACGCCCAGGACCCCGCGACACTGGCCCCGCAGGACCAGGCGGCCGCCGCGAAGCCGGAGCACCCCCTCGAGGTCCCGGAGCGCGGGCACTCGGTGCCGCCGGCGGAGGCGGCGGGCTCCTCGAGCACCGCCGGGACCACCCCGGGACCCGGCTCGGACTGAGCCGGGCCTAGGATGGAGCGACAGCCGGTCGCGTCCGCCGAGTCCCGTTCCGACCGGCAGACCCGGCCGAGCCGGCAGATCCCGAAGGAGGGCGCGTTGCCCCACGAGGCCCGCACCACGCACACGAACGCGCACGACCCGAGCGCGGAGGCGTTCGCCCCGCCGTACCCCGACCCCGCCCCCGCGCTGGAGGCCGGCGCCGGAGCGGTGGACCAGCCACGGGTCGCGGCGGCCGTGCGGGAGATGCTGCTGGCCATCGGCGAGGACCCCGACCGGGACGGCCTGCAGGGCACGCCGGGGCGGGTCGCCCGGGCGTACGCGGAGATGTTCGCGGGTCTGCACCAGGACCCCGCTGAGGTGCTCGGGACGACCTTCGACATCGGGCACTCCGAGATGGTCCTCGTCAAGGACATCCCCTTCTACTCGACCTGCGAGCACCACCTCGTGCCGTTCCACGGCCACGCCCACGTGGGCTACATCCCCGGCCACGACGGGATGGTCACCGGGCTGAGCAAGCTCGCCCGCCTCGTGGACCTCTTCGCCCGCCGCCCGCAGGTCCAGGAGCGGCTGACCACCCAGGTGGTGGAGGCGATCGTGGAGCACCTCGCCCCGGCCGGAGTGATCGTGGTGGTCGAGTGCGAGCACCTGTGCATGTCCATGCGGGGGGTGCGCAAGCCCGGGGCGAAGACCGTGACCTCGGCCGTGCGCGGTCAGCTGCGCGAGCCCGCCACCCGCGCCGAGGCGATGAGCCTCATCCTGGGGCGCTGAGCACGTGACTGCTCCCCGCCGCACCGACCCCGCGCACCAGCCCTCCGGATGGGGCTCCTTCGAGGACCTGCCCACCGGGCGCACGCTGGTCATGGGCATCCTCAACGTCACCCCCGACTCCTTCAGCGACGGCGGCGAGCACGCCGGGCACGAGGCCGCGATCGCGCACGGGCTGCGCATGCTGGCCGAGGGCGCCGACATCGTGGACGTCGGGGGCGAGTCCACCCGGCCCGGCTCCGAGCGGATCGCCCCCGCCGAGGAGCGGCGCCGGATCCTGCCCGTGGTCGAGGCGCTCGCCGCCACGGGGGCGGTGCTCAGCGTCGACACGCTCCACGCCGCGACCGCCGAGGCCGTCCTGGACGCCGGGGCGCACATCGTCAACGACGTCTCGGGGCTGGGCGCGACCCAGGAGATGATCGACCTGGTCGCCGAGCGGCAGGCGCCCTACGTCCTCATGCACGCCCGGGGCCTGCCCGACGTGCAGGACTCCCAGGCCGTCTACGACGACGTCGCCGGGGAGGTGCTCGGCGAGCTCGATGCGCTGAGGGAGCGCTGCCTGACCGCCGGCCTGGCCCCCGAGAAGCTGGTCCTGGACCCCGGGCTGGGCTTCGACAAGCGCGGGGCGCAGAACTGGGAGCTGCTCCGGGCGCTGCCGCGCTTCACGGCCACCGGCCACAAGGTGCTCGTGGCGGCGTCCCGCAAGCGCTTCCTCGGCGCCCTGCTCGAGCAGGACGGCGTCCCGCGCCCGGCGGCCGGGCGGGACGCGGCGACGGCCGCGGTCAGCGCGCTGTCCGCCCACGCGGGCGCGTGGTGCGTGCGCGTCCACGCCGTGCGCCCGAGCGTCGACGCCGTGGCCGCCGCGCACGCCTGGCGCGGCGTGGAGCCGGCCCTGCTGCGTCCCGGCGCGGAGGCCGGCGTGCTGCCGGCGGCGTCCCCCGGAGCGGCCCGGTGAACCGGGTGCCGCGCGAGGACGCGGACGCCGCCCGCATGCGCGCCGGGGACCGGGCCGGCCGCCACCACGTCCCGGTGCCCACCGCGCAGCCCTCCGACCGCCGGGACCGGATCAACCTGCTGGGCATCGGCGCGGTGGGATACCACGGAGTCTTCGACCAGGAGAAGCGCAGCGGGCAGCCCTTCTTCGTGGACCTGGTCATGTACCTGGACCTGGCCGCGGCGGGGGCCACCGACGACGTCGCCCTGACCGCCCACTACGGCGAGGTCGCCGAGGAGGTGCGGGACATCGTCATCGGCCCCAGCGTCAACCTCCTCGAGACCCTCGCCGACCAGGTCGCCCGGCGGCTGCTCGAGCGCTTCCCCCTCGAGGCGGTGGAGGTCACCGTGCACAAGCCCAAGGCGCCCATCGAGGTGACGTTCTCGGACGTGTCCGTCACGATCTACCGGGAGCGCTGACATGGGCACCCGGGCCGTCCTCGCCCTCGGCGCCAACCTCGGCGACCGGGAGGCCACCCTGCGCCGCGCCGCCCGCGACCTGGCCGCCCACCCGCGGATCACGCTGACCCGGGCGTCGCCCATCGTGCGCTCCAAGCCGGTCGGCGGACCGGCCGGTCAGGGGGACTACCTCAACGCCGTCGTCGAGGTGGAGACCGACCTGAGCCCCTTCGGGCTGCTCCGCGCGTGCCAGGAGGTCGAGGAGCGCCACCACCGGACCCGGACCCAGCGCTGGGGCCCGCGCACCCTCGACGTCGACATCATCGTCTACGGGGCCCTGCGCCTGGACGAGCCGGACCTCACCGTGCCCCACCTGCGCGCCGGCACCCGTGCGTTCGTGCTCGTGCCCTGGGCCCTGATGGATCCGGGCGCGACGCTCGAGGGGCGCAGCGTCGCCGAGCTGGCCCGCCGCGCGGCGGACCTCGGCGGCCTGGGGCCGGACACGACCCCGCTGCTGACCGAGGACCCCGCCCCCGGCGGGGACGGGGACTGAGGGGGAGCCGCCGTGCACGTGCTCACCGTCCCGGCGCTGCTGATGTGCGCCGCCGCCGCCGGCGCCGTCGGCTGGACCGCCAACCGGCTGTCCACGGGGGCGGGCGGGCCGCTGCTGATCCTGCCGTGGGCCTCGCTCGCCGCCCTCGCCGCCGTGGCCGCCGCCCTGCTGGTGCTGGGCCTGCGGGTCAAGCGCCACCAGGACGGGGCGCACCCGGAGCGCTTCGACCCGCTCGTCGCGGCCCGCACCGCGGCCGGCGCCCAGGCTGTGGCCTGGGCGGGGGCGATGCTGACCGGCTGGCACGCCGCCGTCGCCGTCGAGCAGCTCTCCCTCGTGTCCGTGCGCTCCGACCAGGGCCCGCTGTGGGCGAGCCTGGTGCACGCCGGGGCCGGGCTCGTGCTCGTCGTGGTGGGCTGGATCGTGGAGGGCTTCTGCAAACTGCCGCCGGACGATCCCGACGCGGAGGAGGGCGCCGAGTACCGTAGGGGACGGCACCAGGAGCTCCCCGAGGAAGGTGGTTATGCCCGAGAGATCCGCCCACGAACCCGTCGGCGGCCCCGTGGCCGGGACGCCCGGTGACCGGGTGCCCCTGAGCAACCCCGCGATCGACCCCGAGGGTCTGGCCTGGACCCGGGTCTCCCCCCGGCACCTCACCGTGGTGGTGCTCTCCACCCTCCTCAGCACCCTGTTCTGGTTCGCGGCCCTGGGCTGGCCGGCGGTGCTCGCGGCCACGGGCGTCTGGCCCGGCGCCCCCCTCGGCCTGCTGCTGCTGCTGCCGCCCGCGGCCGTCCTGGCGGCCGGCCTGCTGTCCGTGCTCCTCGCCCCGCGGCGGGTCCGGGCGATCGGCTACGCCGAGCGCGGCGAGGACCTGCTGGTGCGGCGCGGCCTGCTCTACCAGCGGGTCACCGTCATCCCCTACGGGCGGATGCAGTACGTGGACGTGTCGGTCTCCCCGCTGCAGCGCAGCTTCGGCCTGGCCACCGTGAAGCTGCACACCGCCGCCGTGGGCAGCCACGCCGAGATCCCCGGGGTGGCGCACGCCGAGGCGTCCCGGCTGCGCGAGCGGCTCACCGCGCGCGGCGAGGCCCTCCTGGCGGGCCTGTGAGCGCTGGGCCCGCCCCCGCGGCGGCTCCGCAGTGGCACCGTGTCCACCCGCTGACCCCGGTGGTCAAGGGGTGGCTCGCGATGCTCGTGATCGCCGGCGCCATCGTCAACATCCTCCTCGACGACTTTCTCAACGCCTATCTCGGCCGCGGGGAGGCCGTGCCGCCCCAGGACTTCGACCCCGCCCGGATGGGCGCCGCCTTCTGGTGGGTGCTGGCCGGGCTCGTGGCGGTCGTGCTCCTCGTGTTCGCCGCGGCCGTGCTGGTCTCGTGGTGGTTCACCCGCTACCAGGTGACCCCGGAGCACGTGCGGATCCGCTCCGGGGTGCTCTTCCGGCAGGAGCGCCAGGCCCGGCTGGACCGGGTGCAGGCCATCGACATCCACCGCCCCTTCCTGCCCCGGCTGCTGGGGCTGGCCGAACTG
The DNA here is from genome assembly GCF_042879195.1 of Kocuria nitroreducens. Lineage (NCBI taxonomy): Bacteria > Bacillati > Actinomycetota > Actinomycetes > Micrococcales > Micrococcaceae > Kocuria > Kocuria nitroreducens. Next base: position 88,438 of record NZ_JBHZTC010000006.1, read on the forward strand.
AAGTTCGAGGTGGCCGACGCCGGGCAGTCCGCGGTGTCCCTGTCCTACCTCACCCACCCCCAGGCCCGCGTGCTGCGCGGGGAGCTGCTGGGCCGGCTCGGCCTGGCCGCCGCGGGCCCCTCCGCCCCGGCGTCCGGCGGGGCGGAGGGCGCGCCCGTGCGGCGGCCGGCGCCCTGGGCGGTGACCGGGGACCAGGAGCGGCCGGTGCTCGGGGTGCCGGTGCCGCGGCTGATCGGCTCCGTGCTCGCCTCGGGCTCCGCCGTCGCCCTCGCCGTGCTGCTGGCCGCCGCGCCGGTCGCCCTGCTGGTGGACCCCCGGACCGGGCCGGCGATGCTCGCGGCCTGGCTGCCCGGGCTGATCAGCTTCGGGGCCGTCTCCTACCGCAGGGTCGAGCAGGGCTACCACTTCCGGCTGCTGCGCGTCCCCGAGGGCATGCGCGTGCGCTACGGCCTGTTCAGCGTCCGCTCCCAGACCGTCCCGGCGGGTCGGATCCAGGCGGTGGGCGTGGACCAGCCGCTGCTCTGGCGGCCCTTCGGCTGGTACCGGGTGCGGGTCAACGTGGCCGGATACGGTCCCGCGGCGGGGGAGAGCGACGCCATGCGCTCCACCCTGCTGCCCGTCGGCACCCTGCCCCAGGTGCACCGGGTCCTGCACCTCGCGCTGCCCGGCGCCCGCGACGGGGACCTCGCGGCGTTGCTGCGGGAGGGCCTGCACGGCCTGGGCGCGCAGGGCCGGTTCACCACCTCCCCGCGCCGGGCCCGATGGCTCGACCCCCTCGTGCACCGCCGGACGGGCTTCGCCGCGACCGGCGACGTCCTCGCGGTCCGGTCCGGGCGGCTGAGCCGGCGCACCGCCGTGCTGCCCCACGAGAAGACCCAGTCCGTGGCCGTGAGCCAGGGCCCCCTCGAGCGGGCCTTGCGGCTCGCCGGCGTCCACCTGCACACCACTCCGGGCCCCGTGACCGTGGCGGTCCCGCACCTCGACGCCGGGGACGCCCGGGCGCTCGCCGCGGCCCAGGCGGTGCACGCGGCCGGGGCCCGTAGACTGGCCGACGGCCCGAGCCACCCCAGGACCCCCCGGCAGGAGAGCCCATGACCCACCCGTCCGACCGCCCGGGACGCCTCGGTGTCGGGGTCGTCAGCGCCGGGAAGGTGGGCGCCGTCCTGGGCGCCGCCCTGCGCGCCGCCGGCCACGCCGTCGTCGGCGTCAATGCCGTCTCCGAGGCCAGCCGGGACCGGGCCGAGGCCCTCCTGCCCGGCGTGCCCGTCCTCGAGGTCCCGTCCGTGCTCGAGCGCGCCGAGCTCGTGCTGCTCGCCGTGCCCGACGACGAGCTGCCCGGGCTCGTGCAGGGCCTCGCCGACGCCGGGCTGTGGCAGGCCGGCCAGCTCGTGGTGCACACCGCGGGCCGCTGGGGCACCGGCGTTTTGGACCCGGCCCGCCGGCTCGGGTCGATCCCGCTCGCGGTCCACCCGGCCATGACCTTCACGGGCATGAGCCTCGACCTCGCCCGGTTGAGCGACTGTTCGTTCGGGATCACGGCCCCGGCCCCGGTGCTGCCCATCGCCCAGGCCCTGGTGGTCGAGATGGGCGCCGAGCCCGTGGTGGTCGCGGAGGCGGACCGCCCGCTCTACCACGCGGCCCTCGCCCACGGCGCCAACCACCTGATGACCGTCGCCGGGCAGTCCATGCAGGTGCTCCGCGACATCGGGGTGGAGCGCCCCGACCGGATGATCGGACCTCTGCTGCGCGCAACCCTCGACAACGCCCTGGCCGCGGGGGAGTCGGCGCTCACCGGGCCCGTGGCGCGCGGCGACGCGGGGACCGTGGCCGCCCACCGGGACGCCCTGGACGAGTACGCCCACGGCCACGGCGGTGACGACGTCCTCCTGGCCTATCTGGACCTCGCCCGCGTCACCGCCCGCCGGGCCCTGGACCGCGGCCTGCTCGACCGCCCGCGCTACGACGCCGTGCTCGCCGCCCTCGAGCTCACCCACGGAACGGCCGGGACCGACGGCGAGGACACCCTGTGAGCGCCCCCTCCACCGTCCCCCGCGTCTGCCGGGACATCGGGGAGTTCCGGGCCGCCCTCGCCGACCGGCTCGGCGCGGCGCGGGAACGGGCGTCCCCGGGGCAGGCGTCGCTGGGCCTCGTGCCCACCATGGGCGCCCTGCACGAGGGCCACGGCCACCTGGTGCGCCTCGCCCGGCAGGAGAACACCGTGGTTGCGGTCTCGGTCTTCGTCAACCCCCTGCAGTTCGGCCCCGACGAGGACCTCGAGCGTTATCCGCGCGACCTCGAGGCCGACGTCGAGCTGCTCGCCCGGTTCGGGACCGACCTCGTGTTCGCCCCGTCGTCGGCGGAGATGTATCCCGACGGGGAGCCCCTCGTGCGCGTCACCTCCGGCCGGCTCGGCGCCGTGCTCGACGGCGCGAGCCGCCCCGGCCACTTCGACGGGGTCCTGACGGTCGTCAACAAGCTCCTCAACATCACCGCCCCGCCCATGCCGGCCGTGTTCCGGGCGTACTTCGGGGAGAAGGACGCCCAGCAGCTGCTCCTCGTGCGCCGGATGGTCGCCGACTTCGACCTGCCGGTCACCGTCCGGCCCGTGCCCATCGTGCGCGACGTCGACGGGCTGGCCCTGTCCTCCCGGAACCGCTACCTCGACGCCGCGCAGCGGCGGTCCGCGCTCGTGCTCCCGCGCACCCTGCGGGCGCTCGCCGCCGGGCAGCTGGAGCTCGGGGCCGCCCGGCGGCGGATCGACGCCGAGGACGGGGTCCGGCTCGACTACCTCGTCGTCGTCGACCCCCGCACCCTGGCGCCCGTCGAGCCGGCGCCCGGTGCCCTGGCCCTCGTGGCCGCCCACGTGGGCGCCACCCGGCTGATCGACAACCTCGTGCTCTGAGCGCCCGGCCGGGATTTGACCCTCACCGTTATCCTGGACAACTGTGACCAACGCGCAGAACACCTCCCCGACCGCCCAGCACGAGGCCGAGCAGGCCGAGCTCTCGGACCAGATGCAGTTCCGGCTCGCCAAGCGCGCCCGGCTCCTCGAGTCCGGCCGGGAGGCCTATCCCGTGGGCGTGGAGCGCACGCACACCCTCGCCGAGGTCCGGGAGGCCCACGGCCACCTCGAGCCCGGAGAGGAGACCGGGCAGTTCGTCGGTGTGGCGGGGCGCGTGGTCTTCGTGCGCAACACCGGCAAGCTGTGCTTCGCCACCCTCCAGGAGGGGGACGGCACCCGCCTGCAGGTCATGCTCTCCCGCGCCGAGGTGGGGGAGGAGTCCCTGGGGGAGTGGAAGTCCCTCGTGGACCTCGGCGACTTCGTGGCCGTGCACGGCGAGGTGATCGCCTCCCGCCGCGGCGAGCTCTCGGTGATGGCCGACGCCTGGTCCATGGCGTCGAAGGCGATCCGGCCCCTGCCCACGCTGCACAACGAGCTCAACGAGGAGACCCGGGTGCGCCGGCGCTACCTCGACCTCATCGTCCGGCCCGAGGCCCGCGACGTCGTCGTGAAGCGGGCACGGATCATCCAGACGGTGCGCAACGTCCTGGTCGCCCGCGGCTACGTGGAGATCGAGACGCCGATCCTGCAGCTCGTGCACGGCGGCGCCACGGCCCGGCCGTTCGAGACCCACCTCAACGCGTTCGACCAGGACATGACCCTGCGCATCGCCACGGAGCTCTACCTCAAGCGCGCGGTGGTCGGCGGGATCGACCGGGTCTTCGAGATCGGCCGGGTCTTCCGCAACGAGGGCGTCGACTCCTCGCACAGCCCCGAGTTCACCACCCTGGAGGCCTACGAGGCGTACGCCGACCAGTTCACGATGGCCGAGCGGATCAAGGAGATCATCCTCGCGTGCGCCGACGCCCTGGGCGTCGACACCATCGAGACGGAGAAGGGCACGATCGACCTGCGCGGGGAGTGGCGCTGGCTGTCCGTCTACCCCGCCCTGTCCGAGGCCGTGGGGCAGCGGATCACGCCGGGCACGCCTGTGGAGACCCTGCACCGGATCGCCGAGGAGCACGAGGTCCCCGTCGGCCCGCTGTGGGACGCGGAGAAGTACGTGCTCGAGCTGTTCGGCGAGATCGTGGAGCCCACCCTGGTCCAGCCGACCTTCGTGTGCGACTACCCGCCCTCGGCGCAGCCGCTCGCCCGCCAGCACCGCTCCGAGCACGGCCTGATCGAGGCATGGGACCTGATCATCGGCGGGATGGAGCGCGGCACGGCGTTCTCCGAGCTGATCGACCCTGTGGTCCAGCGCGAGCGGCTCACCGAGCAGTCCCACCGGGCCGCGGCCGGCGACGACGAGGCCATGCGGCTGGACGAGGACTTCCTGCGCGCCCTCGAGCACGGCGCCCCGCCCATGGGCGGCCTGGGCCTGGGCCTGGACCGGCTCATCATGCTCTTCACCGACCTGGGGATCCGGGAGACCATCCTGTTTCCCCTCATGAAGCCGGAGCAGGACTGAGGCCGGGCCGCGGCCGTGCCGCGGCGCCTGCCGTCCTCAGCCTCCGCCCAGATCTGCCCGGGAGAATCGCACCCATGGAATACATCGCTGTCCTGCTGCCCTCGATCAGCATCGGCATCATCTTCTGGTTCGTCCTCCGCTGGATCTTCCGCGGCGACCGCACGGAGCGCGCCGTCGAGTCCCGTTCGCAGGAGGACGCCGAGCGCTGGTACGAGGAGCTCAAGCGGCGCGACGGCGAGGACCTGCCGTTCGGCCGGCCGCCGCGCCGCGGCCGCGGGACGGAGCGCTGAGTTCCCGCCTTCTGCTGCCCGGCCTTTCCGATGAATTCGAATTGGCGTCCGGTTTGTCCGCCTTTTCGTGCTGTTGAATTCCGCTTAGGGAATTGTAGGATAAACTCGACGACGCCGGGAGCCCGGGTTCCCGGAGTTCGCCGGAATTCATGATCCGGATCATCCGGTATGACACGGGGGAATCAGCAGCACCCCGGGCCGCGCCGCTCTCGGCGCGGCCCGGGAAAGACGAGCGCCGAAAGGCGGAGGAGAGTTCCAGTTATGGCACAGACCGTGCAGATCATTCTCGAGGACGACCTCGACGGCGGGCCCGCGGAGGAGACCGTGCGCTTCGGCCTCGACGGCGCCCAGTACGAGATCGACCTCTCCGAGGGCAACGCCGCGAAGCTGCGCGAGGCCGTCCGGCCGTTCATCGCCAAGGCGCGGCGCGCCCAGAGCAAGCAGACGCCCAAGCAGGCCCGTCCCACCGGGAAGTCCAACCCGGACACCGCCGCCATCCGGCAGTGGGCCCGGGAGAACGGCCACCCGGTCTCCGACCGCGGCCGTATTCACCAGGACGTGCAGAAGGCGTACTACGACGCCCACAAATAGGAGCGCGCGCTCAGCGCTCCGCACAATAGAGGAGGGACCGGTGCGCCGGTCCCTCCTTTCCTTTTCCGCCCACCGGGAGGGTCCCTATTGACCGCGGACGGCCCCGTGGCCGAATTCCTCCGACATTCTTTTGATGACCTGCGCCTTTGCCGGTGCGGACGCGAACGGCGGCAATTGTCCCGGACCGTTCCGGGGGCCGTCCGCGTCCCGGCCTCCCCGTCTTCTCGCCGGTGGCGAACAGCCGCCCGATCGCCCCCGCAGGTGCGTAGCATCGGGTGCAGACATCGACTGAGGAGTATCCATGTTCGAACGCTTCACCGACCGCGCCCGCCGGGTCGTGGTGCTGGCCCAGGAAGAGGCCAGGATGCTCAACCACAACTACATCGGCACCGAGCACCTGCTGCTCGGCCTGATCCACGAGGGCGAGGGAGTGGCCGCGAAGGCGCTCGACTCGATGGGCATCACCCTCACCGGCGCCCGTGAGCAGGTCCAGGACATCATCGGACCGGGCCAGCAGGCCCCGTCCGGGCACATCCCCTTCACGCCGCGGGCCAAGAAGGTCCTCGAGCTCTCGCTGCGCGAGGCCCTGCAGCTCGGCCACAACTACATCGGCACCGAGCACATCCTGCTGGGCATCATCCGCGCGGGCGAGGGTGTGGCCGCACAGGTGCTGACCAAGCTCGGCGCGGAGCCCCAGAAGGTGCGCTCCACCGTGCTGGAGCTGATCTCGGGCTACCAGGGCGGGGGCACCCCCGAGAAGGAGGGCGCCGGCGTGCGCTCGGCCGGGCAGTCCGAGGGCACGCCGGCGGGCTCGGCCGTGCTGGACCAGTTCGGCCGCAACCTCACCGCGGCCGCCCGCGAGGGCAAGCTGGACCCGGTCATCGGGCGGTTCCGCGAGATGGAGCGGGTCATGCAGATCCTCTCCCGGCGCACCAAGAACAACCCCGTGCTGATCGGCGAGCCCGGCGTGGGCAAGACCGCGGTGGTCGAGGGCCTCGCCCAGGCCATCGTGCGGGGCGACGTCCCGGAGACGCTCAAGGACAAGCACCTCTACACCCTGGACCTCGGGTCCCTCGTGGCGGGCTCCCGCTACCGCGGCGACTTCGAGGAGCGGCTCAAGAAGGTGCTCAAGGAGATCCGCACCCGCGGGGACATCATCCTGTTCATCGACGAGATCCACACCCTCGTGGGCGCTGGTGCGGCCGAGGGCGCGATCGACGCCGCCTCGATCCTGAAGCCCATGCTCGCCCGGGGCGAGCTGCAGACGATCGGCGCCACGACCCTCGACGAGTACCGCAAGCACATCGAGAAGGACGCGGCCCTCGAGCGCCGCTTCCAGCCGATCCAGGTGGACGAGCCCTCCGAGGCGCACGCCGTGGAGATCCTCAAGGGCCTGCGCGACAAGTACGAGGCGCACCACCGGGTCTCGATCTCCGACGACGCCCTCGAGGCGGCGGTCCACCTCGGCGCCCGGTACATCTCCGACCGGTTCCTGCCGGACAAGGCGATCGACCTGATCGACGAGGCCGGCGCGCGCCTGCGCATCAAGCGGATGACCGCTCCGCCGGAGATCAAGGAGCTCGACGACCGCATCGTCGAGGTCAAGCGGCTCAAGGAAGCCGCGATCGACGGCCAGGACTACGAGAAGGCCGCCTCGCTGCGCGACACGGAGCAGAAGCTCATCGCCGAGCGGGACGACAAGGACCGTGCCTGGCGCGAGGGCGGCGACGAGCTCGCCGAGGTGACCCCCGAGGTCATCTCCGACGTCCTCTCCGCCTCCACGGGCGTGCCCGTCTACAAGCTCACCGAGGAGGAGACGGGCCGTCTCCTGCACATGGAGGACGAGCTGCACAAGCGCATCATCGGCCAGGACGACGCCATCAAGGCGCTCTCCCGGTCGATGCGCCGCACCCGCGCGGGCCTGAAGGACCCCAAGCGGCCGGGCGGGTCGTTCATCTTCGCCGGACCCACCGGCGTGGGCAAGACCGAGCTCGCGAAGGCGCTGGCGGAGTTCCTGTTCGGGGACGAGGACGCCCTCATCACCCTGGACATGTCCGAGTACCAGGAGAAGCACACCGTCTCCCGGCTCTTCGGCGCCCCTCCGGGCTACGTGGGCTACGAGGAGGGCGGCCAGCTCACCGAGAAGGTGCGCCGCAAGCCGTTCTCGGTGGTGCTCTTCGACGAGGTCGAGAAGGCGCACCAGGACCTGTTCAACTCGCTGCTGCAGATCCTCGAGGACGGTCGCCTGACCGACTCGCAGGGCCGCGTGGTGGACTTCAAGAACACCGTGATCATCATGACCACGAACCTGGGCACCAAGGACATCTCCCGTGCCGTCCCCGTCGGGTTCCAGACCGGCGTGGACCCGGCGTCCAACTACGAGCGCATGCAGGCGAAGGTCCAGGACGAGCTCAAGGAGCACTTCCGGCCCGAGTTCCTCAACCGCGTGGACGAGATCATCGTCTTCCCGCAGCTCACCGAGACCGAGATCGTGCAGATCGTGGACCTGTTCGTGGCCCGGCTGCAGGAGCGGCTGCGCGACCAGGGGATGTCGATCGAGCTCTCCGACTCCGCGAAGCGGTGGGTCAGCCGCAAGGGCTACGACCCGTCCATGGGGGCCCGCCCGCTGCGTCGCACCATGCAGCGGGAGATCGAGGACCAGCTCTCCGAGAAGATCCTGTTCGGGGAGATCAGCGCCGGGGAGAAGATTTTCGTGGCCACCGACGGGGAGGGCGACGCCGAGAAGCTGGTCTTCTCGTCCACCCCGATGTCCGACCTCACGGGCGACGGGATGGTGGACCCGATGGGCGGCCTGGAGGACGTCGACGTCTCCCGCGGCGACGGTGAGCACCGCTCCGAGGGCTGAGTCCGGCCGGTGCCCGCCGAGGGGCCCGCCGCGCACCCGCGCTGCGGGCCCCTCGGCGTCCGCCCAAGTGGGGACGGTCGTGGAGGGCAGTTCCACGCGGGCGGCAGAGTTCGCAAGCGTACACTTGGGGGCGTGACCGACCTTCGCCTGCGACCCGCCCGCACCTCCGACGTCCCCGCCATCAAGGACCTCGTGGCCCCGCTGGCGCGCGCCGGGGTGCTGATCAACAAGGACACGGTCGCCTACTACGAGGGCATCCAGGAGTTCCTGGTGGTGGAGGCGGTCGGCGACGAGCAGGCCGGCCTCATCGGCTGCGGCGCCCTGCACGTGATGTGGGAGGACCTGGGCGAGGTCCGCACCCTGGCCGCCTCCGACGAGTGGCGAGGCCGCGGGGTGGGGCGCACGCTGCTGGCCGGGCTGATCGAGCGGGCCCGTGCCGTGGGCGTCTCGCGCGTGTTCTGCCTGACCTTCGAGGTCGACTTCTTCAGCCGGCACGGCTTCGAGGTCATGCCCAACCAGAACCAGGTGCACCCCGACGTGTTCGCCGAGCTGCTGCGCTCGCACGACGAGGGCGTGGCGGAGTACCTCGACCTGGCCCGGGTGAAGCCCAACACTCTCGGCAACACCCGGATGCTGCTCGAGCTCAGCCCGGAAGACTGACCCCGGCCGGTCCTGCGACGGCCAGTCCGTCCCGCACCAGTCCGTCCAGGGCGCGCACGCGCTGCTCCTCCGGGGCGGCCAGCCCGTGCAGCGCGTCCAGGGCCCGCAGGGACTCCGGCGGCAGGCCCGCCCCCGTGGTGACGTCCACGGGCCCCGTGAGGTGGCGCGCGGGCACCGGCGCGGACCCGGACCGCAGCACCGCCATGATGGCCCCGCGGACCTGGCGGTCCGTGCCGTGCCAGCGCTGGCCCCGGGGCGCCTCGACGGGCTCGGGCCGACCCGCGGCGACCCACGCGCACGCGTCCCGCACCGGGCACTGCTCGCACCGGGGGGAGCGGGCTGTGCAGACGAGGGCGCCGAGCTCCATCACCGCCTGGTTCCAGCGCACGGCCAGCGCGTCGTCGGCGGGCATCAGCTCCTCCGCGAGCCGCAGTTCCGCGGCCGTCAGGGACCGTGCCGGCAGGGCCCGTCCGGAGACGACCCGGGCGTGCACGCGGCGGATGTTCGTGTCCACCACGGTCTGCCGGTCCCCGAAGGCGAAGACCGCGATCGCGGCGGCCGTGTAGGCGCCCACGCCGGGCAGGGCCAGCAGCAGCTCGTGCGCGGCCGGCACCCGGCCCCCGTGGTGCTCGGTGATCTCGACGGCGGCCGCGTGCAGCCTCAGCGCCCGGCGCGGATAGCCGAGCCGGCCCCACGCGCGCACGGCCTCCCCGGTGCTCTCGGCCGCGAGGTCCGCGGGCCGCGGCCAGCGCTGCATCCACGCCCGCCACACCGGCAGCACGCGCACCACGGGCGTCTGCTGGAGCATGAACTCGCTGACCATGACCCCCCACGGGGAGCAGGACGGGTCCCGCCACGGCAGGTCCCGGGCGGCGTCGTCAAACCAGTCGGTCACGGCCCGGTGCAGGCCCGGCAGACCGGGGTCCGCGGCGGCGGTCGGGGCAGTGTGCAGGGAGCTCATCGGACTCCACTGTAGCCTGGGAGCATGGCGCAGAAGGGTTCCGGGAGCACCCCCCACGGACGGTCGGGAAACGGTCACGACGACGACGGACGAGCTCCCCGCGACCCCGGATCCCGGCGCGAGAGTCCCGAGGTGTACCGGCGCCGCCGGCTCGTGGCGGCCCTCGCGGCGGGCGTGCTGCTCGTCCTCGTGGCCGTGGGGCTGGTCTCGGCCGTCGCGGGCATGCTGGGGCCCGCGGAGACGGACGGCGTCCCGACCCCGGACGCGGCCACGGCGTCGGCCGCCGCTGCCTCGGTGGAGCCCTTCGCGGACTTCACGCCGCGGCCGGACGAGAGCGCGTCGGCGTCCGGGCCGGCGACCGAGGCCGCCACGGAGGGACCGGTCGAGAAGTGCGGCCCCGACCTCGCCGTGCGGGCGTCCACGGACCGGGAGAGCTACCCCGGGGACGCGGAGCCGGTCCTCGTCCTGACCCTGGAGAACACCGGGGAGCACCCCTGCCGCGTCAACGCGGGCACGTCCCGGATGGTCTACGAGGTGACCTCGGGGGCGGACACGGTCTTCGACAGCAGGCACTGCCAGGCCGGTTCCGAGGACGTGGAGGTGACGCTCGAGCCCGGACAGGAGGAGAGCGCCCGGCTGGTGTGGAACCGCCTGCGCACCGCCGAGGGCTGCGCGGAGGCGGGGGGCGAGGCCCAGGCCGGCTACTACCGCCTGGTGACCTCCCTCGGGGAGCGCACCGCGGAACCCGTGCCGTTCGTGCTGGAGTGAGCGGGCCGTGCGCGGCTCACATGAAGCGTTCGAGCAGGCTGGTCTCGGCCATCCGGGAGAGGGACTCGCGCACCGTACGGGCCCGCTGCTCGCCGATGCCCTCCACGGCCTTGAGGTCCTCGAGGTTGGCGGCCATCAGGGACTGCAGGCCGTCGAACTGGCGCACGAGCCGGTTGGCCACCGCCCGCGGCATCGACTTGATGCCCTCCAGCAGCCGATAGCCGTGCGGGTGCAGGTCCGTCTCGAGGCTGCCCTGCGGCTCGACGAGGCCCACCGACACCGCGATCCGCTGCAGGTCGATGAGTTCCGCGGGGGTCAGCTCGGCCAGACGCCCCAGCCCCTCCTCGATGCCCACCGCGGGGGTGTCGTCGGGCAGGTAGTCGCGCAGCACCACGTCCGGTCCCGGACCGGTGCCCGCCGTGAGCTCCTCGAGCTGCAGGGCGATGAGCCGCCCGTCCACGCCGAGCTCGAGCACGTACCAGCCGATCTCGGACGAGATCCGCCGGACCATCTCCATGCGCTGGAGGGTCAGGGCCACGTCCCGAACCGTCACGGACGCTTCGATCTCGAGCGAGGAGAGGTTGCCGAGCACCTGCTCCATCCGGTGGCTGTAGTGCTCGAGGGTCTGCAGGGCCTGGTTCGCGCGGGCCATGATCGACTGGGAGCCCTCGATGGCGTAGCGAGTCTCGCCCACGTAGATCGTGATGACGCTCATGGACTGGCTCACGGAGATCACCGGCACCCCGGTCTCCTTGGCGGTGCGCTCCGCGGAGCGGTGCCGGGTGCCGGACTCCGTGGTGCCGATCGAGGGGTCGGGCACGAGCTGGACCCCGGCCTTGAGGATGCGGGTGGCGTCCCGGTCGCAGATGATGGCACCGTCCATCTTGGCCAGCTCCCGCAGCTTGGGCGCGGAGCAGTCGGTGTCGATGTCGAAGCCGCCGGAGCAGATGGCCTCGACCGACCGGTCGAAGCCGAGCACCAGCAGTCCGCCCGTGCGCCCGCGCAGGATCCGCTCGAGACCGGTACGCAGCTCGGTGCCGGGCGCGATGCGGGCCAGCGTCTTGCGCAGTGCGTTCTCAGGGGTCTTCGCCACGGTCACATCATACGGCCGCGGCGGTCTGCCGGTTCCGGGCGGGCGCGGCGGCGGACCGGGAGAAGAGCAGCTCCATGGCGTCGCTGATGGTGGTCACCTCCCGGACGGTGAAACCCGCCGGGACCGGGCCCGGACCGGTGGAGCTCGCGGGCACGACCGCGTGCGTGAAGCCCAGCCGGGCGACCTCCTGGATGCGGCGCCCGATGCCCGGGACGGGCCGCACCTCGCCGGCCAGGCCCACCTCTCCGAAGCACACCAGGCGCTGGGGCAGGGGCCGGTCCTGCGCGGCCGAGGCCAGTGCCATGGCCACGGCGAGGTCGGTGGACGGCTCGGTAAGCTTCACGCCGCCGACCGTGGAGACGTAGCAGTCCAGCCCGGCCAGGTTCACGCCGGCGCGCCGCTGCAGGACGGCGAGTAGCATGGCGACCCTCGAGGAGTCCAGGCCGGCCGTGGCCCGCCGGGGCTGGGCGGTGGAGGAGCGGTCCAGCAGCGCCTGCACCTCGGCGAGCAGGGGCCGGCGGCCCTCGAGGGTCACCGTGAGGCACGTGCCGGAGACCGGCAGGGCCGTGCGGGAGACGAACAGGCCCGAGGGGTCCTCCACGCTCGTGATCCCGCTCTCGGTGAGGTCGAAGCAGCCGACCTCGTCCGTGGGGCCGTAGCGGTTCTTCACCGCCCGCAGCAGCCGGATCCGGGAGTGCTTCTCGCCCTCGAACTGGCACACGACGTCCACCAGGTGCTCGAGCAGCCGCGGCCCGGCAATGGAGCCGTCCTTGGTCACGTGGCCCACGAGCAGCGTGGTCATGTTCCGCTTCTTGGCCGCGGCGATCAGGGACGCGGCGACCTCGCGGACCTGCGTCACCCCGCCCGCGGAGCCTTCGACCTCGGCGCTGGCCAGCGTCTGCACGGAGTCGACCACGAGCAGGCGGGGGGAGATCTTCTCGATGTGGCCCAGCGCCGTGGCCAGGTCCGTCTCGGCGGTGAGGTACAGGGTGGGCGCCACGGCGTCGATCCGGTCCGCGCGCAGCTTCACCTGCGCCGCGGACTCCTCGCCCGTGACGTAGAGGACGTCGCGGGTGCCCTCGCCCGTGCCCTCCGCGAAGCGCGCGGCGACGTCGAGCAGCAGCGTCGACTTCCCGACCCCGGGCTCGCCCGCCATCAGCACGACCGCACCGGGGACCAGCCCGCCGCCGAGGACCCGGTCCAGCTCGGGAACCCCGGTGGGCGCTGAGGTCGCCACGGTGGCGTCCACCTGGGCGATGGGGCGGGCGGGCTCGGCGATCGACCGGGCGGCCGTGGTGCGGGCCTTGTGCTCGCCGATCTCCTCGACCGTGCCCCAGGCCTGGCACTCCCCGCACCGGCCCACCCACTTGGCCGTGCTCCAGCCGCACTCGGTGCAGCGGTAGGCGGGGGAGTTGCGGCGGGTTCGGGTGGTCATGGCGTCCAGGCTAGCCGCCGCGTCGGACGGCCCAAGCGCCGCGGCCGGCTCAGCGCAGGTCCAGGAACGCCCGCAGCTCGGCGAAGGCCTCGGGCACCACGGAGTAGTGCGCCCACTTGCCCCGCTGCTCGCGGGTGAGCAGCCCGGCGTCGACGAGCTTCTTCATGTGGTGGCTGACCGTGGGCTGGCTGATGCCGAGGTCGTCGGTGAGGCTGCACACGCACACGGTGTCGCAGCCCTGGGCGGCCACGTGGGAGAGCAGGCGCAGCCGGGTGGGATCGGCCAGGGCCTTGAGCAGGCCCGCCACGCGCTGGGCGTCGTCGGGGCCCATGGGCCCGCCCGAGAGCGAGCAGCACTCCGTGACCGGTGCGCCGGGGGCGCACCGGTCGGCGATCGGCGCGGTGACCGTGCTGTCGAGGTCCGGGACGAGGGTCATCCCCCCATTCTACATTGACGGCTGTCGATGCGACACGTACTGTGCCGGATAGACGCCCGTCGATGCGAAGAGGTTCTCCCGCCCATGAGCAACACCACCACCGCCCCCACCGCCCACCAGGGCGTGATGAAGGACCTGTCCTTCCTCGACCGCTGGCTGCCCGCCTGGATCGTCGCCGCCATGGTCGCCGGACTGCTCCTGGGCCGCTTCGTCCCCGGACTGGACACCGCCCTGGAGGCCGTGCGGATCGGGGAGGTCTCCCTGCCCATCGCGATCGGGCTGCTGGTGATGATGTACCCGGTGCTCGCCAAGGTCCGCTACGACGAGACCCGCCGCGTGGCCGGTGACCGCCGCCTGATGGGCGCCTCCCTGGTGCTCAACTGGGTCGTCGGGCCCGCGCTCATGTTCGGCCTGGCCTGGATCTTCCTGCCCGATCTGCCCGAGTACCGCACGGGGCTGATCATCGTCGGGCTGGCCCGGTGCATCGCGATGGTCCTGATCTGGAACGATCTGGCCTGCGGTGACCGCGAGGCGGCCGCGGTGCTGGTGGCGATCAACTCGGTCTTCCAGGTCGTCGCGTTCGGTGCCCTGGGCTGGTTCTACCTCCAGGTCCTCCCGTCCTGGCTGGGCCTGCCCACCACCTCGGCCGAGTTCTCCGTGTGGTCCATCGTCGTCTCCGTGCTGGTGTTCCTGGGCATCCCGCTGGTGGCCGGGTTCCTCACCCGCACCCTGGGCGAGAAGGCCAAGGGCCGCGACTGGTACGAGGGCACGTTCCTGCCGAGGCTGGGGCCCTGGGCGCTGTACGGGCTGCTGTTCACCATCGTGCTGCTCTTCGCCCTGCAGGGGGACGCGATCACCTCGAACCCCTGGGACGTCGTGCGCATCGCGTGGCCGCTGCTGGTCTACTTCTTCCTCATGTTCGGCATCGGACTGCTCGCCTCCCGCGCCCTGGGCCTGAACTACGCGAAGTCCACCACCGTGGCGTTCACCGCCGCCGGCAACAACTTCGAGCTCGCCATCGCCGTGGCCATCGGCACCTTCGGGGTCACCTCCGGCCAGGCCCTGGCCGGGGTGGTCGGCCCGCTCATCGAGGTCCCGGTGCTGGTGGCGCTGGTCTACGTGTCCCTGTGGGCCGGGCGCAAGCTCTTTCCCGGCGACCGCACCGTCCCCACCCGCTGATCCGGCACCGTCCCCACCCCCGCACCCGGCCGCGTCCCGGTCCGCCCTTCCCGATGCAGGAGCCTCGATGACCCGCACCACGCCCTCCGTCCTGTTCGTGTGCACCAAGAACGGCGGCAAGTCCCAGATGGCAGCCGCCCTCATGGACCTCCACGCCCGCGGCGCCGTGGAGGTACACTCCGCCGGCACCAAGCCCGGCGAGGCGATCAACGCCCTGTCGGCCGAGGTCGTCGCCGAGGTCGGCGCCGACATGTCCTCCGGGACA
Source organism: Kocuria nitroreducens (assembly GCF_042879195.1). Taxonomy (NCBI): domain Bacteria; kingdom Bacillati; phylum Actinomycetota; class Actinomycetes; order Micrococcales; family Micrococcaceae; genus Kocuria; species Kocuria nitroreducens. Next base: position 103,451 of record NZ_JBHZTC010000006.1, read on the forward strand.
CCGAAGCCCACCGACCCCCAGCTGCTGCGCACCGTGAATCGCGTCGTGGTCCTGGGCGACGAGGCACAGGTCGAGCCCGTCGAGGGCATGGCCGGCACCATCGAGACCTGGCACACCGACGAGCCCTCCGTGCGGGGGATCGAGGGCGCCGAGCGGATGCGCCTGGTCCGCGACGACATCGACGCCCGGGTCCGGCGGCTGCTGCGCGAGCTGACCGCGGAGCGCACGGACCGGCCCAGCGTCCTGTTCGTGTGCGTCCACAACGCCGGGCGTTCGCAGATGGCCGCCGCCTACCTGACCCACCTCTCCGGAGGGCGCATCGAGGTGCGCTCGGCAGGCTCCGCCCCGGCGCACTCCGTCAACCCGGCCGCCGTGGAGGCCATGGCCGAGGAGGGCATCGACATGAGCGCCGAGACCCCCAAGGTCCTCACCGACGAGGCCGTGCAGGACTCCGACGTGGTGATCACCATGGGGTGCGGCGACGCGTGCCCGTTCTACCCGGGCAAGCGCTACGAGGACTGGGCGCTGGCGGACCCGGCCGGCAAGGGCGTGGCGTCCGTGCGCCCGATCCGCGACGAGATCAAGACCCGGACCCAGCAGCTGATCGCGGAGCTGCTGCCCGGCGGCGCCACCGGATGAGGTGCCGGACGAGGGGAGCCGGCCGTGCTCAGGCGCGGTCCCAGCCCTCCAGCCGGGGCAGCTGGTCGCGAGCCTCGTCGTGCGTCAGCCCGGCAGCCTCCAGCAGGTCCACGACCATCGGGCGCATGTCCAGCACCAGGGTCTCACCCTCCATGGTGCGCACCCCCATCTGCCCGGGGTGCAGGCGTCCGGCCACGTTGGCCAGCTCGTTGCGTGCCTGGCGCAGGTAGCTCTCCCGGGACCCGGGGGAGGCGACCGCGAGCGCGTTGCCCAGGGTGACGACGGCGTCCGCGAGGTCCTCGAGGGCGTCGCCCATGGCGGCCACGGCGTCGTCCGACAGCGTCACGTGGTTCAGCACGGAGGCCAGGCGGCGCGCGAGGACCCTGGCGTTGCGCACGGCGAGGTCCAGGTAGCGGATGGAGTGCGCGATCCCCTCGATCTCCGCGCGGCGGCCGCGGTAGAGCGGGGATGCCGTGGCGATCTCGAGGGCGGACTTCAGCCCGGACGTCACCGAGTCCACCAGTGGCTGGGTCTGCCGGGCACGCACGAGAGCGTGCCAGGCGGCAGTGGCGTCGTAGTCCTCCATGGCCCGGCTCGCCTCCCGGAGCACCCCGGAGAACTCGTCGACGAGCGCCCGCAGCCCCTGGCGCGGCTGGCTGCGCGGGTCCGTCGGTACGAAGTAGGCCATGGCCAGGGCGCACACCCCGCCCACGACCGCGTCCGTGGAACGGGCGAAGACCCCGTCCTGGGACGGCGGCAGCAGGACCACGAGCACGGACTGCAGCCCCATCTGGGTGGTGAACAGCGTGCCGTTGTCCAGGAAGCGGGCGAGCAGGATCGAGGTCATGAGGACCACGCCGGCCTGCCACACGCCCGTGCCCAGCACGTGGATCAGCGTGTCCCCCACCGTGATGCCCAGGGTGCAGCCGATCGATACCTCGAGGACCCGCCGGTAGCGCAGCCCGTCCTTGGCGAAGCCCAGGGACAACAGGGCGGCGGTGGCCGCGAAGATGGGCCCGGAGTGGCCCAGCAGCTGCTCGGCGATCAGGTAGGCCCCGACGCTGGCGACCGTCATCTGGAAGCTCTGGAGCAGGCCCCCCCGGACCCGGGCGAGACCGACCCGGGTGCGGCTGCGCACCGCGCGGGCCGTGGCTCGCGCACGGTTGCCTGGCTGCATGGGGCCATCCTAGGCGAGCGGCACAGGGCCGTCGGCCCGCCGACCCGGCCCCGTCGAGCCCCGCGGGAAACCGGCCGGTCGCCGTGTGAGATGCGCGACTCCGCCGCAGTTTCGGGCCCGTGTTCATCCTCCGTTCACCTTCACGGGTCAATCTGGCTACCTGCGCTCCCTAGCGTCTCTGGGTGAGAGGTCCGCGGTCGCACCGCAGATCCACCTCGTGCACCGGCCCGGAACTCTTCCGGCGCCACATCGAACGACGGCCCCTCGACGGGGCACCACCGTGATCTGAAGGGGCTATCAAGTGAAGGTTTCCCACCTCGGCCGTTCCGCGGCCGTTCTGGCCATCGGCTCGCTCGCGCTCACCGCGTGCGGTTCGGACAACGCCACGGGCGGAGGGTCCGGTTCCGCCGAGACCTCCGCTGCCGGCGCCGGAGTCTCCGGCACGCTGACCGGCATCGGCGCGTCGTCGCAGCAGGCCGCGATGACGGCCTGGCAGAACGGCTTCCAGGAGGCCAACCCCGAGGCCCAGATCCAGTACTCACCGGACGGTTCCGGGGCCGGCCGCGAGGCCTTCACAGCCGGCGGCGCGGACTTCGCCGGCACCGACGCCTACCTCGACGACGAGGAGTACGCGGCGTCCCAGGAGGTCTGCGGGGCCGACGGCGGCTTCCACATCCCGGCCTACATCTCCCCGATCGCCGTGGCCTTCAACCTGCCCGGCGTCGACACCGTGAACATGGACGGCCCCACCATGGCCCAGGTCTTCACCGGTGAGATCACCGAGTGGAACGACCCGGCCATCGCCGAGCTCAACCCGGACGCCGAGCTGCCCGACACCCGGATCACCGTGGTGCACCGCAACGACGAGTCCGGCACCACCGAGAACTTCCAGGAGTACCTGGCCGCGGCCGCCCCCGAGGTGTGGACCGAGGAGGTCTCCGGCAACTGGCCCTCCCAGTGGGCCGCGGAGAACAACAAGGGCACCGCCGGAGTGGTCCAGTCCACCGGCGCGACCGAGGGCGCCATCACGTACGCCGACGCCTCGGCCGTGGGCGACCTCGGCACCGTGGCGGTGCGGGTGGGCGAGGAGTACGTCGAGTACTCGCCCGAGGCGGCCGCCACGGCCGTCGAGAACTCGACCCCGATCGGAGGTCGCGCCGAGTACGACATGGCGATGGACCTCGAGCGTGACACCTCCGAGTCCGGGTCCTACCCGATCGTGCTGGTGTCCTACCACCTGTACTGCTCCCAGTACGAGTCCCAGGAGACCGCCGACCTCGCCAAGGCCTTCGGCGAGTACGTGATCAGCGAGGACGGGCAGCAGACCGCCGCCGACGCCGCCGGCTCCGCCCCGATGTCCGAGAACCTGCGCACCTCCGCGCAGGAGGCCCTCGACCAGATCACGGTCGCCGGCTGATCTCGTCCTGTTGATCCCGTTCGGTGCGGGTCCGGGCCCCGCGCCCGAGCCCGCGCCGAACGGGACCTTTCTGTGTGGGGCGCCTCCGACGTGAGGCGCATCACCGGATCCCGGCGCCGGGACTGATCCCGTCCGGCGCAGCTCGTTCCAGGCCACCGAAGGGGCGCACGACATGTCCACCACCCTCACCAGCAAGGAGCCCACCGCGCTCGTCGAGGACGACGCGACCGGCGGCCGGGCCGGCGACTCGATCTTCGCGGGGTTCAGCCTCGGCGCGGGCATCCTGATCCTCGCGTCCCTGGCAGCCGTCGCACTGTTCCTCTTCCTGGAGGCTCTGCCGACCTTCCAGGCGTCCGCCGAGGACATCACGGGCGGGGCCGGCTTCTGGTCCTACATCTGGCCCCTGATCATCGGCACGGTGATCGCGGCCATCATCGCGCTGGTGATCGCGACCCCGATCGGCGTGCTGGTGGCTCTGTACATCTCCCACTACGCCCCCGCGCGGATCGCGAAGCCGGTCGGCTACATCATCGACCTGCTGGCCGCGATCCCGTCCGTCATCTACGGCGCGTGGGGCACCACGGTGCTCGCGTCCGCGCTCGTGCCCTTCTTCGCCTGGCTCACCGCGAACCTGGGCTTCATCCCGATGTTCTCCGGTCCCGCCTCGCAGACCGGCAAGACCATGCTCACGGTCGGCATCGTGCTGGCCATCATGATCCTGCCGATCATCACGGCGATGTCCCGGGAGATCTTCATCCAGACGCCCAAGCTCCATGAGGAGGCGGCCCTGGCTCTCGGTGCCACCCGCTGGGAGATGATCCGGATGACCGTGCTGCCGTTCGCACGTCCCGGCATTATCTCCTCGGTGATGCTGGCCCTGGGCCGGGCCCTCGGCGAGACCATGGCCGTGGCCCTCGTGCTCTCGGGCGGTCCGCTGACGGCCTCGCTCGTGCAGTCGGGGAACCAGACCATCGCGGCCGAGATCGCGCTCAACTTCCCGGAGGCCTACGGCCTGCGGCTGTCCGAGCTCATCGCTGCGGGTCTGATCCTGTTCCTCATCACCCTGATCGTGAACATGATCGCCCGCGCCATCATCGCCCGCTACAAGGAATTCTCGGGAGCCAACTGATGTCGACCGCATCCCTCCGTCAGCCGACCTCGACGCCGAGCCCTGCGGGTCGCCGGCCCACCCTGACGCGCAACCAGAAGCCGAAGTGGCTCGTTCCGGTGATCGCGGTCGCCGCCGTCGTGGTGGGAGCGGCACTGGCCGCGCTGGTGGGCTTCTCCACCGTCGTGTGGGCCGTCTTCGCCGCCGCGATCTTCCTCGTGGCCGCCCCGGTCGCCGTGGCCGCCGTCGAGGGTGGGCGGAAGGGGGCCGACTCCCTGATGACCTACCTGGTCCACGCGGCGTTCATCCTCGCGGTGATCCCGCTGATCTCCGTGATCTGGACGGTCCTCGCCAACGGTGTCCCGGGGCTGAACTCTAATTTGCTGCTCACGTCGATGAACGGGGTCACGGGCGCCACCGACAACGCCGCCGCTGCTGGGGAGGGCCCCGTTCTCGGCGGCGCCTACCACGCGATCGTGGGCACGGTGTCCATCACCTTCTGGGCCACGCTCATGTCGGTCCCCATCGGCCTGCTCACGGCCATCTATCTCGTGGAGTACTCGAAGGGGGGCTGGCTCGGGAAGTCGATCACGTTCTTCGTGGACGTCATGACGGGCATCCCCTCGATCGTGGCGGGCCTGTTCGCCGCGGCCCTCTTCGGTCTCCTGCTGGGCCCGTCCACCCGCTTCGGCTTCGTCGCCGCGGTCGCGCTGACCGTGCTGATGATCCCCACGGTCGTCAAGAACACCGAGGAGATGCTGAAGATCGTCCCGAACGAGCTGCGCGAGGCGGCCTACGCCCTGGGCGTGCGCAAGTGGCGGACCATCCTCAAGGTGGTGATCCCCACCGCGATCTCCGGCATCGCCTCCGGTGTGACCCTGGCGATCGCCCGCGTCATCGGGGAGACCGCCCCGCTGCTCGTCACCGCAGGCTTCGCGACCGCGATCAACTGGAGTTCGTTCTCCGGGTGGATGACCACTCTGCCGACGTTCATCTACTACCAGATCCTCACTCCCACCTCGCCCACCAATCCGGACCCCTCGCAGCAGCGCGCGTGGGCGGCAGCGCTGATCCTGATCCTGATCGTGATGCTGCTCAACCTCCTGGCCCGGCTCGTCGCGAGGGCCTTCGCGCCCAAGGCCGCCGGCCGCTGACGCGCCGCACCGCACTTCCGCCGGATCTCCTGCACGCACCTCCGCGAGAAAGAAGCAAGGAACACACATGTCCAAGCGAATCGACGTCGAGAACCTCAATGTGTACTACGGCGACTTCCTGGCCGTCGACGACGTCGCCATGGGGATCGACGCCCGCTCGGTGACAGCGTTCATCGGCCCCTCCGGGTGCGGCAAGTCGACCCTCCTGCGCACGCTCAACCGCATGCACGAGGTGATTCCCGGCGCCCGCGCCGAGGGCAAGGTCCTCCTGGACGGCGAGAACCTCTACGGTCCCGGCGTGGACCCGGTCCTGGTGCGCTCGATGATCGGGATGGTCTTCCAGCGGCCCAACCCGTTCCCCACCATGTCCATCCGCGACAACGTGCTCGCAGGGGTCAAGCTCAACAGCAAGCGGATCTCCCGCTCCGAAGCCGACGACCTCGTGGAGGGCTCGCTCCAGGGGGCGAACCTCTGGAACGAGGTCAAGGACCGCCTGGACAAGCCGGGCTCCGGCCTGTCCGGCGGCCAGCAGCAGCGCCTGTGCATCGCCCGGGCGATCGCGGTGAAGCCCGAGGTCATCCTCATGGACGAGCCCTGCTCCGCCCTCGACCCGATCTCCACGCTGGCGATCGAGGACCTGATCAGCGAGCTCAAGGAGGAGTACACGGTGGTCATCGTGACCCACAACATGCAGCAGGCCTCCCGCGTGTCGGACAGGACCGCCTTCTTCAACATCGCGGGCACGGGCAAGCCGGGCAAGCTCATCGAGTACGGCCCCACCACCGAGATCTTCAGCAATCCCACGGAGAAGCAGACGGAGGACTACGTCTCCGGCCGCTTCGGCTGAGTCCTCCCGCACCCGACGACGGCGGGCGCCGGCCACCTCCCCGCGGAGGCCGCCGGCGCCCGTTGTCGTCGGGCTCCCCGCCCGGGTGGGGAGCCGACCCAGTCCTACAGGAGCGGCGAGAGGGCGAGCAGGAGCGTGCCGGAGACCGTTCCGCACGCCGGGACGGTGAGGAACCAGACGAGGAGGACGCGCCGCACCACCCGGACGTTGACCGTGTGGAAGCGCTGCTGGCGACCCGCGCCCAGGATCGCGGCGGCCGTGGTCTGGGACGTGGACATCGGCACGGGGATCAGCGTCCCGCCCAGGAACAGCAACGAGCCCGCCACGCCTTGGGCCAGCGCCCCCCGGAACGGGTCGATCGTGATCATCCGGGAGGACAGGGTGTAGGCGATCCGCCACGCCCCGAACAGGGTGCCCACGGCCAGTCCCGCGGCGACGACCAGGAACAACCACGGTGCGCCCCTGCCGGCCAGCGGCTCCTGGAAGCCCGCGCACACCAGCAGCGTTGCGAAGACCCAGACGGCCCGGCGACCGTGGTGGACCCCGTGCCCGAAGGAGACGGCTGCCGCACCGATGGCCAGGACGAGCCGGGAGCGGAACGTGGTGGCGTCCGGCTCGGAGTGCCGCAGCAGGTGGAGCAGAGGGACCACGAGCGCCCAGGCCACGGCGTAGGCGAGCAGCGGTGCCAGCACCAGGGGGACGAGGACCTGGTAGAAGGCCGTGGCCGTGAGCGGGTTCGACACCACGAGTCCCACGGCGCGGGCACCCAGCAGGGCACCCAGCAGCCCTCCCGCCAGCGCCGTGGTCGAGGAGCTGGGCATGCCCCACCACCAGGTGAGCAGGTTCCAGCCGATGGTGGTCAGCAGGGCGCAGACGATCGTCGCGGAGCCCACCACGTCGTGCGGCACGGGAACGCCCTGGATGATCCAGTCCGCGAGCAGGTACCCGGCGGCCCACACGCCCGCGACGTTGACGAGGGCGGTGAACACCAGCCCCACCCGGGGGGTCAGGGCGCGGAAGCGCACGGGCAGGGCGAGGGCGTTGGGGGCGTCGTGGAAACCGTTGACGACGGTGTGGGCCACGGCCAGGACGATCCCGAGGACGGTCAGGGCCGTCAGCACGGGGTCAGGACTCCGCCACGACGATGCGGCCCACCTCGGTGGAGACCCGCCCCAGTGCCCGGGCGGCCTCCGCGAAGCGCCGGACGGCGCGCTCGCGGCGCATCGCAGGAATGGCCTTGTGGTGCTCGAGCAGGTGGGCCATGTGCAGCTGGTAGATGCGCTCGGACTGCTTGCCCAGCCGCAGCATCTCGTACCAGTAGTCGTCCAGGCCCTGGAGGCTGCCGAGATCGCGCATCGCCCGGGTGGTCAGCTCGGACATCCGCTCGATCACCCCGAGCTGGTCCGTGGCGTACGCAGGCGGCCGGGCGAGCGCGTAGGCGACGTGCGCCTCCGCGACCGCCAGCAGCTCCTCCGCGGCCTTGTTGAGCCAGTGCCCCAAAATGTAGACGTCCTGCCGGGGAATGGGGATTACGAACGTGGAGCGCACGGTGGTCATCACGGAGAAGTACAGGTCGGTGGACCGGGCCTCGCACTCGCGGATCGCGTCGAGCGTTGCCGCGTCGGTCTCGGGGGAGCCCAGCAGCTCGGACAGGAGCCGCACGCTCTCCGTCACCTGTCCCGACATGTCCGCCAGCAGGTCCAGGACCAGCTCGTCCTCCGGGAAGATGCGAAGCGCCATGTGCTGACCGTCCTGGGCGTCGGGACCTGCGCCGCGGAGCACGGCGGGTCTCACTGTACATGGGGCCGTCGAACGGCCCGCGGGCGGCCAGTGGTCCCGGAACAAGGGGGCGGTGCCGGACCGGGAGCGCCTCTCGGCGGAAGGCCGCTCGTGGCGGCTATGTGATGGAGCCCGGGGCTGCCGCGGCCCGGCACCTGGCTTCCATGGTAGTCGACGTGTCCGTGGGGCCAAGTCCTGAGGCTGTGGTCTCCCGCACGGCCGGGCTCGCCACCGCCGGGACAGTTGGGCTCAGTCGAGGTGGCCGCGGCGCCACTGGTGCGCCGCGGCCTCGAGCTCCTCCGCGGTCCGCTCGAGCCGCTGGGTGAGGGCCACGGTGCTCGGAGCCCGCGCCGCGTCCGGGTCCACGACCGGCATCTGCCCGGTGTCCGCCAGCCGGATCCGGCCGAGGGCGATCACGCGGCAGAAGGCCGCGAACCGGTCCAGGGCGACGTCGAACTCCCCGTTGAACGCGCCGGACAGGATCGCGTCCGCCATCGAGGTGATCTCGTCCGCCCCGGGGGGCTCCGCGACGCCGGCCACCACGTGCGAGACCTGCGCCGTGCCCCGTCCCGCCGCGAAGTAGCGGCCCATCCGCACCGGGTCCTTCCGCACGCCCGCGCGCAGGGCGTAGAGCCGCCACAGGGCCCCGGGGAGGGACACCGCCGGGGCCTCCGCCCACATCTCGGCGATCCCCTCCAGGCCCTGCTCGTCGGTCAGCTCGATGAGCCGCCGGCTGATCTCGGGATCGTCGCTGGCGCGCCCGCGGGAGACGAGGGCGAGGGCGGCGAGGTGGGCCGCCTCGGAGACGCGAGCCGGATCGGGGCCGCCCTCGTGCGCTTCGAACTGCTCCGGGGAGAACTTCACCGGCTTGTGGTGGCGGGGCGCGTCGCTCATGCGTCCAGCGTACGGCCGTGGCCCGCGGCGGACCACGCAGCGCTCACCAGTCGCTGGCCGAGGCGTGCACCGCCGCGTCCCGCCACTGCTGGTCGGCCCGCTCGAAGCCGTCCCGGGCCAGTGCCTTCCACAGCCGCAGCCCCAGCGCGGGCTCCTCCTGCTCGAGCTCAGCGAGCGCCTGCGGGGGCAGCACCCGCGCGGTGACGTCGGTAACGGCGCTCAGGGTCACGTGCTGCTTGTCCCCGGTGCCCAGGGCGAGCTCCCCGAAGCTCATCCCCGGGCCGAGGACCTGCAGCTCGACGCGCTCGCCGGTGGGCGTGCGCAGGGACATCGACACGCTCCCGCTGACGATGAGGTGGATGCCGGCGAAGTTCTGCCCCGTGCGCAGGATGTTCTCCCCGGCCGCCCACGTGCGCTCGACGGTCCGCGCGCGGAGGTCGCGGGCGTCGTCGGGGTCCAGCCGGGAGAACAGCTCGGACTCCACGGGCTTCACCCGGGACGGGGTGCACTCCGGTCCGCCGTGCTCCTCGAGCAGCCGGTCCTCGACCCACTTGATGGCCGCCGCCCGGCTGGGGAACACCTCGAGCGGCGGCTCGCCCTGGAAGGAGCCGGCGAAACCCGGGTCGGTGGCGACCGCCACCACGGTGCGGCCCGCCGCGTGCAGCTCGGCCCGGGTCTTGGCCAGGAGCGGCATCGCGTACTCGGCGATCACGTCGACCCGGCGCATGTCGACCACCACGTAGGAGGCGTCGTAGGCGACGTCGCGGACAGTGCGGATCGCGGTCTCCGTGCCCGTGAACAGGAGGTCGCCCTGGAGCTCCACGACGACGGCGTCCTTGCCGTGCTCGGCCAGCACGGCCTCCGCCTCGGCGTTGCGGCGCACCAGGGACGGGGACTGGTCGATCGGGTAGCTGGCGCGCACCGTGGAGCGGGCCACCCGGGCGGTGTGCGTGAAGTGCAGGTCGAGGTCCTGGGAGAGCCGCTCGCAGGCGAGCACCCCGCGCACGCTGTTGCCGTGCCGGTCCAGGGCCGGGGAGAAGGTGGCCACGGCCAGCTCCCCGGGCAGGACGGCGATGATGCCGCCGCCCACCCCGGACTTCGCGGGCAGGCCGACCCGGACCATCCACTCGCCGGCGTCGTCGTACATCCCGCAGGAGCTCATGACGGACAGCACCCGGGAGACCGTGTCGACGTCGAAGACCGACTCCCCGGTCAGCGGGTTCGTGCCGGCGTTGGCGAGGGTCGCGCCCATCAGGGCCAGGTCGCGGCACGTGATCAGCACCGAGCACTGGGCGAAGTAGTCCTCGAGGGCCTGGGCCGGGCTCCCCTCGATGATGTCGGCGGAGGCCAGGAGGTAGCCGAGGGCGCGGTTGCGGTCCCCGGCGTCGTGCTCCTGGGAGAGGACCTCGGGACTGATCGCCAGGTCCCGGCCCGCGCACCGCGAGTAGGCCTCGCGGATCCGGTCCCGGCGCAGGTCGCGGTCGCTGTCGGGGACGAGCCACGTCGAGGCGATCGCGCCGGCGTTGATCATCGGGTTGGCGGGGCGTCCGGTGCCGGGCTGGAGGGAGATCTCGTTGTAGGCGTCCCCGCTCGGCTCCACGTCCATCTTCGCGTGCACCGCCTCCGCCCCGAGGTCGGACAGGGCCAGAGCGTAGGTGAACGCCTTGGAGATCGACTGGATGCTGAACTCGTCCCGCGTGTCGCCGGCCTCGTACACGTGGCCGTCCGCGGTGGCGATGACGATGCCGAAGCGCTCGGTGTCGGCTCCCGCGAGGGCGGGGATGGAAGGGCTGGGCTCGCCGCCGCGGACGTCCCGCAGCTGCTCCACCACCTGCTCCAGGTACTCGGTGACGGCCGACGGGCCGAAGAGCCCCGTCTCCGCGCGTGCTTCTTCCTCGGTGCTCGGGTGCGGCACGGTCGGTCCTCCGGTCGGGTCGGCGTGGGTGGCACGGGACTGCCCACCACTCTAACCGTCAGGCGGCTGTGCAAATCCGGGGCGGGTCGCACCGGTCGGCGGGCACCGGCTCCCGGTGGGGACCGTGCGGTAGAGTGGTGCCCGCTCCGGACCGGCCGCGCCCCGTGCCAGCCGGTGGAGCACGGGCCTCTAGCTCAGTTGGTAGAGCAGTGGACTTTTAATCCATGGGTCGTGGGTTCGAGCCCCACGGGGCCCACAGCATGAGAGGGCCTCACTTCCTGCCGTCGCGGGGAGGGAGGCCCTTTCTCGTGACCGGGCCGTCTTCGCGAGGCCTCCGGAAGCCACGGTGACACCTCGTGCGGGACCGCGCCGCTCGGCCCCCGGGTCGCACACGGCATCGACTCCTCCTCCGGCCGGTTCTGCCACGGGGGTGCAGAGCCCAGGTCCCCGCGCTGACGTTGCGCTCGGCGGGGCCGGTGGCTCCCGGGCGGACGGATCGACCCCTGTTGTTCACCGTCCGGTCATGTACCCGCCGTTCGGGCGGGTCAGGATGGGGCTGGCATCACCATGCGCGTGTCGGCCGGAGGGGGAACTGACATGACCGAGATCATCAGTGCGACGGAGGGCGAGCCGCCTGCGGTGGACTGGGGCATGCTGCGTCCGGGCGAGCAGGTGGAGGCGCACCGGGGAGCGGTGGCGCTCCACCGCGGGGTCGTGGAGGAGACGATCCCGCACCTGGGAGTGGTGTGGATCAGGGACTCCAGCACCGGGACCCGGAAGCTGCTCAGTCACGACGACGTCGTGCTGCGACGCTGCCGGCCCTGACCGGCTGCCGCTGTCGTCGACGATGTCCCAGGAGAGCTCCATGACCGAGCAGAGCGTCGAGCTCACCGACCCGAGGATGCTCCAGCGCACCGCCGAGCACCTGTGCGGAGGGCGTGCTGGTCGGCCAGGGTGCCCCGGGTGCCACGGCACCCCCCGAACCGGTGACGGCGGATCTGCTGAGGGCCGCCGACCGGGTCATCGGTCCCGGGAGCCCGGACCTGGGCCCGCTGAGGCCCGGGACCGCCGTCCGGGCCCGGCCGGTGTGCTCGAACCCGACCCCGGACCGCTGGCCGGAGGTCCTCGGCGACCTCGAGTCCAGGGTCTCCGCCCTGCAGGTGGAGATCACCGCGCTGGCGGCCGGCCCCGCCTGCGCCGGGCGGCCCTGCGCCGCGGCCCGTTGCCCGTCCCGATCCTCAGGAGTGCCGGTGAACGACCAGACCGATGCGACCAGTCCCCTGGACACCCACGTGCTGGAACGCACGGCGGAGCGCCTGGCGGCCCGTCACGCCGGGGTGCTGTCCCCGGAGGTGGTGGAGCGGGTGGTCTTCGAGTCCTACACCGCCCTGTCCCGCACCGCACGGGTGCGCACGCACCTGGCGGCGCTGGCCGGGCACTTCGCCGCGGACCGGCTGGCCGCCCTGGCCCACGCCCGGGAGGGCTCGGGACCCCCGCAGGTGCTGTTCGTCGGCCGTCATGACACCGGCCGGGCCCAGATCGCCGCGGCCCTGCTGGCCCACTACGCCGGGGACGCCGCGGTGGTGCGCTCGGCCGGCACCGACCCGGGCTCGACCGTGGATCCGCAGGCCCTGCGGGTCCTGGCCGCGCGCGGGCTCGAGCTCGGGCAGGTGTACCCGAAGCCGCTGACCGACGACGTGGTGCGCGCCGCCGACCACGTGATCACCTTCGGCACCGCTGAGGCCGTGCCCGTCTATCCGCACACCGACCACCAGGACTGGGGTGCGGACCGGACCGTCACCGGCAACCCGGAAGAGCTGGAGATGATCGTGGCCGAGGTCGACGGGAAGGTGCGGACGCTGTGGGGAACCATCCGCCCCTGAGCGACTCCCTCCGGTGCGCTGCAGCGTGCCTGCGCCAGGAAGGTGCTCGACCTCGTGGCCGACCACGTGCACCGCCACCGCCGGGAGTGCGTGCGCCTGACCGTCCACGCCGATCAGCGCACGCGCGAGCATGTCGTCGGCGAGCCGCTCGACCCGCACGGCGACGTCACCGGCTTCGATCCCGACAGCGTCGTGGTGCCCCGCACGGAAACGGACGGCCTCTTCGCGGAGTCGCGGTGCTGCTAGTCGAGCAGGGAGAGGGCTTCGCCGATGCGGTCGTGCAGGACCCGGGCCTGCTCCACGGTCCACGCCTCGTGGCCGATGTGCAGGACGAAGCCGTCGCGGTGGGCGTAGGAGCCGTCCGGGGTGGAGATGACCTCCCAGGTCTCCAGGAGTGCCACCGGTGAGGGGCCGGCGAGGGACCGGGCGGGCAGCTCCCGCGAGTTGGTGACCGTCTCGGGATCGGTCAGCTCCTGACGGGTCGCCCAGCGGGGGCGGGGAACGAGAGCGGTGTTCTCGTACATGGGGGTACCTTCCAGGCATAGGGGGTACGTCCATGTTTATGCATGCGAAGGTCCGGCCGTGTCCGCAACCCGCGCGTGTCGCCGAGGGATCGAGGTGTAGACGTCCGTCGGCATCCCCTGCACTTTCGTCGGGACGGACGACGGTGTCGCCCCGCCGGTGTCGCCCTACTGCCCGTCGAGCTGCTCGGAGGGGGTGGGGACCGACTCGGGACCCGGCTGGTCCGGCGCGGGAGCCGCGGAACCGGTCCCGGGATCCGTCGGCAGACCGTCGGTCGTCGGGGTCGGAGTGGTGGTGACCGGCGGAGGCGGGCTGAAGGAGGTGGGGGAGATGCCGGGGGTGCTCTCCGCCTCCTCCGGCCGGTCGTCGCACCCGGTCAGTGCCAGTGCGAGCAGGGCCACGGCGGGAAGGGTGCGGCGCATCGGGGGAGCCTCTCTGTCGGGGACCCCTCCACGGTAACGGGGCGGGCCGCCGTTCGGGGGGAAGGCCGACGTGTTGGCCCGGCCGCCGGCGCGACGCGCGCCCGCGGGATGTGCGAGGATCCGGGGACCAGGACGCCGACCGGCAGGAGCCGCCATGTCCGAGCGAAGCAGCGAGCGCACCGCCCTCGTCCTCCTGTCCGCCACCGCTGTGCTGCTGCTCGCGGGCCAGCTGCTGACCTGGTCCTCGGAGGACGGGGTCTTCAGCGTCTTCGTGTTCGTGCTGCTGCTGCTCTGGGCCGCGGTCATCGCCGTCCGGGTGGTCCGATTCGTCCGGTGGGACCGGCGCCCGGACGACACCGGCCCCGACGATCCGGCATAGGGCGCGGCCGGGGCGGGCCTCAGTCGCCGGCGAGCCGCGTCCGCACCGCCGCGACCGTGTCCCGCGCCGAGCGGCCGACACCGACGAGGGTCGTCGATGCCGCACCCGTCCGGTCCCCTGCCCCACGTGGTGCCGGCCGGGCCCCGGCTGGAGGCCGTGCCGTCGGTGCGGATCCGCCCGCCGTCCTCCCGCAGGTGCAGGGGGCGCAGGTGCCGGAGGGCCGGGCGGACCCCGGTACACCGGACAGCGGTGTCCACCGGTGCTCCCTGCCGCCACCGGTGCGGGCGGCCGGTCTAGGGTGAGCCCATGGAAAAGCTCTCCGGCTCGTGGCGCCAGGTGTTCGACAAGTTCTGGTTCGTGCCCGCCGTGTGCGTGCTCGGCGCCGTCGTCCTGGCCCAGTCTGCCGTGGCCGTCGACCGGTGGATGCCCGAGGACCTGGACTCCCCGTGGATCGCGTGGGTCTACGCCGTCGGCATCGACGGGTCCCGGTCGATGCTCTCCGCGATCGGCGGGTCGATGCTCGGCGTGGCCGCGACCGCCTTCTCCATCACCATCTCGGTGATCGCCACGGCCAGCTCCACGTACGGGCCCCGGCTGGTGCGCAACTTCATGGCGGACCGCGGCAACCAGGTGGTGCTGGGCGTGCTGGTCTCCACCTTCATCTACACCCTGCTGGTGCTGCGCACGATCCGCTCGGCCTCCGACGACCTCGCGCAGCCGTTCGTCCCGCACCTGGCCGTCAACCTCGCCGTGCTGATGGCGGTCGCGGACGTGGCCCTGGTCGTCTACTTCATCCACCACATCGCGGACTCCGTGCAGGTGGACACCCTCGTCCACGGGGTGCGGCGCCGGCTGCTGGCCGTGATCGACCGGTGGCACCCGGAGGAGACGCCCGAGGAGCTCGTGCGGACCGCCGGCGGCCGGCGCGGCGGCGGTCCGCTCAGCGCGGGCGTCGTCGGATACGTCACCAGTGTGAACCTCGAGCGCCTGGGCGCGTTCGCCGCCGACCAGGACGTCTTCGTGGAGCTGGTCCCGCGGGTGGGCGACCACGTCCTGCCGGAGGAACCACTGTTCCGCGTCTGGCCCGAGCACCGGGCGGAGGAGCTGGCGGAGCGGCTGCGGCGCACCGTGGCCCTGGGCGACTCCCGCTCGGCGCTCCAGGACGTGCGCTTCGCGGAGCAGCAGGTGGTGGAGCTCGCCGTGCGGGCCCTCTCGCCGAGCACCAACGACCCCTACACCGCGGTCAACGCCATCGAGGAGGTGGCATCCGGGATCGTCGCGGCCGTCTCCCGCCCGCTCCCGGGGAACACGGTGGTGGTCGACGGCGTGCACCGGCTCCGCTACGGGACGGTGGGGGTCGAGGAGATCGTGGACATGCCGTTCGACCAGATCGGTCCGCACACCACCGAGCACGTGAGCGTCCTGCTGGCGCTCGTGGACCTCGCCGCCCGCATCGAGGCGGCGAGCATCCACCCGTCCGTGCAGCGCCAGGTCCGCGAGCATGTCGACGTCCTGCTGGACCGGTTCCGCGACACCTCCCCGCACCCCCGGGACGTCACCCGGGTGGAGCAGCACGTCCGGCTGCGCTCGGCCGACTGAGCGCAGCCCCTACCGGCGCCGGAGCCGCGGGACCCGGCGCAGCAGCAGGCCCACGACCACGGCGGTCCCGGCCAGCAGGGCGGCCCCGATCCCGGCGGACAGGTGCACGCCGGCCTCGAAGGCCGCGACGGACGAGGCCAGGAGCTCCCCGGACACGTCCGGGTCGAGGGCCGCGGCGACGTCGACCGCCCCGCCGAGGGTCTCGGACGCGGTGGCGGCCTGCTCGGGGTCCAGTCCGGGCGGCGCGGTCATCCGCCGGGCGTAGGTCGCGGTCACGGCCGTGCCCAGGACGGCCACGCCCAGGCCGGCGCCCAGCTCGTAGGCGGTCTCCGAGATCGCCGAGGCGGCGCCGGCCTGCTCGGGGGCCACCTCGGTCAGGATCAGGTCCCCGGCGATCGTCTGGGCCGCGCCCGAGCCCAGCCCGATGACCATGAGGGCGACCACGAGCACGAGTCCGCCGGAGAGGTCGCCGAGCAGGACGAGCAGGAAGCCCGAGGCCATGACCAGCAGGCCGCCGCCGAGCACGAGCGCCGGGGGCACGAAGCCGACCACGTGCACCACCAGCAGTCCCGAGGCGATCGTGAGGGCGGCGCCCGGCATGAGGGCCAGGCCCGCCTCCAGGGGCGGCATCCCCTCCACGAGCTGCAGGTACTGGGAGACGAAGAACAGGAATCCGATGAAGGTGGTCGAGGCCACCAGGTTGTTGAGCAGCCCGCCGGTGAACGGGGCGTGGCGGAACAGCCGCAGGTCCAGCATCGGCACCGGGGTGCGCAGCTGGCGGCGCACGAACAGCACCCCGGCGGCCACGGACACCACCGCGGCGGTCAGCACGCCGGCGGACGGGCCGTGCCCGCCGAGCTCCTTGATGCCGTAGACCAGCGCCACCATGGCGGTCATGATCAGCGCGGCGCTGGACACGTCCACCGGGCCCGGGGCCGGGTTGCGGGACTCGGGCACCAGCACCGGAGCCAGGGCCAGCAGCGGCAGCAGCACCGGGACCGCCAGGAGGAACACGGACCCCCACCAGAAGTGCTGGAGCAGGAACCCGCCCACGACCGGCCCCAGGATCCCACCCGCCGAGAACCCCGTCGCCCACACCGCGATGGCCGCACGCCGCTGCGTCGGGTCGTGGAAGATGTTGCGCAGCAGGGACAGGGTGGCGGGCATCAGCATCGACCCGAAGAGACCCAGCAGCGCCCGGGCGGCGACGAGCACCTCGCCGGTCGGGGCGAACGCGGCCAGCGCGGACACGGTCGCGAAGCCGGTGCTGCCCACCAGCAGCAGCCGGCGGCGGCCCACCCGGTCGCCGAGTGAGCCCATGGGCACGAGCAGCCCGGCGAGCACCAGTGGATAGGCGTCCACCATCCACAGCAGCTGCGTGCCGGTGGGGCGCAGCTCGCGGGAGATCTCCGGCAGCGCGAAGTTCAGCACCGTGTTGTCCACGGAGATCAGCAGCACCGGCAGCATCAGGACCACGAGGGCGGCCCACTCGCGGGCGCCGGCGTGGACCGGGACGTCGGGTGCCGGGGACAGCATGGCGGGACGGGGCTCCTTCCGGGGAGGGGTGCGGCTCCCATCCTTCCAGAGCCGGCACCGGGCCCGGCCCGGACGGGCGACAGGGGGCCGCACTAGACTGCTCGGGATGGCCCGCCGGACGGTCCCGTCCGGCCCGTAGCGGAAAGAACGAGGTCTCCCCGATGTCCGAGCCGGTCCCCACGAGCGCGATGAACGACGCCGCCCCCGGCGTCTCCGAGCAGTACGAGGCGGCACGGGACCGGGTCCTGGAGCTGCGCGAGGACTACGACCGGGCCCGGGAGGAGTTCCGCTGGCCCCGGATGGAGCACTTCAACTTCGCCCTGGACTGGTTCGACCACGTCGCCCGGGACCCGGAGCGCGGGGCCCGGGACGCGCTGTGGATCGTCGAGGAGGACGGCACGGAGATCCGGCGGACCTTCCGGGAGCTCGCCGAGGCCTCGGCCCGCACCGCGAACTGGCTGAGGGGCCTGGGGGTGCGGCGCGGCGACCGCGTGCTGCTCATGCTCGGCAACCAGCTCGAGCTGTGGGAGACCCAGCTCGCCGGCATGAAGCTGGGCGCGCCCCTGATCCCGACCGCCGTCATGATGCCGCCCGCCGACCTGCTGGACCGCGTGCAGCGGGGCAGGGTCTCGTGGGTCGTCACGGACACCGGCAACGCGCCCAAGTTCGCGGGCGTCGACGGGAACTACGAGCTCGTCCTGGTCGGCGCCGGCGCGGAGGTCGAGGCGGCGCGCGCGCAGCTGCCCGGCCGTCCCGTGCACCCGTACGCGGAGGCGGCGGCCGCGGACCCCGTCTTCGTCCCGGACGGCGCCACGCGCTCCCGGGACGCCCTGCTCCTGTACTTCACCTCCGGCACCACGTCCCAGGCCAAGCTCGTGGAGCACACCCACTACTCGTACTCCTTCGGGCACCTGTCCACGGTCTACTGGATGGGCCTGCGTCCCGGGGACGTCCACCTGAACATCGCCTCGCCCGGGTGGGGCAAGCACTCGTGGTCCAACTTCTTCGCCCCGTGGATCGCGGAGGCCACCGTGTTCATCCACAACCAGGACCGCTTCGACGCGGTCGGGCTCCTGGAGCAGATGGGCAGGGCCGGGGTCACCAGCTTCTGCGCCCCGCCCACCGTGTGGCGGATGCTCATCCAGGCCG
The DNA here is from genome assembly GCF_042879195.1 of Kocuria nitroreducens. NCBI lineage: Bacteria > Bacillati > Actinomycetota > Actinomycetes > Micrococcales > Micrococcaceae > Kocuria > Kocuria nitroreducens. Next base: position 121,871 of record NZ_JBHZTC010000006.1, read on the forward strand.
ACCTGCACCGCGTGCAGGACCCGCCGACGTCCGCCGTCTCCGCCGGTGAACCGCTCAACCCCGAGGTGATCCGCCGGGTGCAGGACGCATGGGGCGTGACCATCCGGGACGGCTACGGCCAGACGGAGACCACGCTGCAGATCGCCAACACCCCCGGGCAGCCGGTGGTCCCGGGGGCCATGGGCCGGCCCCTGCCCGGCTTCGTCGTCGACCTCTTCGACGCGCAGACGGGAGCGCCCGCCGAGGAGGGCGAGATCTGCCTGAAGGTCGACGACGACCCGCCCGGGATCATGGCGGGCTACATCGACGAGCCGGAGCGCACGGCCGAGGTGGTCCAGGACGGCTGGTACCACACCCGCGACATCGCCCGCCGCGACGAGCACGGCGTCTACACGTACGTGGGCCGCACCGACGACGTCTTCAAGGCCTCCGACTACCGGATCTCCCCGTTCGAGCTGGAGTCCGTGCTCATCGAGCACCCCGCGGTGGCCGAGGCCGCGGTGGTCCCGGCGCCGGACCCGGTCCGGCACGCGGTGCCGAAGGCCTACCTGGTGCTCGCCGCCGGTGCCGAGCCCACCCGGGAGCTCGCGGAGGAGATCCTGCGCTTCGCCCGGGAGAACCTCGCTCCCTACAAGCGGGTCCGCCGGGTCGAGTTCACCGACCTGCCGAAGACGATCTCCGGCAAGATCCGCCGGGTGGTGCTGCGCGAGCGGGAGGAGTCGGCGGACCGCTCCGGCGCCGCGGCGCCCGGGGCCGACGGGTACGGCGTCGAGTACACGGAGGCCGACTTCCCGGGGCTGCGCGGCTGACCGCCGGGGCACGGCGCCGACCTCGCCCGACCGGAGTGCCGTGTTCGCAACGTGACGTAACGCACAGTCCCGACCGTGCGCCCAACAGGGGACACCCGGCATGCCGGGTGTCCCCACTTCGTGCCACGCCGGCCGCCGCCGGATACCGATCGGTAGCGAAAAACCCGACCCGGACCCCTCGTTGACTAGTGCAAACAAATGCATCTGCTTCGATGTCCACCACATCGAATGTGACCCCGCCGCCCGTGACAGGTCACGGAAACCCTGCCACCATGGTGGCAATTGGTTCACCCGATGGGGCGGAACCAACCGATCCGCCGGGGGGCGGATCGCCAGCGGTTCATCGGGGGATGGGCCGCGTGCACGCAGGCATCGGGGGGTGCCGGTGCAACCGGTTCATCGGGGGGTGAACCGAATGGGAGCACCGCTGGGGGGCGGTACTCCCGCCAGGCGAGTCTCTGCTCGCCACCGGCCGTGAGGCCGGTCGATGCGCCCGCTGCGGGGGCCATCCGTTCGACGGATGGGCAGCGGGCGCATCGCTCTGTCCGGGCCCTGTCGCCACGGCACGTCCCGCCCTCCGGCGGGACGGCGTCGGGGGGCCCTGGAAGACTGGGGCCATGACGACCTCCCCGGCCCACGACACCGCCGCCCACGACACCGGGCCGGACTCGGCCCTGCACGAGGACGCGCTCCACCTGCTGCGCGCGCTCACCGGCCGGGCGGACGCCGCCTTCCACCCCGGGCAGTTCGAGGCGGTCGAGGCCCTCGTGGGGCGCGGCCGGCGGGCCCTGGTGGTGCAGCGGACCGGGTGGGGCAAGTCCGCGGTCTACTTCCTCTCCGCCCTGCTCCTGCGCGCCCGGGGGCGCGGGCCCACCCTGATCGTCTCCCCGCTGCTGGCCCTCATGCGGGACCAGGTCTCCGCCGCCGCCCGCGCGGGCGTGCGGGCGGCGGCCATCAACTCCGCCAACGCCACGGAGTGGGGGCAGATCGCCGCGCAGCTCGAGGCCGACGAGCTCGACGTCCTGCTGGTCTCCCCGGAGCGGCTCAACAACCCGGTGTTCCGGGAGCAGCAGCTGCCGCAGCTGGTGGCCCGGCTCGGGCTGCTCGTGGTGGACGAGGCGCACTGCATCTCCGACTGGGGCCACGACTTCCGCCCCGACTACCGGCGCATCCGCGACCTCATCGCCCGGCTCCCGGAGGAGGTCCCGGTCCTGGCCACGACCGCCACCGCGAACGAGCGCGTGGTCGCCGACGTCGAGGAGCAGCTGGGCGTGCGGCCCGGCGGCAGCAGCACGGGGGAGGTCTTCACCCTCCGCGGCCCGCTCTCCCGGGCGTCCCTGCGCCTCGGCGTGCTGGACCTGCCCTCGGCCACGGCGCGCCTCGCCTGGCTGCTCGAGCACGTCGAGTCCCTCCCGGGCAGCGGGATCATCTACGCGCTGACCGTGGGGGCGGCCGAGGACACCGCCCAGGCGCTCGCCGACGCCGGGATCCCGGTGCGCGCCTACACCGGGCGCACGGACCAGGGCGAGCGCGAGGAGCTCGAGGCCGCCCTCAAGGAGAACCGGGTCAAGGCCCTCGTGGCCACCTCCGCGCTCGGCATGGGCTTCGACAAGCCGGACCTCGGCTTCGTGGTCCACCTGGGCGCGCCGTCCTCGCCCGTGGCCTACTACCAGCAGGTGGGCCGTGCGGGCCGCGCCACGGACAACGCGGACGTCCTGCTGCTGCCGGGCACCGAGGACCGCCCGATCTGGGAGTACTTCGCCACCTCGTCGATGCCCACCGAGCAGAAGGCCGCCGCCGTCCTGGGCGAGCTGGAGGCCGCGGGTGGAGCCCTGTCCGTGGCCGTGCTGGAGTCCCGCGTGGACGTCCGGCGCAGTCCGCTCGAGCTGCTCCTCAAGGTCCTCGCCGTCGAGGGCGCGGTGGAGCGCGTGCAGGGAGGGTGGCAGGGCACGGGCGTGCCGTGGCGCTACGACGCCGAGCGCTACGGCCGGATCGCCGTGGCGCGGGTGGCCGAGCAGGACGCCATGCTCGAGTACGAGCGCACCTCCGGGTGCCGCATGGAGTTCCTCGCCCGGCAGCTCGACGACCCCACGGCCGAGCCCTGCGGGCGCTGCGACAGCTGCGCCGGCCCCTGGTACCCCACGACCGTCGACGAGGCCGCCACCGACTCCGCCGGGGCCGCCCTAACCCGTGTGGGCGTCGTGGTGGAGCCGCGCGCCCAGTGGCCCACCGGGATGCCGCGTCTCGGGGTCGAGGTCAAGGGCCGCATCCCGGAGGAGGAGCGCTGCGCCGAGGGCCGGGCGCTCGCCCGGCTCACGGACCTCGGCTGGGGCAACCGGCTGCGCGAGGTGTTCCGCACCGACGAGGAGGGCGCGCCGGTCGACGGTCCGGTGGACCCCGCCCTCGGCCGGGCGTGCGTCCAGGTGCTCGCCGAGTGGCGCTGGGCGGACCGGCCCGCGGCCGTCGTCTCGATCCCGTCCCGCTCGCGTCCCCGGCTCGTGCGCTCCCTGGCGGAGGGCATGGCCGGGGTCGGGCACCTGCCCTACCTCGGGGAGCTCGACGTCCCCGAGGGCTTCCCGTCCGGTGGGCACGGCGGCAACAGCGCCTACCGCCTCGCGGCCCTGTGGGAGAAGTTCCGGGTGCCCTCCGAGCTCGCCGAGGCGCTGGACCGCCTCGGCGGGCGCCCGGTGCTGCTGGTCGACGACCTCGTGGACAGCCGGTGGACGCTCGCCGTGGCCGCCCGCGCGCTGCGCCGGTCCGGCTCCGGACCCGTGCTGCCGTTCGTCCTGGCGTCCCAGGGCTGAGGCACGGACTCCGCCGGACGCACGGGCACCCGGCTCGGTCTTGTACGCTGGCCTGCGTGTCCTCTGCCCCCGCGCCGCTCGTCGACGTCATCATCCCGGTGCACACCACCGCCCGGCCCGTCGACCGGGCCGTCGGCTCCGTGGTGGCCGGCGGGCTCCCGGTCGGCGGCCACGGCGGGGTGCACATCACGGTGGTGTGCCACAACGTCGAGGCCGCGCTGATCCGCGACCGCCTCGCCGCGGAGCACCGGCCGCTCGTCGACCTCGTGGAGTGCTTCGACGGCACCGGCAACCCGGCCGGGCCCCGCAACCTCGCCCTGGAGCGCTCCCGCGCCCGGTACGTGTCCTTCGTGGACAGCGACGACACCCTCGCCCCGGGCGCCCTCGCGGCCTGGACGACGACCGCCGAGCGCCACGGCTCGGCGGCGGTGCTCCCGCGCCTGGTCAAGGACTCCGGCCGGCCGGTGCGCACCCCCGTGCCGCGGCCCTTCCACCGCGCGGACCTCGACCCGATCAAGGACCGGCTCGCCTACCGCACCCACGTCTTCGGGCTTCTCCGCCGGGAGTTCCTGGTGGACCGCGGGGTCCGCTTCAACGGGCGGTACGCCACCGGGGAGGACCAGGAGCTGGTGGCCCGGGCCTGGTTCGGCGACGGGCGGATCGACCTCGCGCCCCGCGGCGCCGGCTACCTCCTGCGAGAGGGGGCGGCCGACCGGATCAGTGCGGAGCCCCGCCCCCTGACGGACGACCTCGCCGCGGCGACCGACCTGCTCGGCGGCCCCTGGTACGCGGATCTGGCGCCGGAGCAGCGGACGGCGATCGCCGCCGAGATCCTCCGGGTCCAGGTCTTCGGCACGGTCCGCGGCCGGACCGCGGCCGGACGGTGGTCCACGGAGGACGCGCACCAGGTGGGCAGGCTGCTCGAACTGGTCGACTCGCGCGCACCCCGGGCGCTCACCGTGCTCTCCCGCGCGGACCGGGAGGTCCTGGACCTCGTCGTGCAGCCGGGGGCGACGGCCGCGGCCATCCTTCGGGTGGACGAGGCCCGTCGCCGCTTCGGCCGGCCCACCACGCTGCTCACCCGGGACCTGCGCAGGATCCTGCACCGCGAGGCCCCCCTGCGGTTCATGGTCGCGTCCCTGCTGGTGTGACCGGAAGGCGCGGCCGTTCGGTGGGACAATGGGGCCGAGCCAGTCGTCCGACCCCCCGCCCGACGAGAGAACTCCATGAGCCGTGTCCTTCCTGCCGACCCTTCCCCCGGGGTCGCGAGCAGCACCGTGCCCCCGGCGGGCACGGCCGCTCCCGCCCACCGCTTCCGCCCCGAGGTCCAGGGTCTGCGCACCGTGGCCGTCCTCCTGGTCGCCGTCTACCACGTGTGGATCGGCGGGGTCTCGGGCGGAGTGGATGTCTTCCTGTTCATCTCGGCGTTCCTCATGACGCTCTCCTTCGTCCGGAGGCTCGAGAGCGGGAAGGGGCCGCAGCTGGGCCGCTACTGGGCCAGGACCTTCTCGCGGCTGCTGCCCCCCGTCGTCGTCACGGTCCTGGGCAGCCTCGTCCTGGTGCGGATGCTGTTCCCGTCCGACCGGTGGTACTCCGCGATCGAGGAGGCGGCGGCCACGGTGCTGTACTCCCAGAACTGGGTGCTGGCCTTCAACGCGGTCGACTACTACGCCGCGGACACCTCCCGGGCCAGCCCGTTCCAGCACTTCTGGTCCCTGTCCGTGCAGGGCCAGGTGTTCCTGCTGTGGCCCCTGCTCCTCGCCCTGTGCGGGCTGATCGCCCGGCGCACCCGGTGGTCCGTCGCCTCGGTGGCCGCCGGCGTGTTCGGCGCCGTCTTCCTGGCCTCCTTCGCGTTCTCGGTGATCTCCACGGGCAACGAGCAGGCCTTCGCCTACTTCGACACCCGCGCCCGGCTGTGGGAGTTCGCCCTCGGGTCGCTGCTGGCCCTGGCCGTGCTGCGCGGCGTCACCCTGCCGGGCACGCTGCGCCTCCTCCTGGGCTGGACCGGGCTCGTGGCCATCGCCGTGTGCGGGCTCGTCCTCGACGTCCAGGGCTCCTTCCCGGGGTGGGCGGCCCTGTGGCCGCTGACGGGAGCGGCCCTGGTGATCCTCGCCGGGCACACCGGCGACCCCCGCGGGGCTGACGCCCTGCTCAGCCGCCGGCCCCTGCTGGTCCTGGGCGAGGCGTCCTACGCCGTCTACCTGGTGCACTGGCCCGTGCTCGTCACCTACCTGGTGGTCACGGACCGCGCCAAGGCCACGCTGCTGCACGGGTTGCTCATCGTCCTGGGGAGCATCGTCCTGGGCGTGCTGGTGCACCGGCTCGTCGAACGACCCCTGCGGCCCCGCACCGGAGCCCGCGCGAGCCTGCAGCAGCTCGGGCTCGTGGTGCTGTGCGTGGCCCTCGTGCTGGTCCCCGCCTCCGGGGCGCGGGTGGTCCTGGACCGGCACGCCCAGGAGGCCGCGGAGGAGGCCGTCCTCGAGAACCCGGGGGCCGCGGTGCTGACCGGGGACCTCGCCTGGGAGCGGGACCCGCAGGTGCCCACGATCCCGAACCCGCTGGTCCGCGAGGGGCAGTGGTCCGAGCTGCCGGAGTCCTGCGACGCCGCGACGGAGGAGTGGTTCGACGGCTACAAGGTGGCCTGCTCGACCCTGCCGGTCGACCCGGACGCCGAGGTCGACGCCATGGTGGTCGGCAACTCCCACGCCGAGCAGTGGTTGCCGGCCTTCCAGCGCGTCGCCGAGGACCGCGGCTGGAACCTGGTCTCCGTCATCCGGGGCGCCTGCCGGTTCCAGCCCGTGGAGACCACCGAGAACACCGAGTGCCGGGAACTGATCGGGCTCACCGACCAGTACATCGAGGACCACGGGATCGACGTCGTGCTCACCACGTCCACCGTCACCGTCGACGAGGGGCCCGGCGAGCAGATCGCCCCCGGCTTCGCGCAGGTCCTGGACGACCTCGGCGAGCGGGGCATCACGGTGGTCGGGATCCGGGACAACCCGCGGTTCCCCTTCAACATGGTCACCTGCATCGACCAGGACGGCCCGGACGCCGAGCGCTGCAACCCGCCGCGGGCGCAGAAGCTCGCCCCGCGCAACCCGGCCGACGCGTTGACGGGGCGGCAGGGGAACTTCGTCAGCGTCGACATGAGCGACTGGATCTGCCCGGACGGCACGTGCCCGTCCCGGATCGGCAACCGCTGGGTCTACATGGACGACAACCACATGCCCCGCGACTACGTGGTCACGATGGTTTCGGCCTTCGCCGAGCAGTTCGACCAGCAGATCGGGCAGCGGGCCCGGCCGCTGCCCGGGGGGTGAGCGGGGCCGGCTCAGCGCCGGAGCCGGGCGCCCACGGCGCGCAGCGCGGGCCGGAGGTCCCGGGCGCTGAGCCCGGTCCAGACCGCGAGGAACACGGCGGTCGCCCCGAGCGTCGGCAGGACCCTGAAGTCGGGGCCCAGCACCTGGAGCGCGACCAGGATCATCGCGTAGCCGACCACGATCCGCAGCAGCACCGTGCCCCACCGCATCCGGTCGAGCCGCCAGACCACGAGCAGCGGCAGCAGCGCGCTCAGGAGCGAGCCCACGAGGTAGCCCACCGCGGAGGCCATGATCCCGAGCTCCGGGCCCAGCAGGAGCATCATGACCACGCCCAGCACCAGGCCGAGGCCGTTGGCGGCGGCGAGCACCTTGACCCCCCAGGGCTCGGTGCCGTTGAGCCGGGCGTTCGCGGCGTTGAAGCTGGTCGCCGAGACCGCCAGGAACAGCACGACCAGCAGTGGCTCGGCGTTCACGAACTCGGGGTCCCCGAAATAGACCAGCCGCAGCACGGGCTCCGCCCATAGGGCTCCCACACCGAAGACCGGCAGGAACACCGTGACCATCGTGCGCAGGATCGTGTCCACCTGGCGGGTCAGTCCCGCGGTGTCCCCGGCGGCGTGCATGCGGGCCACGCTCGGGGACAGTGCGGTGAGCATGGCCCCGGACAGCATGCTGGCGGGGGTCGCGAGGGACACTGCGGCGGCGTAGAGGCCGACCTCGGCCTTCGTGGCGAAGTTGTCGCCGATCACCAGGGACAGCTGCATCAGGCCGCTCGCCGCCAGCAGGTGGGCCGATCCCCAGGCGGTGAAGACCAGGATCTCCCGGCGCACGGCCGGGTCGAGGCGCGCCCCGGTGCGGCGCGGCCAGGAGGGCAGCGCGTAGACCGAGTAGCCGAGGATCAGGGGCAGCAGCAGGACCCAGTGCCAGCCGGCGAGCAGGACCAGCAGCAGCAGCGTGAGGGTGAGGAACGAGCTGATGGTGTCCCACGCCGTCGTCGTCACGAACTGGTTGTTGCCCGTGCGGACGCCGCGCACGAAGTTGTAGGCCGACAGGGAGAGCACGAGCAGCCCCGCCGAGACCGCGAATCCCCAGGAGAGCTCGAGCGCGAACGCGGCGTAGAGCACCGCCGAGACGGACAGGAGCGCCATGCCCGCGGACGCGCTGGTCGCGGTGAAGGAGGCCGTCGCCGCCTGCCCCTCGGGGTCCTGGCGGCCCCGGGCCATCGCGATGAACTTGGCGGCCCCCGTGCCCGAGGCCTGGGGCCACAGCAGGACGAGGAACAGGGCCAGCGAGATCGTCAGGTTGACCTCGGCGAGCGCCTCCTGGCCCAGCAGGTTGCCCACCAGGACGCTGTAGCCGAAACGGGACAGCCCCTGGACGAACACGGCCACCACGGTGAGCGCGAACGCCGACCCCAGGGGGTTGTCGGTGTTCGCGTGGTTGGGCGGGGGAAACAGGATCGAGCGCAACCGGGACATCAGGCGGCCGACCCGGGGGCTGGGCTGGTCATCGGGCCCGAGTCTACCCGCGACCCGGCACCGTCCTGGGACCGCCTCGGCCGTGCCCCGCCGATAGGGTGGCACCATGATCGTCGCCCCCACCCCGTTCAGCACTGTCGTCAGCACCCCGTTCGGCACCGTGGTCAGCGCCGCGTCCGGCACCACGCCCGACGACGTCCCGGGCCGCACCGGCGCAGGGAGGTGCTGAGCGCCGTGCGCGTGCTCGTCGTCAGCACCTGGTACCCGTCCGCGGAGCGGCCCGGGGAGACGCCCTTCGTCCCCCGGCACGTCCGTGCCGCCGCCCGCCACCACGACGTCCGGGTGCTGCACCTGCGGCTGCTGCGCAGCGGGCCGGCCGTCCAGGACGAGTGGGACGGAGTGCCCGTGCTGCGGCTCCCGTTCCACCCCCTGCGCCCGGTCACGCTGCTGCGGGCGTACGCGGCGCTCCGCCGCCACCTGGCCGGCGCGGACGTCCTGCACACCACGCCCTTCTCGGCGGCGCTCGTCTGCCTGCCCCTCGCGGGACGCCGCCCGTGGGTGCACACGGAGCACTGGAACGGCGTGCTCACCCCCGAGCAGAACGGGCCCGTGTGGCGGCGCCTCGCCGGGATCCGCCGGATCCTGCGCGCCCCGGACCGCGTCACCGGCGTGAGCACCATGATGTGCGACGTGCTGCGCCGCTTCGCGCCGGCCGACAGGGTCGAGCGGATCGGCAACGTGGTCGACCATGCCGAGCACGTCACGGCCCCGCCGCAGGGGCGCACCCGCGAGCTCGTCGCGGTCGGCGCCCTGCGCGACATCAAGGACCCCCTCCTGGCGGTCGACACCGTGGCGTGGCTGCGCGACGCCGGCCACGACGTCCGCCTCACCTGGTGCGGCTCCGGCGGCCTCGAGCAGGACGTCCGGGACCGCGCGCGCCGGCTCGGGGTCGGGGAGCGCGTGCGGCTCCTGGGCAACGTCGGCGCGGACGAGGTGCAGCGGTGCCTGGCCGCCGCCGACGTGTTCCTGCTCCCCACCCGCTCCGAGACGTTCTGCGTGGCGGCGGCCGAGGCCCTCGCCGCGGGCCGGCCGGTGGTCATGGGCGCCCTCGGCGGGCAGGGGGACTTCGTGCACCCGGGCAACGGGCGCCTCGTGGCCGAGCGCACCCCAGAGGCCTTCGGCCGCGCCGTGCTCGACGTCGTGGCCGATTCCGGCCTGCTCGGGCCGGAGGCCATGGCGGAGGAGATCCGCTCCGTCTACGGGGCCGAGCGGATCGCCGCGGACCTCGACCGGCTCTACCGCTCCGTGCTCGCCGGGCGGCACGGGCCCCGTCGGCTTTGACCCCGTGCCCGGTCCTCCCTTAAGCTGGCCTGTGTTGCCCACCCGCGCGGTGGACCACCGATGGAGACGTGCCAGAGCGGCCGAATGGACTTCACTGCTAATGAAGGGTCGGGGTTAAACTCGACCGGGGGTTCAAATCCCCCCGTCTCCGCGCTTGTGATGTCCCAGGACGTCGCAGACACCCCGGACCGGTGGTCCGGGGTGTTCCGCGTTCCGGGTCCGCGCCCGGCGCCGCCCGTCATCTGCGGCCTCCCCCGTGATCGTGGCCCGGCGGCTTCCTAGACTGGCAGTCAGCGCGCCGCCGCCGCCCGAGCCCAGGGAGAGCACCATGCCGGACCAGGACCGTCCCGAGACCACGCCAGCCGCACCCGGTGCGTCCCGCCCCGCACCCGCCTGGCGCGCCGGGCTCACGGACCGCTCCGTCCTCGAGCAGGCCGTCGACGCCGTGACGGTGCGCCGGGTCTTCGGCGAGGCCTACGAGGCGAACGGCACCACGGTCGTGCCCGTCGCCCGCGTCAGGGGCTGGGGCGGCGGGGGCGGGGGTTCCGGCGAGGAGAAGGACAGCTCGGGCAGCGGCTCCGGCGTGGGCTACGGCGTGCACGCCGAGCCGGCCGGGGTCTACGTGGTCCGGGGGGACAGCGTCACGTGGCGGCCCGCCGTCGACGCGGGGCGGATCGCCCTCACGCTGGGCCTGGCGCTGTGCGGCGCGGCCACGGTCGTGGGCTGGGCCGCCGTCGCCCGCCGCGCCTGACAGGATGGGCCCATGTCCTTCCTGCTCCGTGTCCTCGTCAACGCGCTCGCCATCTGGGTGGCCGCCTGGATCCTGCCCGGGATGGGCATCGCGGCGGACCCGTCCGTCGTCTCGGCCGTCGGCGGCGAGACCGCGGCCTCGGCGCTGGCCTACCTGTTCGTCGGCCTGGTCTTCGGCGTCGTGAACGCGGTCGTGCGGCCCGTCCTGTCGATCCTGTCCCTGCCGATCACCTGCCTGACGCTGGGACTGTTCGCCATCGTGGTCAACGCGGCGATGCTGTGGCTGACCTCCTGGCTGAGCTCCTTCACGCCGCTGCGGCTCGAGATCGACTCCTTCTTCTGGACGGCGGTGCTGGCCACGCTGATCATCGGGGTGGTCTCCCTCGTGATGGGCTGGATCGTCCCCGACCGCGAGAGGCGCTGACCCGCGCCGGGTCTCAGCCCCGGTGCAGCGCCGTCCAGAGGAACTCGTGGGAGAGCGCGTGCAGGCGGGCAGCCTGCTTGTTGTCGCCCGCGCCGGCGTGCCCGCCGTCGGTGGCCTCGTAGAACCACACGTTCTCGTAGCCCATGCCGAGCATCCGCGCGGCCGCCTTGCGCGCCTGGACGGGGCCCACGCGGTCGTCGCTCGTGGCGGTCCAGAACAGGACGTCCGGGTAGTCCCGCCCCTCCTCCAGCAGGTGGTACGGCGAGAACGTGCGGACGGACTCCCACTGCTCGGGGTCGTCCGGGTCGCCGTACTCCGCGATCCAGGAGTAGCCCGCGGACAGCTTCGTGTAGCGGCGCATGTCCAGCAGGGGCACCCCGCAGGAGACCGCGCCGAACAGCTCGGGGTAGCTGGTGAGCATGTTGCCCACGAGCAGCCCGCCGTTGGAGCCGCCCGAGCACGCGAGGGTCTCCCGGGAGCACACCCCGCGGGCCTGGAGGTCTGCCGCGACGGCCGCGAAGTCCTCGTACGCCCGGTGCCGGTTCCCCTGCAGGGCGGCCCGGTGCCATGCGGGACCGTACTCCCCGCCGCCGCGGATGTTGGCGAGGACGTAGACCCCGGACCGCCCGGCGTCGTTCGTGCGGGTCAGCCAGGACCGCCCGAGGGCCCCGGAGTAGGCGGGGGTCCGGGAGACCTCGAACCCCCCGTAGCCGGAGAGCAGCGTCGGGTTCGCCCCGTCGAGGACCAGGTCGGCGGGGCCCACCTGGAAGTAGGGCACCCGGGTGCCGTCCGCGGAGACGGCGAAGTGCTGCTCGACCGAGAGCCCGGACGCGTCGAAGAACGACGGTGCGGTCCTCGCCACGCGCGGTGGGGCCACCACCTCGCCGCCGGCCGGGACGGTGCCGCGGGACACGGTGGTGGGGGTGAGGAAGCCGGTGGCCACGAGCCAGTAGTCGTTGCCCGCCTCCGGGTCCTCGTCGTCGACGGCGTAGGCGTCCACGCTGGACAGCGCCGGCGCGCCGGGCAGCTCCGACGTGGTCCAGGGGCCCGGCTCGGCGACCTGCACCACCGAGGAGACGTCCCGCAGCAGGTTGAGGATCAGCCGGTCGGCCGTCCAGGACCAGGACTGCAGGGAGGTGCGCGCGTCCGGGACGAACACGGCGGCCACGGAGCGGTCCCCGGCCAGGAACGCCTCGAGCTCGGCCACGAGCAGGGACCCGGCCGGGTGCACGGTCCCGTCCAGCTCGAGCTCCTCCTGCGGGCGCAGCAGCAGCCACTGCCGGTGCAGGTCCACCGTCACCGAGTCGGGGACGTCGACGTGCACGAGTTCCTCCTCCCGCACCAGGTAGGTGCGGAAGGCGAAGAAGTCCACCACGTCCACGGCCACGTCCCGCACGAAGCCCGGGGTGTGGTCGCGCACGAGCACGGCCTCGACGTGGTCCTCGGCCACGTCGAACACCTGCCGGGCCTCGGCGAGGTCCTGGCCGCGGCGGAGCACGCGGATCGTGCGGGGATAGGAGGACGTGGTCATCGAGCCGGGGCCGAAGTCGGTGCCCACGTGCAGGGTGTCGGCGTCCACCCAGGTCACGGTGGACTTCGCCGTGGGGACGTCGAACCCGGCGGGCACGAACCGGCGCTCGTCGAGGTCGAACTCGCGCACCCGCTTCGCGTCCCCGCCGTCGGGGGAGAGGCTGAACAGCGCCCGCCGGTGCCGCCCGCCGGTGTACTGCGGGCGCAGCAGCCGGGCCCCGCCCCAGACCCAGTCGACGTCCTCCTCGGCGGCCAGCGCGTCGACGTCGAGCAGCACCTCCCACTCGGTGTCCTCGGCGAGCCAGGACACCCACGTGGTGCGGCGGAAGACGCCGCGCGGGTGCTCGGCGTCGCGCCAGAAGTTGTAGTAGTGCGGCCCGTGCTTGGAGACCATGGGGATCCGCTCGGTCGAGTCCATGACCGCGAGCACGTCGGCCTCGAGACGGCCCAGCCGCGGGCTCTCGAGCGCCGTCAGGGTGCGGGCGTTCTGCCTGGCGACCCACTCCAGGGGCGCGGCCCCCGTGATCTCCTCCAGCCACAGGTTCTCGTCGTGCGGCTGCTCGGCGGTCGGGCGGGCGTCGGTCTGCGTGGTCTCGGTCATGTCCGCCATCGTAGGCGCACCCCGTGCCCGTGGCCCGGGGTGCGGGTCGATACCCTGAGAGCCATGAGTGCAACGGGCAGGCCGGGTTCCGAACGACGCGTCACGGTGATCGGGGCGGGCCCGCGCGGGTTGTCGGTGGTGGAGCGGCTCGCGGCCCGCGCGGCGGCCTCGGGCACCCGGGTGCGCATCGACGTCGTCGACCCCTTCCCGCCCGGTCCGGGGCACGTGTGGCGGACGAACCAGTCCCCGCTGTACCTCATGAACACGCCCTCGGTGTTCCCCACGGTGATCGCCGACGACGGGGCGCTGCCCGTGGACCCGCTCGGGCCGCTGCGGAACATGAGCTTCGAGCACTGGCGGCTCGCCGCCGTGGCGGGGGCCATCGCCGTGGACCCCGACGACGCCGCGCACCTGACCCGGATGACGCCGCAGTCCTATCCCTCCCGGCGGATGTACGGCGTCTACCTCTCCTGGGTCTTCCGCACGCTGCAGGACGCCCTCCCGGCCACCGCGCAGCTGGCCGTGCACCGGGCCGAGGCCGTGGGCGTGCACGTGCGGCAGCACGCCCGGCACCGCTACGACGTGGAGATCAGCGGCGGGCAGAACCTCCCGGCGGACGCCGTGGTGCTCGCCCTGGGCCACCTCGACGCCGATCTGCGCCCCGACCAGCGGGAGCTCGTGGACGGCGCCGCCGAGTTCGGACTGACCTACTGGCCGCCCGCCGTGCCCGCCGACGCGCACTGGGACGACCTGCCCGCCGGGCGCACCGTGCTGGTGCGCGGCATGGGCCTGAACTTCTGCGACGTCCTGGCCCAGGTCACCGAGGGCCGCGGCGGGATCTACACCCAGGACGGGGAGCGCTACGTGTACCACCCATCCGGGCGGGAGCCCGTGATCGTGGCCGGCTCCCGCCGCGGCGCCCCGTACCGCTCCAAGGCGGTGCTCGAGGGCTACTACGCCGACTCGCTCGTCACCCGGTTCTTCACCCTGGGCGCCGTGCGGGCGCTCGCGGCGCGGGTGGAGGGACCGCTGTCCTTCGGGACCGACCTCTATCCGCTGATCCGCAAGGACGCGCAGTGGAACTACTACACCGTCCTGGCGCGGACCGCCCCGGACGCCTTCGAGACCGATCCGCAGGAGTTTCTGGAGCGGTTCGACGCCGTGCTCGGCACCGGGGAGGACCACCCCGAGGGGCCGTGGACGTCCCGCGCCGAGCGCCTCATCGCGTCCGCGGTGGTGCCGGGGCGGCAGCTCAACGCCCTCCGGCTCGCCCGCCCGTTCGAGGGGCTCAGCTTCGGCTCCCACGACGAGTACGCTGCGGCGCTGGTCCACCACCTGGACCGGGACGTGCACGGTGCGCTGGCCGGTGAGGACGACCCGCTGCAGATGGCCGTGGCATCGCTCAACGCGGCGCGCACCGTGCTCAAGGCCGTGCTCGCGGACATCGGGATCAGCGACGCCTCCTGGACAGACGAGCTGCGGCGCACGTTCGAGCCGTTCGTGGAGGGGCTCGCCTCCGGCCCGCCGGTGCTGCGGAACCAGCAGCTGGCGGCGCTGGCCCGTGCCGGCGTGGTGCGCTTCCTGGGCCCGGACCCGCAGTTCCTCGTGGACGAGGAGGAGGGCCGGTTCGTGGCGAGCTCCCCCTGGGTCAAGGACGAGCCGTTCCGCGCCGAGCACCTCGTGGAGGCCATGTCCCCGCCCAACGACGTCCGCCGCAACATCTCCCCGCTGCTGTCCGCGATGCACCGGGAGGGCCTGGTGCGGGTCCGGGCGATGGAGACCCGGGACGGCGTCGCGACCGTGCCCAGCACCGGCCTCGACGTCAGCCGCCCCCCGTACCGGGCCGTGCGGGTCGACGGTGGTGTGGAGGCCGGCGTCCACGTGCTCGGGATGCAGCTCTCCGCCGTGCAGTGGGGCGTGGCGATCGCCGCCGAGGCCGGTGCCACGGCGGAGCTCGGCGCGCGGACACTGGCGGACGCCGACCGCATCGCCGAGACGGTGCTGGGGCCCGCCCGCTGACCACGACCGGCCCCGGTGCTCCCAGGTGGCCGGGGATCCCGTGGTCACCCCGGGACCGGTGTCCGCGCAGCAGGAGGTCAGCGCTGCAGAAGGTCAGCAGAAGCGGCCCCCCAGGGTCTCCCGGGCGTGGTCGCCGGCGTGCTCCCGGGCGCCCTGGACGGGCTTTCCCGTGACGGAGTGCTCGCCGGAGTTGCCCCGGCCCGGCTTCTGCGGCGCACCGGGTTCCGCACCGGCGAAGGCCAGCCCCACGACCTCCGGATTGTGGTCGGAGGCCCGGTACGGGTCCGCCGCGTACAGGTCGACCACGTTGTTGTTGTGCCGGCTGTACTCCAGGGCGACGGACTCGTGGGCGTTGATCTCCCAGATGTCCGAGCCCGTGACGAGCTCGGCCGCCGCGGGGGAGGCCAGGACGTGGTCCAGCGAGCCGACCATGCCGCCGAAAGCGTAGGAGTACTCGCCCTCGGGAGCCAGGTTCGCGTAGCCGGCGTCGTGCAGGACCCGCATCGGGTCCTCCTGGTCGTAGGAGTTGAAGTCCCCGGTCAGGAGGACGCGGTCCGTGCCCTGCGAGGCCGTCAGCTGCTCGGCGAACGCCACCAGTGCCCGGGCCTGCGCGGTGCGGTCGGCGTTCCAGGCGCCGGCGCCGTCCCCGGCGTCGGCGTTGGGCCCGGAAGCAGGTGCGGAGCCCTTGGACTTGAAGTGGTTGACCACCACGGTGAAGTCGTCGGCCGCGGTCCCCCCGGCGGGGCGGAACGTCTGGGCCAGCGGCTCCCGGGCGTTGTCGAAGTTCTCCTCGTCCTGCAGGATCACGGACTCGCCCACGGTGCCGACCGCGGCGGGCCGGTAGATGAACGCGGTGCGGATGACGTCCTCGTCCTCGAGCGCGGGCCGCTCGGCCGGTGACGGCACGAACGCCCACTCCTCCGTGCCCGCGTCGGCGTTGAGGGCGTCGACCAGGTCGGAGAGGGCCTGGTCCCGGTCCTTGCCGAACTTCGCGGAGTTCTCGATCTCCTCGAGGGAGACGACCTCGGCGCCGACGTCGTTGATCGCGGCCACGATCTTGGCCTGCTGGCGCTCCAGGTCCTCCTGCTCGGCCGCGCCGCGGGCGAGGCAGCCCCCGCGCACGGTGATCGGGTCGCCGGCGCGGTCCGTGTCGTAGGAGCAGCCGAAGAGCTGCTCGCCGGTGGTCGTGAAGTAGTTCAGCACGTTGAACGTGGCGAGCTGGAGGTCGCCGCCCACGTCCTCCGGGGCGGCGGTGCGGGTGTTCTCGGCCAGGAACGGGGCGTCCTCGGGGTTCTCGCCGGTGACGTGCGTCGTGGGCTGGAACCGCCACTCGTCGAAGGAGTAGCCGAGCACCACGGGGGACACGAAGTCGACGGGCGCGCCGATCCGCATCGGGGTCTCCGGGGAGAGGTAGGGCAGCGGCACGGACGCGTTGGCGGAGCTGCCGTAGTTCGTCGTCGCGCCGTCGTCGAGCAGTACCCCGCGGGCGGCGTTGTCGGCGGCCTGGGCGGCGGCCTCCGGCGAGCCGGGGGCGCCGACGGCGGTGGGCTGCAGCAGCGGCGTGGTGCCCGTGGCCAGCCCGATCTCCCCGTAGGTGTTGAGCCCGTAGTTGTCCGTGATCACGAACTCTCCTGCGGGGTCGAGCAGCATGCCCTCGAGGGTCTCGCGCCGGGCGTCGTCGGCGGGCCAGACGGCCGCGGCCGGCTCGACCGCCTCGGTGGGCTCGTGCAGGACCGTCAGCCCGGCGGGACGCACGCTGATCTGGGTCTGCCCGTAGTACTCGGCGACGGTCCCCGTGACCTCCACGTACTGGCCGAGCTGCACGTCCGCCACGGCTGAGGGGGAGTGCACGAAGACGCCGTCCGACGCGTCGTGCTGCTCGAGATCCAGGTCGCCGCCGGTGCCGGGGGTCTGGATGTACCAGCCGCCGAGGCCTCCGGTGGCGTAGACCGCGGTGACGACGCCGCGGGTGCTCACGGTCCGACCGTCCACCGGGGAGACGTCCCCGGTGCCCTGGATCTCCCGGACGGCCAGGGTGACCGGTGGCGCCGTGGGCGTGGGTTCAGGAGTCGGCTCGGGGACCGGCCGGCCGTCGGTGCCACCGGAGTTCTGCGGCGTCACGGTGCCGGTGGCGGTGAAGTCGGTGGAGTTGTCGTCGGCGTCCACGCCGCCGGTGCGGGTCATGGACCTCGGGTCGTCGTTGGAGGCCGGGCCGGTGGCGGGGGCGGTCTCGAACGTGTTGGACGTGCCGTACCCGA
The DNA here is from genome assembly GCF_042879195.1 of Kocuria nitroreducens. Lineage (NCBI taxonomy): Bacteria > Bacillati > Actinomycetota > Actinomycetes > Micrococcales > Micrococcaceae > Kocuria > Kocuria nitroreducens. The sequence goes on from NZ_JBHZTC010000006.1 coordinate 139,208, forward strand.
GCAGGTCCACGATCCCGTCCGCACCGGCCGCCGACCCCGTGGGCGTGCTCAGGGGCTCGGCACCGTCGGAGAGCATGATCGTGCCCGCGACGCCCGCCGGGTTGAGGCCGCCGGACACCAGGTCCGGCGCGGGCAGCGGGTCCCCGTTGCCGCCGTTGGACCCTCCCTGGACCAGGAAGTAGCCGCCCGGGGCGATGGTCCCGGACAGCTCCACGCGTCCGGTGCCGGCACCGGTGCCGGTCGCGGAGCGGTACTGCAGCGTCCAGCCGGTGAGATCCACGGGGTCGGACGTGGGGTTGTAGAGCTCCACGAACTTGTGCCGGTAGACGGCGTCGGCCGAGCCGCCGTTGGTGTAGGCCTCGTTGATGACCACGGCCGTCCCGTCGGGGGCGGCGTGCACGGGCACGGTCAGCGGTGCGGCGAGCAGGGTCGCCGCCAGCGCCCCGCTCAGGGGCAGGGAGAGCAGTCTCTTCACGGTGGGGGATTCCTTGTCAGGGGGTGGGGAGGAGCGGCGGGGTCAGCCGAGCCGGCCGAAGAACAGCTGGACGAGCTGGGTCAGCCAGGACCGGATCTGCTGCCTCAGGTCGCGGAACAGGTCGGCGGGGGTCTCCGGCTCCTCAGTGGGCTGCTCGGTGGGCTGCTGCGTGGGCTGCTCGGTGGGCTGCTCGGTGGGCTGTTCGGACGGCTCCTCGGTCGGCTGCTGCGTGGGCTGCTCGGTGGGCCGTTCGGACGGCTCCTCGGACGGCTCCGGCTCGGCGGCACAGTCCGCGGCCAGGGCCAGGACGGCCTCCGGCACGCGCACCCGGGTGCCGGTGGGATCGGCGACCAGCCACACGGCGGCGTCGTCGGCCAGGCCGGTCGTGTCGAGGCTGACGGACGCCGCGCCGTCGACGACCGGCACCGTGCTGAGCTCCGTCCCGTCCGGGGCGTCCGCGCGCACGGACAGCGAGGTGTTCTCCGGGGCGCCCAGGGAGGTCATGTCGAGGGAGGAGACGTCGAAGGTCACGGTGCAGCCCTCGGCGGCGGCGCCGGAGAGCTGGACCGAGCGGCGGTCGAACTGCGGGCTGAGCGGTGAGTTCGACCTGATGTAGCTTGCGAGGGCCTCGCGGTCGATCCGGCCGGTGTCGGTGGCGTCCGTGCCCTCGGCGAGCGCGGTGAAGTTGTCGCCACCCGCGGTCAGGAAGGAGACGGAGCCCACCACGTAGTCGGCCCCGGGATCGTAGGGCGCGCCGCCGACCGTGATGGAGGTGATCCGGTCGCCGGCCGGCCGGGACGGATCGGCGGTGTAGGAGACGTTGTCCGACAGCCCGAGCTGCAGGTAGGGCCGGGACGAGCCCGCGGGCTGCCACTGCTGCTCGAGGACCTGCTTGAACTGTGCGCCGGTGAGGGTGACGGTGTTGAGGTTGTTGGCGAAGGGCATCACCTGGTTCACCTCGGCCTCGGTGACCTGGCCGTCGCGGTCGCCGTCGATGGCCTCGGCGGGGTCGTCCGCCCAGATCAGGTCCTCGCGCAGACCGCCGGGGTTGATGAGACCGATCTGCACGTCGTGGGACTCCTGCAGGGTGGCGCGGACGGACTCGGCGACGAGGTTGCCCAGGCTCGACTCCGCGCTGCGGTCGTCGCGGGCCGGCTGCCCGTCCCGGAGCCCGTAGGCGGTGGTGACGTCCCCGGTGATCTCCCCGACCGGGGTGCTGCCCCGCTCGACGGCCACGGCCTCGGCCGCGGCCACGATCTCGGCGACCCGGGCGACGCGGGGGTACTGGGCCACCAGCTCCTCCTCGCTCGCCGTGACGGTGTCGCCGACGTCGAGCACCACGGCGGTGAGGTCGACGTCGTCCGCCTCCGCGTCGTAGCTGAAGGAGACCCGCCCGAGGCTGCCGCCGTAGGAGCCGGCCTGCAGCACGGCCCGCTCGAAGACGCCGTCGCCGTCGAGGTCGACAGCCTCGTCGTAGACGTCGTGGGTGTGGCCGTTGAAGACCACGTCCACGGTCTCCGAGGTGCCGGTCACCAGCCGGTCGGCCAGGACGTCGGAGGCGTCCGCGGCGCCCTCGTGGTACAGGGCCACGACCACGTCGGCCCCTGCCGCCTCGAGCCGCTCGGCCTCGTCGTTGACCGCCTCGACGGGGTCGCCGAAGGTGATGCCCTCGATTCCGGCGGGTGAGACGAGCGTGGCGGTCTGCCGGGTGACGGCGCCGACCACGCCGATGCTCACGCCGTCGACCTCGAAGGTCGCGGAGGCGTCGGTGACGGGCGCGCCGTCGGGGCCGAGGACGTTGGCCGCGAGGTAGGGGAAGTCGGCGCGCTCGGCGATGCGTCCGGTGAGATCGTCGACGCCCCGGTCGAACTCGTGGTTGCCCACGGCGGAGGCGTCCAGCTCGAGGGCGTTGAGCACGTCCAGGGTGGGGTTGTCCTGCTGGACGGCCGAGACGTACTCGGAGGCGCCCACGTTGTCTCCCCCGGACAGCAGCAGCGTGCCGTCCTCGTTCTCGGCGCGCAGCTGCTCGATCGCGCCCGCGAAGCGGAGGGGGTCCGAGGCGAGCCGGCCGTGGTAGTCGTTGAAGTAGAGCAGGTCGACGTCCGTCTCCCCGGCCGCCGTCGTGGTGGGGGGCGCGACCACGGTCTCGTCGGCGTACGCCGCGGGGAGGACCAGGGCGGACGAGGTGACGACGCCGGCGGCCAGGGCCGCGTGCAGGGCAGGACTGTGCTTCTTGGGGGTCATGACGGGGTCCTCCGGGAGCGAGGTGACGGGTCGGTGTCCCCATTTGAGCACGCACACGTGAACGTCGGGCGTCGTGGCGGGCACATTTCGGCGGCATGCCGGAAGCCGGCCGGAGCAGCCTCCGGCAGCACGACGGCCCCCGGGGCGGGGCGCCGGGGGCCGTGGCGGAAGGTAAGGGATTTGAACCCTTGGTACGGGGTCACCGCACACCGGTTTTCAAGACCGGCTCCTTAGGCCGCTCGGACAACCTTCCCCGCGCCCGTCCGGTCCCCGGTGGGGTGGCGGAGCGCGTCGCCCATTCTTCCACGGCGCCTGGAGCGCCGCCAAAGCCCCGGCTAGGGTGAGCGCGTGGACGCACCCGAGAACCCCGACCGCGGGACGACGACGATCGTGTGGTTCCGGGACGATCTGCGCGTCACGGACCACCCCGCCCTCGACGCCGCGTGCCGACGCGGTGCGGTGCTGGCTCTCTACGTCCTGGACCAGGAGTCCGCAGGGGTCCGGCCCCTCGGCGCGGCCGCGAGGTGGTGGCTGGACGGGGCCCTGCGGTCCCTGCGGGAGTCCCTCCGGGAGCTCGGCATCCCTCTCGTGCTGCGCCGCGGCCCCGCGGGGGACGTGCTCCCCGAGGTCCTCGGGCGCACGGGTGCGGGCGGCATCACGTGGAACCGCCGCTACGGCGGGCCCGAGCTCGCCGTGGACGCCGGGGTGAAGCAGTGGTGCGCCGCGCACGGGGTGGAGGCGCACTCGTTCCAGGCCGCGCTGCTGCACGAGCCGTGGACCCTGCGCACCGGCGCCGGCGGCCCGTACAAGGTGTTCACCCCCTTCTGGAAGGCCCTCCGGGCGCTGGAGATCCGGCAGCCGCTGCGCGTTCCCGGTCCGGGCCGGGGCGCCGCCGCGGAGCTCGCGGCGGCCGCCGGCACCGAGGACCAGAACCACTGGGACCTGGTGACGTCCCCGGAGCACGCGGCCGGGCTGGAGGCGGCGTGGACGCCCGGGGAGGCGGCCGCCTGGCAGCGGCTGGACGACTTCCTGGACCGCGTCGAGGACTACGCCGAGGGCCACGACCGGCCCGACCGGGACGGCACCAGCCGGCTCTCCCCGCACCTGCGGTGGGGCGAGATCAGCCCGTTCGCGGTGTGGGACGCGGCCGTCCGGCACCGGTCCGAGCACGGGAGCAGCCCGGGACTGGAGAAGTTCCTGGCCGAGCTGGGCTGGCGGGAGTTCAACTGGCACCTGCTCCACCAGGTGCCGGACCTGCACGTGCGCCACGTCCGCCCGGCCTTCGACGCGTTCCCGTGGCGGGACCCGGCGGAGGCCGCCGGCGACGTCCGGGCCTGGCAGGAGGGACGCACCGGCTTCCCGCTCGTGGACGCGGGCATGCGGCAGCTGCGGGCCACGGGGTGGATGCACAACCGGGTCCGGATGGTCGCCGGCTCCCTGCTCACCAAGAACCTGCTGGTCGACTGGCGGGCCGGGGAGCAGTGGTTCTGGGAGACGCTCGTGGACGCCGAGCCCGCGAGCGGTCCCGGGAACTGGCAGTGGGTCGCCGGCTCCGGCGCGGACGCGAGCCCGTTCTTCCGGATCTTCAACCCGCTGACCCAGGGCCGGAAGTTCGACCCGGAGGCCCGCTACATCCGCCGCTGGATCCCCGAACTGGCCGGCGACGAGGGCGTGGACCCCCACGAGCCCGGCCTGCTCGGCCCCTCGGTGGGCTACCCCGAGCCGGTCGTGGATCTGCCGGCCAGCCGCGGACGGGCCCTCGACGCCTACGCCTCGATCCGCTGAGCGCGGCGCCGGGGCACCCCTGTTCGCCACGGGCCGAGGCCGGGTGACCGGGTCCCCGCCCCGCGACACAATGGGAGCGCACGTCGTCCTCGACCGGAAGGCCCCACCATGCGCGCTGTGCTCGAGACCACCCCCGGCGGACCGGAGGTGCTCTCCGTCGCCGAGGTCCCCGCCCCGGAGCTCACGCCCGACGGCGTGCGGATCCGGGTCCGGGCCGCCGGGATCAACCGGGCGGACGTCATGCAGCGGCGGGGCAAGTACCCGGTCCCGCCCGGGGCGTCGAGCGTCTTCGGCCTCGAGGTCTCGGGCAGGGTGCAGGAGCTCGGCCCCGCGGTGCCCGCCGGCGCCGGGCTCGCGCACGGGGACGAGGTCGTCGCCCTCTTGGACTCCGGGGGCTACGCCGAGGAGGCCGTCGTCCCGGCCGGCCAGGTCCTGCCCGCGCCCGCCGGGGTGGACCTCGTCGCCGCCGCCGGCCTGCCGGAGGTGTGCGCCACGGTGTTCTCCAACGTCTTCATGGCCGCCGACGCCCGCGCGGGCGAGACGATCCTGGTGCACGGCGGCACGGGCGGGATCGGCACCAACGCCATCCAGATGTGCCGGGCGCTGGGAATGCGCGTGCTGACCACGGTCGGCAGCCCGGAGAAGGCGGACGCCGCACGGCACCTCGGCGCCGAGGCGATCGACTACCGGCGGGAGGACTTCGTCGAGCGCGTGCGGGAGCTCACGCACGGGCACGGCGCCGACCTCGTGCTCGACGTCGTGGGCGGCTCCTACCTGGGGCGCAACCTGGACGCGCTGGCCGTCAGCGGGCGCATCGCGGTCATCGCCACCCAGGGCGGGCGGACGGGGGAGCTGGACCTCGGCAAGCTCATGGCCAAGCGGGCCGCCGTGATCGGCACCACGCTTCGCCCGCGGCCCGTGGCGGAGAAGACGCGCATCATGGCCGCCGTGCGGGAGCACGTGTGGCCGCACGTCGAGTCCGGCGCCGTCCGCTCGATCGTCGACCGCACCTTCCCCCTGGACGAGGTCGCACGGGCCCACGAGTACTTCGACTCCGGCACGCACATCGGCAAGGTCCTGCTCGTCCCCTGAGCGCACCGGCCGGCGCGGCCCCGCACCCGGTCCGGACCGTCGCCGTGCCCCTCCTCCGCGCGCGGGAGGCGCGTCGGCGCGCCGTAGGATGGACTGTCTCCACTCGAAAGGACCGCCTGTGGCATTCCTGCGCGACTACCGCGCCGCTCGCCGCGACGAGGCCGAGCTGGGCCTGGGCGTGTGGCGCCGCGCCCACGACCGGTTCCGCCGGGGTCTGGACCGCTTCCACCAGATCCTCGAGGGCCTCCCGGACAAGACGCTCGCGCAGTCCGTGGTGCCCACCGCCAACGCGCTCGCCGACCTGCTGCCCGAGGTGCGGGCCGTGTGCGCCGCGGCGCAGCGCACGGCGCCGAGCAGCAGCCACGACATCCCCGCCTCCCCGGGCGGCTACCTCAACGACGTCCACCGCGAGCTCTCCCGCGCCGGCAACGCGATGGCCCAGGCCGCGGAGGCCCTCACCATGGCCCGGTTCGTGCGCGCCGAGGAGGAGTCCTCGGCCCACCGGCTGGACGCGGTCGTCCGCCGGGCCGAGGCGGTGCGGGAGCACGTGGAGCGCGCGGGGGAGCTGCTGCAGCGCGGCTGATCCGGTTCCCGCCGGAGGCAGGGGTGGACCCGACAGCCTGCTGATGGTTTGATGGGCGGCATGAACGCATCCGGATTCGACTACCGCGCGGCCGACGGCGAGTTCGACGCCCGCTGGTCCCGATCGCCCCTCGGCCGACCCGGCCGCGGGGGCCCGGGCCGCTTCGGGCCGGGCTACGACCTGTCCGGCCGGCGGGGTGGGGCGTACGGGCGCCGTTCCGGCTTCCGGATGCTCCCCTTCCCCGGCTACTCGACCCGGACCCGCCGCGGCACGAACGTCACGGTGGGCGGGTGCTGCCTGCCCCTGCCGATCGGATGCCTCACCACCACGGTCCTCGCGGGCGCGGCGGCCGTCCTCGTGGGACGCGCCGCCCGAGACTGAGCGCTCGGGCCGGCCGGGCGGCGGGTCAGGCGGCCGCCGGCTCCGCCCGGAGGACCTCGACCGGGACGAGCCCGACGTGCTCGACCGGAGCAGGTGAGTCGTGCTCGACCGGGGCGGACGCGCCCTCCTCGGTCTCCAGGAGTGGGCAGAGTCGCCAGCCGACGGCCTCGAGATCCAGGGCGAGACGCATCTGACCGGTCACGGGGCCCTCGTCGCAGTAGCGGCCGAACGACCGGTGGACGTCCTCGAGCGCCCGCCAGCGGATCAGTGCCGCCGCGCCGCCCGCGGCGGTGGACCGGGCGGAGACGGCCCCCACGTTGCGGTCCTGGAAGGCCGCCAGGGCACGAGCCAGGAAACCCGGTGGCAGCCGCACGCCCGGGTCGAGGACCAGGACCAGGTCGTCCGGCTCCATCCGGACGGTGCCCAGGGCCTGGTTCAGCGCCCCGGCCCGGCGGTGACGGTTGTCGACGGTGAGCAGCACCTCGGCGCCGGCGTGCAGGGCGACCTCGACGGTGGCGTCGGTGGAGTCGTCCGACATCACGAGGATGCGCTCCGGCGGGCGGGTCTGACGGTGGAGGGAGGTGACCGCGTGCTCGACGCGAGTCGCCTCGTCGTGGGCGGGAATGATCGCGGCGATCATGACGACTTCTCTCGGCGTGCCCGGCAGGCGCCCCGCCGCTGACGTCCCCCTGCGGCGAGGAGCCCGACCGGCCCCTGAACAGATGCTCTCGGTGACAACGTGAGCCCCCTGACGTGTTGTCCTGGACCAAAGTCTAGGCACCGCGGCAGACACTTTACATCCGCAAATCAGGGGACGTCCGCCCCGGCACGACGGGATTTCTCGGGGTTCTCGGAGGCGCCCCGGAACGCTAGTCCTCGTCCGGGCCGCACTCCCGGCACAGCTTCCAGACGTTCGTGTCCCCGTGCCGCTCGAACACCACCCGGCTGACCAGCGCCTGGATCAGTGCGAGCCCGCGCCCGGACTCGAGGTGCTCCTGCGCCATGGTCCTCGCGAGGTCCACCTGCGCCGGCGCGGCACCGATCTCGTAGATCCTCGCCTCCAAACGGTGCGGCCCCGCGACCAGGTCCACCGAGAGCTCGATCGGCTCCTCCGCCGCCGGCACCGCGTGGACCACCACGTTGCCGGCCGCCTCGACGACCGCGAGCGTGAAGGCCATCCGGTCGGCCTCGGGCACGAACGCGGCCTCTTCCCAGAGCGCGTCCAGGTCCTCGTGCAGGGCTTCCACCGTCAGGGCGGTGGCCGGGCCCCGGCGCGAGCGGCGGGCGGTGGGGTCAGTCATCGGCGAAGGCCGCGTCGGCGGTGTCGTAGGGGTTCAGGACGCGGTGCATGCTGGTGAGCTCGAGGACCATGCGCACCTGGGGGCGGACGTTCGCGATCCGCAGGTCGCCGCCGGCCTGGCGGGCCAGCTTGAGGCACCCGATGAGGGCACCCAGGCCGGAGGAGTCCATGAACTCGGTGCCGCCGAGGTCGACCACCACGTGGGTGCTGCCCTCGCCGACGACCTTCGCCACGACCTCCCGGAGCTCGGGCGCTCCCACCATGTTGAGCCGTCCGGTGCCCGTGATATGGGCGAACCTCGGTTTCTGATCAATCGTGAACTGCATCGGCACTCCTCTTCCCGGGCTCGAAGCCCGTGTATCTCGCGGCGGTGACGAGCACGCTCAGCACCACCAGGTCGAAGGCGACCCAGGCCACGTTGACCAGGGTCCCCACCGGCTCGTTCAGTCCCACCGCCAGCCGGACGGTCCCCACCACGAGGGCCGCGGACAGCAGGCCCATCACCACGAGCTGCGGGCGGATGAGGTGCCAGGCCGGGCCGGCGTCCTGCCGCACCTTGGGCGTGACCGCGAACCCGAGGGGGCGGCCGAACCACACGTTGCGGGCGGCCGTGGTGCACGCCCTGATCCAGATGGGGAACAGGGCCAGGCTGTACTGCTGGCCGCGCCACGTGGGGATGCCCCGGCCCACCACGAGGAACAGCAGCTGGTTGACCACCATGAAGGGGATGAAGCGGACGAAGAAGTCCCAGCTGAGGCTCGTGACCGGGAGGATGCCCAGCACCAGGTACACGATGGGCGCGGCGAAGTAGACGACGGCCGCGAAGCCGGACAGGTAGCTCCACATCGTGGCGAAGTACATGAGCCGCTGACCCCATCCGAGCCGGCGCTGCAGCAGGGGGTTCTCCCGGAGCAGCACCTGCACCGTGCCCTGCGCCCAGCGCAGACGCTGGGTGAGCATGGTCTTCAGGTCCTCGGGGGCCAGGCCGTGGGCGAGGACCTCGTGGTGGTAGACGCTGCGCCAGCCCAGGCCGTGCAGCCGCATCGCGGTGGCCATGTCCTCGGTGACCGAGATCGTCGCCAGCGGCATCACCGGCTGGGCCTCGCCGGGCCGGTCCACGGAGACCGCCTCGAGCACCTCCCGCACCGGCTCCACGGCGGCCAGCGGGGACAGGTCGCGGCGGGACATCCGGTCCACGGCGGAGGCCAGCTCGTCCGGCCACACCATGCCGTCCTCGGGGGGCAGCTCCAGGGCGGCGATCGAGGCGAGGTCCGCCTCGATCTGGGAGAAGTCCTGCGTGACGGTCCGCCGGGCCGCCGCGTCCACCTCCCGCTGCAGCCGGTAGGTCAGCTCGGTCAGGGGGGCACCGGCCTTCAGCTCCGTGCGGGCCCGCGCGGTGGCGGCCTCGACGTCGTCGAGCATGCCGGCGACCACGGGGTTCGCGGCCTCGGGGCAGCGCCGCGCCTTCCGCAGGGCTGCCCGCGTGCGGGCGAGGGACTCCTTGACGTCCCGCTCGACCTCCTGGACGTAGCCGGAGAGTCCGAGCTGCATGAGCGCCTCGCGGCGCAGGATCGCGTTGGAGCCGCAGAAGAAGGCGGCGTTCCAGCCGTCCTTGCCCTGCTGGATGGGGCCGTAGAACAGGGGGGCCTGGCTGCCGAGCGGATCGTGGCCGGGCACGTTGACGAACCACTGCGGCGTCTGGACGAGCGCCACCCTGCGGTCGTTGAACCAGCCCAGGGTGCGGTCGAGGATCTCGGGGTCCGGGACCTGGTCGGCGTCGAGGATCAGCAGGAACTCGCCCTGCGTGAGCATGAGGGCGTTGTTGAGGTTGCCGGCTTTGGCGTGGCGCGGCCGGTCGGCCCAGTCCACGCTGCGGGTCAGGTAGCCCAGCCCGTGCTCGGCGGCGAGCGCCTCCAGCTCGGGGCGGGCACCGTCGTCGAGGATCCACGTGCTGTGCGGGTGCCGGATCGCCTGCGCCGCCAGGGCGGTGCCCATCACGAGGTCGAGGGGCTCGTCGTAGGTGGTGACGAAGACGTCCACCGTGGCGCCCGCGGGCGGGGCGCCGGCCTCCCCCCGGCGCCGGAGCCGCCACACGGTGAGCCCGAAGAGTGAGACGTCGATCAGGCTGTACGTCTCGGCGAGCACCAGGGGCACGGCGATCCACCACGCCGACCAGTTCAGCGACTCGAGCCAGCGCCAGGCGATGTAATTGACGCCCAGCAGCAGGGTCAGGACGACCAGCAGCCGGACGAGGAAGCGGTTCACGGGGCGGCCTGGCGGCAGACGACCACGGCGGTGACGTCGTCGGACAGCGCCTCGCCGCTGGCCAGGTCGAGGACCGCGGTGCACACGGACTCGGCGTCCTCGTGGCGGGAGACCACGTCGGCGACCGCCCGCACGGCGTCGTCGACGTCCTCGTACGCGTCGAGGAGGCCGTCGCTGACGACGACGAGGGCGTCGCCCGGCGCGAGCACGATCCGGCCGGGCACCCACTCCGTCCCGGGCACCGCCCCCACCGGGGGGCCGCCCGGGCGCAGCCGGTCGATGCCGTCCGCGCGCACGTGCAGCCCCAGCCCGTGGCCCGCGTCGACGTACTCCACGACCCCCCGGGTCGTGTCCAGGCGGGCGTGGAAGAGCGTGACGAAGGAGTCCGAGTGGGCGAGGTCGTTCTCGAGGTGCCGGCACGTGTCGCGGAAGGCCCGCTCCATGTCCGGCTGCCCGGCGGCGGAGCGCAGCACGGCGCGCACCGTGGCGGCGATGAGCGCGGCGCCCATGCCCTTGCCCATGGCGTCGGCCAACGAGATCTGGAGCCCGCCCCCGGTCGAGTACCAGTCGAAGAAGTCCCCGCCCACGCTGCGGGAGGGCCGGCACGCACCGGCCACGTCGTAGCCGGGCACGGACGGGGCGGCGGCGGGCAGCAGGCTGCGCTGGACCTCGGCCGCGCGGCGCAGCTCCTCGGCGTCGGCCTGCTCCGCCCGGGCGCGCGGCCGGCGGAACATCGCCTCGATCCGGGCCTGCAGCTCCCGGGGGCTGAACGGCTTGCTGATGTAGTCGTCCGCCCCGAGCTCGAGGCCCTCGAGCCGGTCGATCTCGCCCGGGCGGGCCGTGACCATGAGCAGGTAGGCGTCGGAGAACTGCCGGACCCGCCGGCAGACCTCCAGCCCGTCGAGGTCCGGGAGGCTGAGGTCCAGGGTGATGAGGTCGGCGCCGTCGCGGCGCACGACCTCGAGGCCCTCGAGGCCGGTCGCGGCGGTCGTCACGGTGAAGCCGCGCATGCCGATGGTCTGGGCGAGGAGGTTGCGGATGTCGTCGTGGTCTTCGATCACGACGGCACGGCGACCCTGGGGGGAGGGGGTCATGGACTCATTAAGCCGCTATTCTTTGCAATTGTCACCCCGACCCCCCGAGGGTGACGCCCCCAGTCGGAAGAGTTCCCCCGTGGACCGCTTGCTCACCGTCCTCTCCCTCGACCGGATCAGCTTCCACGAGCTGTCGATGCGCCGGCGCGTGCTCCTCAGCCAGCTGCCGCTGTTCGTCACGACCGTCGTGCTCGTCGCCGGGATCTGGGCCGTCCACGAGCCGCTGCGGGACGACCTGCGGGTGCAGCTGGCCCTGGCGGTCACGGTCGCGCTGACGGCCCTGTGCGTGCTGGTGCCGTGGGACCGGCTGCCCTACGGGGCGTTCCTGGTCGTCCCGGTCCTGGACTTCGTGCCCATCACCCTGCTGCGGGAGGGGACGCTGAGCACCGTGACCGGGGTGGGCATCATGGCCGCGTTCCCCGTCGTCTGGCTCACCGGCTCGGGCCGGCTGCCCCGGGCGGCCGCCCCGCTGGGATTCCTCCTGACCCTCGCCATGGTGTGGGTCCCGCTCCTCGTCCCGCACCGGCCGCTGAGCGCGCAGCTGCTGACGGCCCCGCTGCTGATCCCGGTCATGCTGCTGGGCATCGGGCTCACCGTCCAGGTGCTGTCGAACAGCATGGAGCGCCAGCACGCGGAGCTAGAGGCCAAGGACGCGGAGCTGCGCCGGCTGCTGGGCGTGACCGCGCGGCGGGAGCGGCTGCTCAACACCGTCCTGGACACGGTGGACGTGGGCGTGCTGGCGATCGACGAGCACGGCCACGACGTCCTCATGAACCGGCGCCAGCACCGGATCCACGAGCTCTCGCTGCCCGAGGGGATGCGGGACGGCGCCGAGGCGGACCTGCGCCTCTACGTGGACGCGGAGGGGACGCCGCTGCCCGTGGACCGGCGTCCCGCCCTCCGGGCCATCCGGGGCGAGTCCTTCTCCGACGTCCTGGTCTGGGCGGGCCAGCCGCCCGTCCAGCGGGTTCTCTCCGTGTCCGCCCGCGTGCTCCGGGACGAGGACGGGGACACCGAGGGCTCCGTCCTGTCGTTCAACGACGTGACCGAGCTGGTGGCCGCGCTGCAGGCCAAGGACGACTTCCTGGCCGGCGTCTCCCACGAGCTGCGCACGCCCCTGACGTCCATCCGTGGCTACACCGAGCTGCTGGCCATGGACGAACAGCTCCCGGGGCCCGTCCGCTCCGGGCTCGAGGTCATCGAGCGCAACGCCGACCAGCTGCTCGTCCTGGTCGAGGACCTCCTCCGCACGGCCGGCCCCGTGCTGGAGCTGCAGAGGGTGGAGGCCGACCTCGTCCAGGTGGTCCAGCAGTCCGTCGCGGCGGCCGGGCTCCGGGCCGCGGAGGCGGAGGTGGACCTGTTCGTCGACGCCCCGTCCCGCCTCGTCCTGCCCTGCGACCCCGTGCGCCTGGGACAGGTGCTCGACAACCTGCTCTCGAACGCCATCAAGTACTCCCCGGACGGCGGGCCGGTGACGGTCCGGGTGGCGCCGGCCGGGACCAGCGTGCAGGTGCAGGTGGCCGACTGCGGCATGGGGATGCGCCCGGAGGACGCCGAGCACGTGTTCGGCCGGTTCTTCCGCAGCAGCAACGCCCGGATGAGCGCGATCCCGGGGCTGGGCCTGGGCCTGGCGGTCGTGCGCGAGATCGTCGAGCGCCACGGCGGCAGCATCCGCTGCGACAGCGCGCCGGGGGAGGGGACGGTATTCACCCTCGCGCTCCCAGCGGGCGGGAGCGGTGCCGAGGACGCGCCCGCCGCCGCGGGCGGGTGTGCCCCGCGGACCGGTGATCATGTGCCGGTGGGTCGGCCCCCGTACTCGACGCGGACGGAACCGTCGTCGGGGAGGACGACGACCTTGCCCCGTTGAACCGTCCACCCGTCGTGCAGGAAGAAGAGCCTGCCTCCGCTGGCGGTCAGCAGCCGCAGGCCGTCGTAGCGGTACCGGGGCTCTTCGGCGGTCCCGAGCCGGACCTCGCGGACGGCGTCGACCTCGATGTCCAGGGGCTGCGGGCTGAACACCTGGGCGCGGGGCACGGAGGAGATCTCCTGTTGGGGCACGAAGGAGACCTCCTGTTCGAGCATGGACGCCTGCTGCCACCCACGGTATTCGGCGAAGAGCGACGTCCCCCAGAAGAGCAGCAGCGTGACCAGGCTGAGGACCAGGGCCGCCTCCGGGAGGCGGTGATCCGTGGAAGTCCGAGGGACCTGCCCAGCGCACGCGCGCCGGTGCGTGAGCGTGGCCCAGGCCGCCAGCAGGACACCGACGGCCATGAGGTAGGGGCCGTAGTCGGGTTCCACCGGTTCTGCGAAAAGCGTCACCGCCAGGACCACGCCGGTGAACACGACGGCCGCGACCCGGACCACGCGGGCCGCACGGGCGATCACCGTCCGGTGGCGACCGGCCTCGATCCGACGCCGGAGCGCCCGGTCCACCGCGATCCAGCCGATGCCGGCCACGAGCAGACAGAAGGCCGGCGCGTACAGGGCGCTGATGCTTCTCAGGACGAAGTCCCGGGTGGTGTACCCGAACAGGTTCACGCTCAGGCCCATCGCCTTCGCCTGGGCATCCGCGCGGGCCCAGCCGAAGTAGATCAGCAGCGCCGTGGCCAAGGTGGCGGGCGGGGCGAACACCGAGAGCGCCTCCACGGCGCGGGACCAGCTCGATCGCTCGCCCGCGTCCTTCTCCGTCACTCCACGGCCCGGGCCGAACCGGACGCCGCCGGGGCAGCCGGCAGAGGAGTCGGACAGCTCGTCGTGGGCAGATGGTAGACGAGGGAGACCTCGCCGCTGACCGGTTCCTCCGACTCGGTCACGCGCACCGCCGCGACTCCGGGGGTGCTGGATGCGGGCGCACGGAAGAACAGGCCTCCGTTGCCCTCCTGCACCGGCACCGAAGTGGCGCCCACCGTCACCGCACGGACGCTGTCTGCGGGCAGGTGCTCGACGTTGCCATGCAGGAAGACCGGAGCGCCGCCGCACACGGAGACGGGGATCTCGGACCCGATGATCCCCGGCGCCAGCGGAGACTCGATGCTCTCGAGCACGAGAGGGCATGCTGTCCCCGGCCGGTCCTCGAAGGAGGGGGTCGCCTCCGGGTGCTGCCGGTGGAACTCGACCAGGCCCTCCAGCGCCGTGACCGTCTCCTGCTCCCAGCAGTTCTTCGGCACCCCCACCCCTGCCAGGACCTCCTCGCCCTGTGCCCACAGGGCGTCGTCGTTCTCCGTCGCCGCCCTGCACAGCAGATGCCCTGCCAGTGGGACCTGCTGGACCCGCGAGGCGACCAGATGCTCGTCGGCGCAGTCCATTCCGCGGATCGGGTCGTACCACAGCGGGTCGCCGGGGCCGGTGGGCCCCAGTCGCATCCTGGGGAGAGGCTGCGGTTCCTCCGCCTGGGCGGCACCGGCCCCGTCATCGGCCGCATCCTGCCCGGCGCCCTCCGTCGCCGCACCGCCGGTCTCCGCCGCGGAGGTGGCGCCCTGCTCAGGAGGCGGGTCTTCCGGTCCTCCGCCGCAGGAAGTGGACAACAGCACGGATGCCGTGCCGAGCAGGACCGGCAGACATCGGCGATCATGGAAGTTCATGGCCCACCACCATCGATAGTTCGTCCCGATCCTCGTCCCCGGCTGAGGCACAGCCTATGGGCCGGACGACGGTCGGAACAGGAATCTGACCAGGGATGATGGGTTGTGAAGCGGTGCCTCGGCGAGCGGTTCACAGGGCTCGGGGCGTCCCCCGGGCGGGCGGTGGGGGCATCGGGTGCCGCAACGCGAGAACCCCGCTCCCCCGACGAGCGGGAGAGCGGGGTTCGTGCGGGGAGCCTCCTGTCGGAATCGAACCGACGACCTTTTCATTACGAGTGAAACGCTCTACCGACTGAGCTAAGGAGGCCTGCACACGACCGTCCGGGACGGCCCCAGTGCAGATGAAACTGTAGCAGAGTGCGCCGGGGCGTCCCCAATCGGCGCGGCCGGGCGCGGTGCCGGCGTTCCCCGGGAGTTCACCGGCTCTTCGACCGCCCGGCCTTGGCCGCCCGGGGACCCGCTGCACAGCATGGACGGACACGACGACGGGGCCGGGCGCGGCGGTCCGCCCGGAACAGGAGCAGCCCAGTGCGCACACCGGACGGCGGCATGCCGCCGGATCTCGAGCTGGCCTTCCTGGACATGTCCGGGACCGTGTTCCACGACAACGGGATCATGGAGCGGGCCTTCGAGCGCACCGTGACCGGTCTCGGCGTCGATCCCGGCTCGGAGCGGTTCCGGCAGATGCTCCACCACGTCCGGGACACGCTGGGCCAGTCGAAGACCCGGGTGCTCGAGCAGCTGTTCGCCGCCGACCCCGAGCGGGCACGGCAGGCCGTCCGGGACTTCGGGCGCCACCTCGACGAGCTGCTGGCCACCGAGGGGGTCACCCCGGTGGAGGGCGCGGAGGAGGCGGTCACGGCGCTGCGCGCGGCCGGACTGAGGGTGTGCCTGGCCACCGGCTACGACCGGCACTCCCTGAACACGCTCCTGGAGCAGCTCGGCTGGACGGGCCTCGCCGATCTCAGCCTGTGTCCCTCGGACGCGGGGCGTGGGCGACCCTGGCCGGACATGGTGCTCACCGCCGTGCTGGCGCTCGACCTCGGCGACGTCCGCCGCGTCATGGTCGTGGGGGACACCACGGCGGACGTGCAGGCCGGTCTGCGGGCGGGCTCCGCCGCGGTCGTCGGCGTCCGCACGGGCGCGCACGACGCCGCGTCCCTGCGCGCGGCCGGCGCCCACGCGGTGGTCGACTCGGTCCGGGACCTTCCCGCCCTCGTCCGGGCGCGGGTGCCCGGGAGGACGCGGGTGCCCGGGAGGAGCTGACGCCCACCGCGCCGTGCCGGTGCGGTCCGGTGGTCCGTGCGCGAGTGTGACGCGTGCCGACGCGCGAGGACGACGACGGCCCGGGCTGTTGGCATGCTGGAGGACGGTCGGCGAGTGCTCGGCCGCCTTCACCGATCGCCGGCACCCCGCAGAGGATCCCATGGCAAGCACACACCTGTCCCCGCACCGTGGCCGGCGCCGGTCGTGGCGGACGTCGCAGCGCGGGGTGCTCCTGGGCGCCCTGATCTCCTTCGGGATGCTCGGGCTGCTCAGCCTGCTGTCCGGCGTCGAGACCGTGGTGCGGGCCGGGCACGGCACGGCGGACCTGTGGCTGGAGGCCGCTGCGGTGACCGCGCCCGGCATGGTCGACCTGGGCCCGGGACTGTCGTCGCGGGGCTACGACCACGTGCACGTGGGCGTGACGGGGGTGAGCCCGTCGAGCATGGTGCCCTACGCGCTGACCCTGGCGCTCGGCTCCACGGTGTTCGCCGGCGTCTGCGGGTTCCTGGCGTACGTGTGCGGCCGGATCTACCTCGGCCAGCCGTTCGGGCGGATCCTGACCGTGGGCCTGACGGTCTGCTCGGCGGCGCTCGTGGGGCTGGCCCTGCTGGGGCCGCTCCTGTTCGCCGTGGCCCAGGCCCGGATCTTTGCCGATCTCGGCGTCGACCTCGGCCGGGCGCCGTTCGTCAACGACTACGCCTTCGGCGACACCGACGCCGTGGTGCTGGTCGCCGGGGTGCTCCTCGGCCTGCTGGCGCTGGCGTTCCGCGCGGGCAGCCTGCTCCAGCCGGAGGAGGGGCAGCACCCGGGGTGACGCGCGGCCGCCCGGTCGCCCGGGCCACCGCCCGCGCGACCGGGCAGCCGCCGGCAGCTCCGGTCGCGCGGGGTCAGGAGCAGGTCGTCCCCTCCGCGGGGAGCTCGCCCTCGAGCAGGTAGGCGTCCACGGCGTCCTGCACGCAGCGGTTGCCGGCCGTGTAGGCGGTGTGGCCGTAGCTGTCGTAGGTCAGCAGCCGGGCGTCCTCGAGCTGCTCCACGAGAGCCTCGGACCAGTGGTAGGGGGTCGCAGGGTCGTGGGTGGTGCCCACCACGAGGACGGGATCGGCGCCCGCGGCGTCGAGAGGCTCCTGGAGGCCGGCCGGGGCGGCGGGCCATCCCTGGCACGCGGCGTCGCCGTAGCCCAGGTACGGGCCGAAGGTCGGCGCGACCCGCTCGAGCTCCTCCTGGTGCTGGGCCATCTGTTCCGCCGTGACCGTCCCGTCGGGCCGGTCGAGGCAGTTGACGGCCGTGAACGCCACGGTGGTGTTGCTCGTGTACCGGCCCTCGGCGTCGCGCCCGTGCGTGGCGTCCGACTGGGCGAGCAGGGCGGAGAAGTCGCCGTCGAAGGCTGCGCCCAGGGACTCGTTGAGCCGCTCGTAGGTGGTGGTCGAGTACAGGGGCCCCAGGATGCCCTCGACCACGTTGGTGGCGGTGACCCGCCGGCCGTCCGCGGCGGTCACGGACCTCTCGTCGACCGAGGCGACGAGCTCCTGGATCCGGGTCATCGCCTCGTCCACGGAGACGTCGGCCACCACGCAGTCCCGGATCTCGAGCTGGCACTGCTGCACCCAGTGGCGCAGGTTGTCCTCGAAGCCCTCGGCCTGGTGGGCGGTGGCCTCCATGTCGCTCAGGGTGGGGTCCACGCCGCCGTCGAGCACGAGCCGGCCGACCCGGTCGGGGAACAGGTCGGCGTACACCGCGCCCAGGTGGGTGCCGTAGGAGAAGCCCAGGTAGGTCGTCCGCTCGTCGCCGAGGACGGCCCGCAGCACGTCCATGTCCCGGGCGGCGCTCACGGTGTCCATCCGGGCCACCAGCTCGCCGGAGTCCTGCACGCACGCGGCGCCGAGCTGCTCGTACTCGTCCTGGATCTGCTCGACCGGCTGGTCCTGCGGGTCGAACATCGGCTCGGCGCGCCACGCGTCCAGCTCCGCGTCGTCGAGGCACTCGATGCCATCCGAGCGGCTCACGCCGCGCGGGTCGAAGCCCACGACGTCGTAGGCCTTGCGCACGTCGCCGGTGACCGTGTGCTGCGCGTAGAGCATCGCGTCGACCCCGGAGGCGCCGGGACCACCGGGGTTGAGGAGCAGGCTGCCCCGGGCGTCCCCGCGGGCGGGCAGGCGCGACATCACCACGGTGGTCGTCTTCCCGCCCGGGTCGGCGTAGTCGAGGGGCACCTCGACGTCGGCGCACTGCAGGTCGTCCTGCGCGCCGTTGGTCTCCACCTCGAACGAGCAGCCCTCCCAGGCGACGGTCTGCGTGTAGTAGCGCTGGAGCTCCTCGGGGCTGCCCTCGACGACGGCGCCGGTGGCGCCCCCGGAGGTCGGCTCGCCCGTGGCGCTGGCGCCCAGGGAGGAACAGCCGCTCAGGAGCAGGCCGGCCGCAGCCAGTGCGGCCGTGACGGGCAGGGGGGCGCGGCGTGAGGGGGCGGCACGGCGGATCATGGAGCTCCTCGAGGGGGGTGGGGGATGGGGGCGGGGGGTCAGAGCAGGGAGACGGCCATGGCCTCGAAGGCCAGCTGCGCGCTGACGTTGGTGCGGATCCGGTCCCGGGTCCGGCTGATCACGTCGATGCGGTGCAGCGTCCGCTCGGGGGTCGAGTTGGACGCGTGGTCCTGCAGCTGCTGGGCCAGGTGCTCGTTGACCAGAATGGAGCCCGTGCGCAGCTGGAGGGTCAGGACGTCGCGGTAGAAGGTGGTCAGGTCGATGAGGAAGCGGTCGAGGGTGTCCGTCTGGATCCGCCGGGACCGGCGCTTCTGAT
Source organism: Kocuria nitroreducens (assembly GCF_042879195.1). Classification (NCBI taxonomy): domain Bacteria; kingdom Bacillati; phylum Actinomycetota; class Actinomycetes; order Micrococcales; family Micrococcaceae; genus Kocuria; species Kocuria nitroreducens. The sequence continues at coordinate 158,067 of NZ_JBHZTC010000006.1, forward strand.
CGGCCTCGAGCCGGTTGAGGGCGCCGCGGATGGCCGGCGGCACCCGCCCGGACTCCGGGGCGCCCAGGGCCACGAGCAGCTGCTTGCGCTCCGCCTCGTTGCGGGACTCGGCGTCCGCCTGGGACTCCTCCACGGCGATCTTGTGCAGCCGGTCCGCGGCGCGCACGGCGTCCGGCACCCCGGAGAGCTTCAGCGGCATGGAGACGACCTCCTGCCGCCGGGTGCGGGCGTCGTCGTAGAGGGCGAGCCGCTTGGCGATCCCCACGTGGGACTGTGCCAGCCGGGCGCTCTCCTCCGCGCGCTGCCGGGGCACCCCGTGCCGGCGGATCAGCAGCTCGGCCACGTCCTCCACGGCGGGCACCTTCAGCGTGGCCGGACGGCAGCGCGAGCGGATGGTCACGAGCACGTCCATGGGGCTCGGGGCACACAGCAGCCAGATGGTGTTGGGCGGGGGCTCCTCCACGGCCTTGAGCATCACGTTGGAGGTGCGCTCCACCATGCGGTCGGCGTCCTCGACCACCATGACGCGCCAGCGGCCCACCGAGGGCCGGTCCTGGGCGCGGACCACGAGCTCGCGGGCCTCCTCGATGGTGATCTGCGGGTTCTCCGTGACGAAGTGGGTGAGGTCCGCGTGCGAACTGGCCAGGACCGTGCGGCACGCGTGGCACTGCCCGCACCCGCGCTCGGCGGGGTCCTCCTGCTCGCACAGCAGGGCCGCGGCGAACGCGAGGGCCGCGTTGGAGCGCCCCGAGCCGGGCGGACCGGTGAACAACCAGGCGTGGGTGGGCCGGTCCTCCTGGGCGGCGCGCCGCAGCTGCGCCACCACGGCGTCCTGGCCCAGCAGCTGGTCCCACACGCTCACGCGCCCACCTCCTCGGCCGGGGTGGGACGGGGAAGCCGGGCGAAGCGGGCGCGCACGGCCGCGGCGAGCTCCCCGGCCGGCCGGGTGGCGTCGAGCACCAGGTAGCGCTCCGGCGCCCGCCCGGCGAGCTCGAGGAACGCCTCCCGGTTCGCGTGGTGGAAGGCGTCGGGCTCGGTCTCCAGGCGGTCGCCGGCGGTGCCGTCGCGGGTCTGCCGGCGGGTGCGCCCCGTCCCGGCCGGGACGTCGAGCAGGACGGTGAGGTCCGGGACGAGCCCGGCCGTGGCCCACGCGTTGAGCTCCGCGACGCGGTCCACGCCCAGGCCGCGCCCGGCGCCCTGGTAGGCGGCGGACGAGTCGGCGAACCGGTCGCAGACCACGGTCCGCCCCGCGGCGAGCGCGGGGCGGACGAGCTGGGCGACGTGGGCGGCGCGGGCCGCGGCGAACAGCAGGGCCTCGGCACGGGCGTCGACGGGCCCGTGCGCCGGGTCCAGCACGAGCTCGCGCACCTTCTCGCCCAGCGGGGTCCCCCCGGGCTCCCGGGTGCGCACGGTGTCGTGCCCCTCGGCGCGCAGGGCGTCCACGAGCCGGCCGGCCTGCGTGGACTTCCCGGCGCCGTCCCCGCCCTCGAACACGACGAAGAGGCCGCGGCCGGACGGCGCGGGGGAGGACTCCGCGGCGGAGGCGGGCGGCGGGGCGGGGGCCGGTCGGAAGATCACGGTCCCAGCCTATCCACCCGCGCCGACAGCGCCGCCGGACCGCGCGCGGGCCGGGGGCGCCGCGGGCCGATAGCCTGGAGCCATGACTGCACGCTCCGAGATCCCGTCCGCCCCCGGCCCCACCGCCCTCCGCCCGGACACCGTGCTGGTCGCGGGCGGGCGGCCCGCACCGGAGCACGACGCGCCGGTCGGCCCGTCCATCGTCCTGACCTCCACCTACCGTGGCTCCGGCGGGCTCGACGCCGAGGACCGCGCCTACGGGCGCTACAGCAACCCCACGTGGGAGGACGTCGAGGACGTGCTGGCCCGGCTCGAGCAGGCGCAGCTCCCCGGGCTGCTCTACTCCTCGGGACTGGCCGCCGTCGCGTCGGTGCTCTCGCTCGTCCCGGCGGGCGGGCGCCTGGTGCTGCCCCGGCACAGCTACCAGGGCTCCCTGGCCCTCGCCGCGGACCTCGAGGCCCGCGGGATGCTCTCCGTGCAGACCGTGGACGTCGCGGACACCGAGGACGTCGTGGCCGCCCTCGACGGCGCCGACCTGCTCTGGCTCGAGAGCCCCACCAATCCCATGCTCGAGGTCGCAGACCTCCCCGCGCTGCTCGCGGCGGCCCGCGAGCGCGGCGTGCTCACGTGCGTGGACAACACGTTCGCCACCCCGCTCCTGCAGCGCCCGCTCGTGCACGGGGCCGACATCGTGGTGCACTCCGTGACCAAGTACCTGGCGGGGCACTCCGACGTCGTCCTGGGGGCCGCCGTCACCTCCGACTCCGCCCTGCGGACCCGGCTGAAGGGGCACCGCTCCCTGCACGGCGCGATCCCGGGCCCGTTCGAGGCGTGGCTCGCGCTGCGGGGGATGCGCACCCTGGCGGTGCGGGTCGAGCGCTCCGCGGCCACCGCCGCAGAGCTCGCCCGCCGCCTCGAGCAGCACCCGGCGGTGCGCGAGGTCCGCTACCCGGGCCTGCCCGGGGATCCCGGGCACGAGCGCGCCGCCGCGCAGATGGACGGCTTCGGCTCCGTCGTGGCGATCGTCCCCGCGGGGGACGTCGACGCCGTCGAGGCGGCCGTGGCCGCGATGCGCCTGTGGACCCCAGCGACCTCGCTCGGCGGGGTGGAGTCGCTGATCGAGCGGCGGCGCCGGCACCACGAGGAGCCGCGCAGCGTCCCGGAGACGCTGCTGCGCCTGTCGGTGGGCATCGAGAACGTCGAGGACCTCTGGGAGGACCTCGACCGCGCCCTGTCCGGGATCGACCGGTAGGCTGGGCGGCGTGGACATTCCCTGGGTCTTCTATCTCGTGCGTTTCATCGACATCGCGCTCGCGCTGGTCGTCGCCGGCCTGGCCGTGTGGGCCTTCGTGGACTGCCTGACGAAGGCGCCGGTGCAGTTCGAGCGCGCCTTCAAGCGCACCAAGGGCTTCTGGCTCGCGCTCACGGGGGGCTCCCTCGCGTTCACGGTCTTCACGCTGCTCCTGCTCCGGCCGAGCCTGTTCATCCTGCTCATCGCGGGCACGGCCGTGGGGGTCTACCTCGCCGATGTCCGCCCGGCCGTGGGCCTGGAGTCCAAGGGCCCCAACAACTGGTGACCGGCGGCCGCGCGACACGGGGCGCCTGTGACGCCCCCTTGTCCTGCGCCGCCGCCCGGATGGAAGAATGGCCCCATGGCTACTGAATCAGCACGGCACAAGCTCGTCCTGCTCCGGCACGGACAGTCCGACTGGAACGAGAAGAACCTGTTCACCGGGTGGGTGGACGTGGACCTCACGGAGAAGGGGCGGGAGGAAGCCGTCCGCGGCGGTGAGCTGCTCGTCGAGAAGGGGATCGCCCCGGACGTCCTGCACACCTCGCTCCTGCGCCGGGCGATCACCACCGCCCACCTCGCGCTGGACCGGGCGGACCGGCACTGGATCCCCGTGAAGCGGTCGTGGCGGCTCAACGAGCGCCACTACGGTGCGCTGCAGGGCAAGGACAAGACCCAGGTCCGCGACGAGTACGGCGACGAGCAGTTCATGACCTGGCGCCGCTCCTACGACGTCCCGCCGCCCGAGCTGGAGGACTCGTCCGAGTTCTCGCAGGCCGGCGACCCCCGCTACGCGGACGTGGCGGAGGCACCCCGCACGGAGTGCCTCAAGGACGTCCTCGACCGCTTCATGCCGTACTGGGAGCAGGAGATCGTCCCCGACCTGCAGGCCGGGCGCACGGTCGTCGTCGCGGCCCACGGCAACTCCCTGCGCGCCCTGGTGAAGCACCTCGACGGCATCTCCGACGAGGACATCGCGGCCCTGAACATCCCCACGGGCATCCCGCTCTACTACGAGCTCGACGAGAACTTCCGCCCGCTCGTGCGCGGCGGCGAGTACCTCGACCCCGAGGCCGCCGCGAGCTCGATCCAGGCGGTCGCCAACCAGGGGAAGAAGTAGTCCCGGACGGCTCCCGCGGTACGAGGAAGGGCCGGGTCCACCGCAGCGGTGGACCCGGCCCTTCCTCGTACCGCGGGAGCGGCTCAGCCCGCGCCCGGGCGCGAGCTCACTCGCCCCCGTCGCGGCCCACGTGGCCGTGGCCGGTCGGGCGGTCGGAGCTCGCCGGGACCCATTCGCCGGTCACCAGGTAGGAGACCTTGCGGGTCACCGAGACCCCGTGGTCCCCGATGCGCTCGAGGTAGCGGGAGCACAGGGTGACGTCCACGGCGGTGGTCACCGAGCAGTCCCAGGTCGGAGAGGCGAGCGCGTCGAAGACGGACTGGTGCAGCTTGTTGACCTCGCCCTTGAGCGCGTAGATGTCGTCGGCGAGGGAGAGGTCGCGGGTCTGGAGCACCTGGATGACCCGGTCCACGATCTGCAGGTCGAGATCGAACATCCGCGTGAAGGTCTCCACGAGCGGCTCGGGAACGACCGGCTCGGGGTAGCGGATGCGCACGGCCTGGGCCAGGTGCCGGGCGAGGTCGCCGGCACGCTCCAGCGAGGCGCTCATCCGCAGCGCTCCCACGATCATCCGCAGGTCCGAGGCCACGGGGCTCTGCAGCGCGAGGATGTCGATCGAGCGCTCATCGAGGTCGTTCTGCAGGAAGTCGATCCGGGCGTCGTTGGAGATGATCTCCTCGGCGAGCTGGATGTCCGCGTCGAGGAGCGCGTCCTTGGCGCGGGAGAGGGCCTCGCGCACCAGGGTCGCGATCTGGATGAGCTCCTCACCGACCTGGTGGAGTTCTGCCTGGAAAACCTTGCGCACGGGTGCGTCCTTTCGAGATGCGGCGGCGTCCGCGGCCGGGGTGCGGTGCGGAGCGGGACGGGTGACGTGGGGGCCGGGTGCGAGCACGCCCGCCGCCACCGTCACAGCCAGGAGTGAACTTCCGCTCATCTTAGGATGAACGTTCGTTGAACCTGTAGCTCGTGACGTCCGGTGCGGGGTCGGCGCGCTCCCGAGTGCCTAAGCTGGTTCCGTGAGTCCAACTGCCATCGCCGTCGCCGCGGGTCTGCTCGGCTTCGCCCTCGGCGTCAGCGGTCTGATCGCCCTCCGGGTGAGCGGCCGGGGCCGCCGTGCCCGCGCCGACGTCCAGGAGCCTACGCTGCCGGACGGCACCGCGGACGTGCTCGCGGTGATCGGCCGGGCCTACGTGGTGGTGGACGGGGTCGACGGCGTGGTGCGCGCCTCCCCGGCCGCCTACGCCTTCGGGCTGGTCCGCGGGCACACCGTGGTGCACGAGCAGATGCTCGAGATGATCCGCCGGGCCCGGCGCAGCGGCGTGATCGAGGAGCGGCGGGTCGAGCTGACCCGCGGACCGTTCCAGACGGGCGCGGTGGTGCTCGACGTCCGGGTGGCCCCCATCGCGGAGGAGTACATCCTGCTGCTCGCCGACGACCAGACGGAGATCGTCCGGGCGCAGTCGATCCGCAACGACTTCGTCGCCAACGTCTCGCACGAGCTGAAGACCCCCGTGGGGGCGATCGGGCTCCTCGCCGAGGCGATCGAGGGCGCGGCCGAGGACGAGGAGGCCGTGCGCCGCTTCGCCCAGCGCCTGCACAAGGAGTCCGCCCGGCTGACGGCCCTGGTCCAGGACATCATCGAGCTCTCCCGCCTGCAGGGCGCGGACGTGGTCACCGAGGGCCGGCCCGTGGATCTCAACCAGGTGATCGCCGACGCCGTGGACCGCAACCGGTTCCCGGCCGAGAACAAGGGCATCGAGATCGCGGTGGGAGGACGCGTCACCCGGCCCGTGTTCGGCGACCCCGACCTGCTCGTCACCGCGCTGCGCAACCTCATCGACAACGCCGTGCACTACTCCCCGGAGGGCACCCGCGTGGGCGTCGGCGTCCGGGAACGGAACGGGATGGCCCAGATCTCGGTGACCGACCAGGGCCCGGGCATCCCGGAGGACGAGCAGGACCGGATCTTCGAGCGCTTCTACCGCGTGGACGCGGCCCGCTCCCGACGGACGGGCGGGACCGGGCTGGGCCTGAGCATCGTCAAGCACGTCATGTCGCAGCACGGCGGCGAGGCCACCCTGTGGTCGCAGCCGGGCCGCGGCTCCACCTTCACCCTCAGCATCCCCCAGATCGAGGGCGCCGACGACGCCGGGGAGCCCGCGCAGCCGGCCCCCGGCGCGTCCGCCCGCCCGGTGCCGCAACAGGCACCACCCCGCCCAGTGGCATCGACCCCACGGCCCGCCGCCCCCGCGGCGCGCGCCGGGAGCACGGAGGACCGACAGTGACCCGCATCCTGATCGTCGAGGACGAGGAGTCCCTCAGCGACCCGCTCTCCTACCTGCTCGGGAAGGAGGGGTTCGAGGTGGAGGTCGTCGACAACGGCGTGGACGCCGTGGCGGAGTTCGACCGGTCCGGGGCCGACCTGCTGCTGCTGGACCTCATGCTCCCGGGGCTGTCCGGCACCGAGGTGTGCCGGCAGGTGCGGCAGCGCTCCTCCGTGCCGATCATCATGCTCACGGCCAAGGACGCCGAGATCGACAAGGTGGTGGGGCTCGAGCTCGGCGCCGACGACTACGTCACCAAGCCGTACTCGTCCCGGGAGCTGGTGGCCCGGATCCGCGCGGTCCTGCGCCGGCAGGGGGAGCCCGAGGAGCTCGTCTCCGCGACCGTGCAGGCCGGCCCCGTGCGGATGGACATCGAGCGGCACGTGGTCAGCGTGCACGGCGAGCGGGTGGCCATGCCGCTCAAGGAGTTCGAGCTGCTGGAGATGCTGCTGCGCAACGCCGGGCGGGTGCTGACCCGCGGGCAGCTCATCGACCGGGTCTGGGGCTCCGACTACGTGGGGGACACCAAGACCCTCGACGTCCACGTCAAGCGCCTGCGCGCCAAGATCGAGCCCGACCCCTCCGCCCCGCGGCACCTCGTGACGGTGCGGGGCCTGGGCTACAAGTTCGAGGGGTGAGGGGCCGGGCCCGGCGGCGCGCGGAAGGGCCCGGAACCCCACGGGGTTCCGGGCCCTTCCGCGCGCCGAGGGAGAACGTGCCTGCGGGGTCAGTGCTCGTCGGCCTGCTGGCCGCCGACGAAGCCCTCCTCGCCGGGAACGGCCGGCACGTTGGACGGGTTGGCGGGGGTGGTCGGTGCGCCGCCGGGGATGAACTCGGCGTAGCGCTCGAAGGTGTGGTCCAGGACCGGCACCCGTTCGGTGAGGGACTCGCCGCCGGCGGTGAACTCGGTCTCGACCATGAGCCCGGGCTCGGCGCCGGCGCGGTCCACGAGGACCGGCTCGGCCTCCTCGAGTTCCACGGAGCCGCCGGCCGGGATCTGCACCTCGGCGGTGGCGCCGTCGACGTCCATCGACAGCGTGACCTCCTCGTCACCCCGGTTGCTGAGGGTGCCCAGCACGCGCCCCTGCTCGTCGGCGCCGGTGGCCACGATCAGCACGTTGGCCAGCTTGACGTCGCCTACCTGCTCCACGATGCCGTCCGCGGCCGAGTACACCATGGTCGTGGCCGGCGGGTTGATGTAGGCGCATCCGGCGGTGGTCAGCAGGGCGGCCGCGGCGGCGGCACTCAGGCCTGCGCGGCGCAGCTTCTGGCGGGCGGCGATCTTCACGGCGCGTACTCCTCGGGAGCTCAGGACGATGTCCCAACCAGCTTATCCGTTTGCCGACGGATCGTCCGCATCGCGGGGCCGGGGCTTCGCCCCTCCCGGATCGGCGAATCCTACACCGTGTTAGAATGGGAGTTCTGAAAGGGGTATTTCCATATGGTTTTTGAGGTTGGCGAGACGGTTGTCTACCCGCACCACGGCGCGGCGACCATCGAGGAGATCAAGACCCGCACCGTCAAGGGCGAAGAGAAGATGTATCTCAAGCTCAAGGTGACCCAGGGGGATCTGGTGATCGAAGTACCCGCAGAGAACGTCGACCTGGTGGGCGTGCGCGACGTCGTCGACGAGGACGGGCTCAAGAAGGTCATCTCGGTCCTGCAGGCGAAGGACACCGAGGAGGCCAGCAACTGGTCCCGGCGCTACAAGGCCAACCTCGAGAAGCTCGCCTCGGGCGACGTGCTCAAGGTCGCGGAGGTCGTGCGCGACCTCTGGCGCCGCGACCGCGACCGCGGACTCTCGGCGGGGGAGAAGCGGATGCTGACGAAGGCCCGTCAGATCCTCACCTCCGAGCTGGCGCTCGCCAAGAAGATCGACGAGGAAGAGGCCGAGAAGCGCCTCGACGACATCCTGGCGTCCTGACCGGTCCGGGACCGGGACCGCACAACGGCGAACCCGCCCTCCCCGGAGGGCGGGTTCGCCGTTGCGTTGGGCGCAGCGATGACGACGTCCGCGTTCCTCGGGGTCGTGCGAAGGTGTTCGTGCTAAGGTTCTCGTCGGTCTGGCCACGAGCCGCTGCGAGTCACCGCCGGGCCGCGACGTACTTCCCGCCACTGTGGTTCGACACCTGCAGTGTGCCGAGCAGAATCGAGGTCCCGGCCTGAGCGGAACCCTGGCGATCGTGCCGTGCTCCCCGGCCTTCACCCGCCTGCGCCCGGGAGCGCGCCCCTTCACCAGCCCCGCCCTCAGGGGGCGGAGCATCTTCGCGCACACCCTCGCCACTCTGGCCGAATGCCCCTCCGTCACGGATGTGGTCGTCCTCACGGACGGCCTGGGTCGCGCGGAGATCGACGAGTGCCTCACCGGTCAGCCGGGCGGGACGCGCGTGCACCTGCTGCCGACCGCCCGGCCCGGGACCGAGATCGTGTCCCTGCTGGCCGAGTGCGGGGAACTGGCCATCCAGTACGGCCACCGCAACGTCGTGATCCACCGGATCACCCACGCCCTCGCGAGCGCCCGGCTCATCGGGTCGGTGGCGGTGGCGCTGCAGTCGGGCCACGACGTCGTGGTTCCCGCCATCCCGGTGGTGGACAGCATCAAGGTCGTCCGTGACGACGGATCGGGGCTGATCTCCGACGCCGTGGACCGTGACCGGGTGAGTGTCCTGCAGAGCCCCTGGGGATTCTCCGCCGAGGCGCTCGGGCACATCGAGCACCTGCCACCCGTCCGCACCGACGACCCGCGGAACGGGGAGACCTCCGTGCGCAAGGCGTTCGTCACGCTGGCCCACGGTGTCGCGGGGCGCATGGGCCGGGAGGTGACGGTCCTTCCCGGGGAGATGCAGGCGATCCCCATGACGTCGCTGGTGGACATGATCCGCGCGGAGATCTTCTACGAGGGCAGTGCTGCCTTCCGGAAGCTCTGACGGCTACGACTCGAGCAGCCCCTCGCCGAGCTCGGCGTCCACGACGAGGACGTCCACCAGACCGCCGCGCAGGGCGCCGTGCACCGCGCGCACCTTCTGGGCACTCTCGACCACGGCCACGACGGTGGGAATGGACTTCAAGGCCTCCAGGTCGATGCCGATGACCCGGCCGTCCGCCGGGGAGCTGACCAGGCGACCCTCCTCGTCGAAGAACCGGGTGCAGGCGTCCCCCACGACGGGTGAGTTCTCGAAGCTCTCCGCCTCCGCGGGGGTGAACTCCATCGCCTCGACGATCGCTGCGGTGGAGCCGTGGTGGACACTGCCGATGCCGATGATGGCGATGTCTGCCTTCCGCGCGTCGTCCAGGACCTGGCTGATCGCCGGTTCGCCGAGCAGCGCGTCCCGCGCCTGCGCCGACCGCACCACCGCCGGGGCCAGCAGGGGGCGGTAGTGCGCGCCCAGCTTCGCGGACAGCCCGCGGACAACGGCGTTCGGGTTCTGGCTCACGTCCACGGCGGAGAATCCGCCCACCAGGGGGAGGATCTCCAGGTCGGGATGCGGCGCCCCGCCCTGGAAGTTCGTCACGAGCGACTGCACGGACCGTCCCCAGGACAGCGCGACCCGCCGCGAGTCCCCGAGATGGTCGGCCAACCACGCCGCGCCCACCGAGCCGACGGCGTCCAGCGGCGTCCGGTGCACACCGTCCACCGCCACGAGGCAGGCCTTCAGTCCGAACTTGGCCTGGAGGGCCTTCTCCAGCTCGTGGCCCCGCACCGCCGGCTCGTGGATCCGGATCTCCACGATCCCGGCTTCGCGAGCGGCCGTGAGGATGCGCGAGACGTTGGACCGGCTGACCCCCAGCTCGCGGGCGATGTCGCTCTGAGGCCGGTTCTCCAGGTAGTACATGCGCGCGGCACGGGCCAGCATGGCCGACTCACGGGGTGCCGGCATGCACAGCTCCATCGGGGCGCCCGAGGCGTGCCACCGTCACGTTGGGGAAGGGGGTGGACGGGAGCGGCCGTTCGACGGGGAGCCATGAGCGGGAGCCGGTGTCCGGGGGAAGTGGTCGGACGTGTCCTGCACCCATCACCACCCGAGCCTTCATGCGTGAAGTGTACAACGGGGGTGGTCCGGTGACGGGTCCCGCCTGCCCGGCCGGAGGGCCCGGTCCGTGGGTCGGCGTCAGCAGATGGGCTCCCCGGCCGGCCCGGACGGGGCGTGCACCCCGACGCCGCTGACCGGCACGCCCGTCCAGCTGCGGCACGTCCACGGGTGTGCGGCCTCTGCCGTCTCCTCGAGGACCACCACTCCGGTGTTGTCGAGCGGGCGCTGCTCCAGAGTCGCGGCGTCGAGGTTGTCGGTCCGCCGGGCGGTCCAGCAGCGGATGGCCGTGCCGTGGGCGACGACCGCGACCACCGACAGACCGTCCTGTCGACCGGTCCGCACGGCTTCGTCGATGACGGCGTCGAAGCGGGTGAAGAACTCGTGGCCGGTTTCCCCGCCCGGCATCCGGCGCTCCAGCTCCCCGTGCGCCCACGACTGCACGACGTCGTAGTAGACGTCGATGTGCTCCGGGTTCCCCGACAGCTCCCAGTCCGGGGCCTGGATCTCGTGGAGCCCGTGCCGCTGCGCCGGGACCAGGCCGTACGCCTCGGCCAGCGGGTCGGCCGTGTGGTGGGTGCGGACCATGCTCGAGACCCACAGGGCCCCGATGTCCTCGCCCGAGAGGGTCTCGGGCAGCGCTGCCGCTTGTAGGGCGCCCAGGGTCGTCAGCGCTGGGCCGGGAATGCGGGTGTCGATGACTTCGTCGACGTTGGGCTGGGTCTGGCCGTGACGGATGAGGAGGAGTCGCATGACCCCCACTTTACGCAGCCTGACTGAGCGATCAGAAATGATGAGCGAATGATCGTCCGGGAGTACATTGGGGGCATGGCGACAACGGAACGACGGGCGGAGATCCTGCGGCTCCTCGAAGGGGCCGAGAGCGTGAGCGTGGCCGCGCTGGTGGACGAGCTGGGGGCGTCGGAGGCGACGGTGCGCCGTGACCTGGTGCAGCTCGACAGGGAGGGCGTCCTGCGGCGCACGCACGGCGGCGCTCGCCGTCTGTCCCTGCGGGGTGTCACGACGCCCTTCGCCGCCCGGACCGCTGTCGCGCCCGACGCCAAGGCGCGCATCGCCGCCGCGGTCACAGTGATGCTCGCCCCCCACGAGAGCATCGTTCTCGACGGGGGCACCACCTGCCTGGAGGTCGCCCGTCGGCTCCGGGATCTGAGCCTGCGCGTGGTGCCACTGTCCCTGCGAGCCGCGACCGTCCTGGGGGACGCCGGGATCCACCTGACCATGTGCGGCGGGGACATCCGCCCCGACGAGCTGTCCTTCACCGGGGCGAACGCGGTGCGCGACATCGGGAGGATGCGCCTGGACACGGCGATCCTCTCCTGCTGCGGGTTCTCGTTCGTCGAGGGGGTGACCTCCTACGACGCCGAGGACGCGGCGGTCAAGGCCGCCGCCGTCCGGCACTCCAGCCGGGTGATCCTGCTCTGCGACGAGACGAAGTGGGGCAAGACGGCCTTCGGCTGGCTCGCGGACGCGGTGGAGCTCAGCACCATCGTCACCGACCACGTCCTCTCCCCCGGAGAGCGGGCCGCTGCTGCCGAGGCGGGGGTCGAGGTCGTCTCCGTCTAGGGGCCGCAGCACGACCGGCATCGGTCGCGGAACGGCCGGTATCCGCTCAGTTCCAGCGTCTTCCTTCCACCCAGGGCCGCATCGTGGATCCATGCCGCACCGCATCCGGGGGCGGGCTGTTCCCGCCACGCCCCCGTGCTGCCGCACCGACCCGGCCCATGCGGAGATGCGGTCGCCTCTGCGCAGCTCCGCAGGGGGAATGGGCCGGGTGCTGGTGGTCATCGATGTCCCTGGCGTGGGGACGACCGGTCTTCTGAAGCGCGACGGGACATCGGTCGTCCGCCGAATACTCGCCGTAATGACGCGGTCACACTCTTGTCACCGTTTCCGGCATCGTGTTAGATGTGTCACATGCACAAATGGGATGATCTATATTCACATATGTGCATCACACTCGGTGAGCGTCGAGACGCTCCCCTCCCATCGGCCGGAAGGCCACGAGCAGAGGAGTCGCCGTGGACACACAGCTCCTGGCTACAACTACAGACCCCATCGCTCCACCACCCGGTCAGGACAATCCCGTGCTGGGCGCCCTCGACTGGGCGGCCACGAACTTCATCGGGCTCTTCAACGAGGCCGGCGGGACCTTCATGAGCCTGGTCACCGGGATCCTCCCGACCCTGCTGGTGCTGCTGACGACGATGTACGCCATCACCACGTGGGTGGGCGAGGACCGCATGGACCGGGCGATCCAGCGCTCCGGCAAGTACGCCATCACGCGGTACACGGTCATGCCGATCCTGGCGGTGATCATCCTGACCAACCCGATGTGCTATTCCTTCGGCAAGTTCCTGCCCGAGCGGCAGAAGCCGGCCTTCTACGACTCGGCCGTCTCCTTCGTGCACCCGGTCACCGCGTTCTTCCCGCACGCGAACGCGGGTGAGCTCTTCGTCTGGACCGGGGTCGCCGCCGGTGTCCTCGAGGTGAGCGAGGCCTCCTATGCCCGACTGGCGCTGCTGTACTTCCTGGTGGGCATCGTCGTGATCCTCATCCGCGGCATCGTCACGGAGTGGATCACCCGCATGATGATCCGCCGTACCGGCAAGTCCGAGCTGTTCGACGAGTTCGACCGCCACTTCGCGGCGAGCACGCCGGCCGTCACCCCGGCCGTGAAGGAGGCCTAGGCATGAGCGAGAAGACCAACGCTGCCCAGCACAGCGACGAGAACGCGGACTACAGGTCCGTCACCGTCGAGCGCGGCGGCGGCGGCTGGGGCAAGGGCCTGCACCTGACCCCCACGCCGGAGAAGAACATCGTGCTGTCCGTGACCGGCGGCGGGATCCATCCGGTCGCCGCGCGGATCGCTGAGCTGACCGGGGCCGAGGCCGTGGACGGCTTCACCACCTCCGTCCCGGACGAGTCGGTGCTCGCCGCGGTGATCAACTGCGGTGGTACGGCGCGCATCGGTGTGTATCCGCGCAAGAAGATCGCCACGGTCGACGTCTATCCGGGGGAACCCTCGGGGCCCCTGGCGCAGTTCATCACCGAGGACCTGTTCGTGTCCGCGGTCGGCGTGGGCCAGGTCCGGCCGGCGGAGGGGGAGCAGGCGTCCGGCGGCCTTCCCCCCGCGGACGCGGGGCAGCCGACGGCAGCGTCCACCACGTTCGCCAGGCCTCCCGCCAAGGAACGCCTGGAGCAGACGGCCCAGACCATGGGTGGCGGCAGCAAGATCGGGGGGGCGTTCTCACGCTTCGTCGTGAGCTTCGGCTCCGCCATCGGGTACTTCATCAACACCCTGCTCTCGGCGGGCCGCCAGGCCGTGACGCTGACCATCCAGACGATCCTGCCGTTCATGGTCTACGTCAGCCTCCTGATCGGCATCGTGACCTACACGGGAATCTCCGAATGGATCGCCCGGGGCGTGCAGCCCCTGGCGAGCAACCCGCTGGGCCTGATCCTGCTGGGGTTCATCACGGCGATCCCACTGCTCTCGCCCATTCTCGGTCCGGGTGCCGCCATCGCGCAGGTGGTGGGTGTGCTCATGGGCACGCAGATCGCCCAGGGGGCACTGCCCGTGCAGTACGCGCTGCCGACGCTGTTCGCCATCAACGGCCAGGTGGGATGCGACTTCGTGCCAGTGGGGCTCTCCCTCGGGGAGGCCAAGCCGGAGACCGTGGCGGTCGGCACACCGGCCGTGCTGTTCTCCCGAATGATCACCTCTCCGCTGGCCGTGCTCATCGCCTGGGCCGCCAGTTTCCTGCTCGTCTGAGAGAGGTGCGACACCGATGGACCCGATTCGACCCGTGAACCACACCGAGAGGAACGACATGACGACGCAGACGAACGACGTCATCTACGACAGTGAAGTCAGCACCGTGGGCGAGGAAGCCGCCGCCATGGTCGAGGGCGGCGTGCTCATCTTCTTCGCCGACCCGTGCCCCGACGCGCTGGCGGAGGTGAGCGTGGTGCACAAGCCCACGGGCCCGGCTGTCCGGGACCCCCGGCCCGGAGACGTCCTCCAGCTGGGCAGCCAGAGCGTGCGCATCACCAAGGTGGGCGACCTGGCAGCCTCGAACCTGCGCGAGCTGGGACACGTGGTGGTCTATCTCGACCCTGCGGAGAACGTGAAGCTGCTGCCGGGCGCCATCCACGCCCACGGCACCCTGGACCTGCCGGTTCCGGGGGCGCGCCTGACCATCCGCACCGGATCCGCCGAGTAGACGGGGGCACGCCATGAACACCGAATTCGCCCTGCTGTTCGGCGCGGCCCTGGTCCTCGGGGCCGGAGGAACACTGCTGCAGCACCGCGCCTACGCCCGCGGGGTCAACAAGCTCGCGGAGGCCTACCGCGGCCGGGCCGCGAAGCTGGTGTCCGGCCGGCACAAGGGAAGGCTGCGCGGGGCCGTCGTGCTGCTCGTCGTGGACGAGGCGACCCGGCAGGTGCTGGCCGCCGAGAGGATGACCGGCATGTCGGTCCTGGCACGCTTCCGGGCCGCCCCGGAGCTGCTCGGTCCCATCGGGTCTGCAGACCAGCGAGCCCGGAACCCGCAGACGGCCCTGGCCGTCCGGGACGCTCAGCAGCAGTTCGCCGCACTGGTGCGACAGCAGAAGAAGGCCCCCGCCGCGACGCGGGCGTCCGCCCAGTAGACAGCCCACCAGATCTCCGCCCCTCAACGGTCAAGAACCTCAGCTAAGGAGTCCCCCATGGGATACAGCAAGAAGCTCATTGCACGACAGGCCCGGACCGGCCGTCCCGTGCGCGTCGGTCTCGTCGGAGCAGGACAGATGGGATCCGGGTTCATCGCCCAGATCAGCCGCCAAGCAGGCATGGACATCACGGCCGTGGCCGACATCGCCGCCGACCGCGCCGTCACAGCGCTGGCCAACGCCGGTGTCACGGACGTGCAGCAGAGCGAGAACCTCGCCGAGCTCGCCGCGGCGGTCGAGGCAGGCGGCCACGTGGTCGTCACCGACGCCGTCGACCTGACCAGGCTTCCGATCGACATCGTGATCGAGTGCTCCGGGGTTCCGGAGGTCGCCGCGAAGGTCGCCCTCGCGTCGATCCTGGCGGGCAAGGACGTGGCCCTGATGACCGTCGAGGCCGACGTGACGGTCGGGCTCCTGCTCGCGCGCCTGGCCGAGCGCAGCGGCGTCGTGTACACGGTGTGCCGCGGCGACGAGCCGGTCGAGTGCCTCAAGCTGATGGAGTTCGTCGAGGACATCGGCCTGGACATCGTCTGCGTCGGCAAGGGCAAGAACAACCCGCTGCACCCCACCGCCACCCCGGAGGAGCTGACCGCCGAGGCAGAGGCGAAGGGCATGAACCCCCGGATGCTCTGCTCCTTCGTGGACGGCACCAAGACCATGATCGAGATGGCCGACCTGGCCAACGCCTCGAACCTCGAGCTCTCGCAGCGCGGCATGATCGGTCCGGAGACCACCGTGGCCGGCCTGCCCGACGTCTTCAAGCCCCAGGCCGACGGCGGCGTGCTCGACCGCTCCGGTGTCATCGACTACGCCACGGGCCCCGTGGCTCCCGGCGTGTTCGTCATCGGCAAATCGACGGACCCGGTCGTGAGCGAGGAGCTGCGCTACCTCAAACTCGGTGAAGGCCCCTACTTCTCGTTCTACCGCCCCTACCACCTGGCCAGCATCGAGGCCGTGCTCTCCATCGGGGAGGCCGTCCTCGAACGCCAGCCCTCCCTGGCACCGGTCGCCTGGAAGGCCGAGGTCACCGCGGTCGCCAAGCGGGACCTGAAGGTCGGCGAGAAGATCGACGGCATCGGCGGATCCACGGTCCACGGCGTGGCCGTGTCGGCCCAGGAGGCCGCCGCCGGACGCGAGCTGCCGATCGGCCTGGCCTCCGCGGCGACCCTGGTCCGCGACGTCCCCGCCGGCGTGGCGGTCACCTACGACGACGTCGAGCTGGACGAGACCCGCACCATCGTCGTCCTGCGCAAGCTCCAGGACCTGCTGCTCGAGGACGGGAACCTGTCCGTCCTCGACCCCATTGTCCAGGACACGGTCCAGAAGGAGAGCGCGCTCCGATGAACAAGCTCGCTGCAGACAAAGACAAGTCAATCGAGATCCTCACCACCATGTGGCGCATCCGCCGCTTCGAGGAAGCGGTCGACGACCTCTTCGGTCGCGGCCTGATGCACGGCACGATGCACCTGTCGATCGGCCAGGAGGCCGTCCCGGCCGGAGCATGCCTGGCCCTGACCCGGGAGGACTACATCACCTCCACCCACCGCGGCCATGGACACTGCATCGCCAAGGGCGCCAGCATCGAGCGGATGATGGCGGAACTGCTGGCCAAGGAGACCGGCTACTGCAAGGGCCGTGGCGGTTCCATGCACATCGCCGACCCCGAGACCGGCAACCTCGGAGCCAACGGCATCGTAGCCGGAGGCATCCCCATCGCCACCGGAGCAGGACTGGCCGCACAGATGAAGGGCACCGACCAGGTCGCCGTCTGCTTCCACGGGGACGGCGCGATGGGCGAGGGAGCCTGGCACGAAGGCGTCGTCCTCGCCGTCATGTGGCAGCTGCCCGTGGTCTTCATCTGCGAGAACAACAAGTACGGGATGTCCATGAGCTCCGAGCAGGCCTTCCGGCTCGAGAAGCTCTCCGACCGGGCCTTGGGCTACGGGCTCCCCGGGGTGACCGTGGACGGCAACGACGTCCAAGCGGTCCACGACGCGGTGCAGACCGCGGTCGACCGAGCCCGCTCCGGCGGTGGACCGACGTTCATCGAAGCCCTGACCTACCGGTGGAAGGGCCACTCCAAGAGCGACAAGAACCTCTACCGCACCCGCGAGGAGATCCAGGAGTGGCAGGGCAGGGATCCCATCCTCGCCTTCGAAAAGCAGGTCGTTGAGCACGGCACCCTGGACGAGGGCCAGCTCGAGGAGGTGCGGACCGCGGTGCGCGACGAGCTCCGCGCGGCCGTCCGTGCCGCCAACGCGGCTCCGGAATCCTCCGTCGACGACCTTCTGTCCGCCGTCTACGCGAAGTGAGCGAGATCATGACTGACACCCTGACCGACGTGCAGACACGCACGATGACGTATTCCGAAGCCATCCGCGAAGCCCTGCTCCTGGCCATGGAGGCCGACGACCGGGTCTTCATGATGGGGGAGGACGTCGGGACCTACGGCGGAGCCTTCGGGGTCTCCGGGGACCTGATCCACAAGGTGGGTCCGCAGCGGATGCGCGACACCACGATCAGCGAACTCGGCATTGTCGGCGCCGGCGTCGGCGCCGCCCTGGCGGGCATGAAACCCATCGTGGAGATCCAGTTCTCCGACTTCACCGCCCAGGCCATGGACCAGATCGCCAACCAGGCCGCTAAGATCCACTTCATGCTGGGCGGATCCGTCAACGTCCCCCTGGTCATCCGGGCACCCAGTGGGTCCGGCACCGGCGCCGCGGCACAGCACTCCCAGAGCCTGGAGGCATGGTTCACCCACATCCCGGGGCTGAAGGTCGTCATGCCCTCCAACCCCCGGGACGCCAAGGGTCTGCTCCTGGCCGCACTCGAGGACCCGAACCCGGTGATGATCCTCGAGCACAAGTTGCTCTACAAGACCTCCGGGCCGGTGCCCGAGGGGGCCTACCACACGCCCCTCGGCGTGGCCGAGGTCGTGCGGGAGGGCAAGGACCTGACCATCGTCGCCACCGGTGTGGAGGTCAGCCGCTCCCTCGAGGCCGCCGCCCTCCTGGCCGAGCAGGGCATGGAGGCGACGGTGGTGGACCCCAGGACGCTGACGCCCCTGGACACGGACACCATCTTCGCCGCGGTGAAGCGGACCGGGCGCGTGCTCCTGGTGCAGGAAGCCGTGAAGACCGGCGGCTACATGGGCGAGATCTCGGCGCTGATCGCCGAGTCCGACACCTTCGGCCACCTTCGGGCGCCTATTCAGCGCCTGGCCGGGCTGGACATCCCCATCCCCTACGCCCCGAAGCTGGAGAGGGCCGCCGTGCCGCAGGTCAACGACATCGTGGCAGCCGCCACCCAACTGGTCCAGGAGTGGTGAGATGGCCCGCAAGCCGGTCACGATGCCCAAGATGTCCATGACCATGGAGGAGGGCACCATGGCGCAGTGGTTCAAGCAGCCCGGGGACACCGTCACGGCCGGGGAGCCGATCTGCGAGGTGGAGACCGACAAGGTCGAGATGGAGGTGGAGGCCCCTTTCAGCGGGGTGCTGGAGGAGATCGTGGCTCAGCCCGAGGACGTGGTCCCCGTGGGTGAACCCCTGTGCTACATGACCACGGAGGCGGAGGACCTGCTGGGGGACATGTTCGACGAGCCGGCGGCGCCGGCCGCGGCCGAGCCGTCCGAGCCGGTCGGTGGGCCGCCGGTGCCGTCGGCGGCCGAGGCCCGGGGTGGGGTCTCGGTCCCGGTGTCCGTCGAGTCCCAGGACACGGCCCCGGAGTCCGTGTCCTCGGCCGCGGGCTCCGGCAACCGCAAGCCGGTCACGATGCCCAAGATGTCCATGACCATGGAGGAGGGCACCATGGCGCAGTGGTTCAAGCAGCCCGGGGACACCGTCACGGCCGGGGAGCCGATCTGCGAGGTGGAGACCGACAAGGTCGAGATGGAGGTGGAGGCCCCTTTCAGCGGGGTGCTGGAGGAGATCGTGGCTCAGCCCGAGGACGTGGTCCCCGTGGGTGAACCCCTGTGCTACATGACCACGGAGGCGGAGGACCTGCTGGGGGACATGTTCGACGAGCCGGCCGCACCCCCCGCGGCCGAGCCGGACGCCGAGTCGGTGGCCGGCCCGCCCGTGCCGTCGGTGGCCGAGGCCCAGGGCGGGGTCTCGGTGCCGGTGGCGGTCGAGTCCCAGGACACGGCCCCGGCGCCCGCCCCGGCCACCGCGTCCTCGAACGCGGACCCCGGGAGCACCCGGGAGGCTGGAGGGCAACCCGCCTGGCCGGTCGCGGTTCCGGCGGCGCGCCGGCTCGCCGCCGAGACCCGGGTGGACCTGGCATCCGTCCGGCCCACGGGGCCGTGGAACACCGTGCGCGTGCAGGACGTGGAGGCCGTCGCCGCCGCCCGGCCCCCGGCTGCGGAGCCGGTCGCTGCTGCTCCTCGCCGGTCGGCTGCTGCAGCCCCACAGGGCACGACGACGGCGTCTGCTCCGCCGACCGCGTCGTCGCCGAAGCAGAGCGCACCGAGGTCGGAGGCGGGGTCGCGGGCGGAGATC
The DNA here is from genome assembly GCF_042879195.1 of Kocuria nitroreducens. Classification (NCBI taxonomy): domain Bacteria; kingdom Bacillati; phylum Actinomycetota; class Actinomycetes; order Micrococcales; family Micrococcaceae; genus Kocuria; species Kocuria nitroreducens. The sequence continues at coordinate 177,641 of NZ_JBHZTC010000006.1, forward strand.
CGTCGCCGGCGCCTGCGGAAGCAGACCGCGAAGGTGATGACGGCATCCGCCCGGGTCCCGCAGTTCACCGTCTACGCGGACCTGGACCTCACTCACCTGGACAAGGTCCGCAGGACCGAGCTCAAGGGGGCCGGCTGGACCGCGGTCCTGCTCAAGGCCCAGGCCATCGCCCTGCGCACGCACCACTCCCTCAACGCCTACTGGTCGGACGAGGGACTGACGCCGAACGCGGACGTGGGCATCGCCCTGGCCGTGGACACGGACAACGGCCTCCTGGCGCCCGTGCTGAAGAACCCGGACATCGTCCCCCTCCTGGAGCTCGACCGGCAGATCCGTGGTGCGGCTGCCGACGCGCGAAGGGGATCGCTCAAGCTGGAGCAGCTGCGGGGGGGAACAGCCGTGCTGTCGAACCTCGGGGGCTGGAACATCAGCTCCTTCAACGCGCTGCTCACGCCCCCGCACTCCACGGCGCTGTCCCTGGGCTCGATCGAGCCCAGGCTCGTCATCGGTGAGGACGGTACTTTCGGGGCGCGCCTGCTGTGCACCGCCGGGCTGACCGCCGACCACAGGAGTGCCGATGGGGCGGACGCGGCCCGGTTCATCGGGACGCTGCGGGACGTCCTCGCCGACCCCGCACGGTTGGGCGCCGTCGAGTAGGCCCCGGCGGGTCGGGCGCCCGGCCGGTCGGCCGGGTGTCCGGCCGCTCGGGCGCCGTCGGGTGGACGACCGGCCGTCGAGTGGTTGCTGGGAGGCCGCCCCGACTAGGATTGAGGCATGAAGCCCCCAGCAGGCCAGGCCTCGACCGATCGACCCACGGCAGCAGGGATCGTGCTGGCGGCCGGTTCGGGCACCCGCTTCGGCGGATCCGTGAACAAGGCGTACCTGCCTCTGGCGGGCCAGAGCCTGATCTCCTGGTCGCTCAACGTCATGGCCACCATCAGCGACATCTCACCGCTCGTGCTGGTCATCAGGCCGGAGGACCACCGGCGTGCCGAGGAGGTGCTCGACAAAGAGGTGACAGCCGAGGTAGAGATCGTCTACGGGGACGCGACCCGTCAGGGGTCGGAGCTGCGTGCCTTCCGGCACCTGGTGCCGCGCATCGACGCGGGACAGGTGGACTCCATCCTCATCCACGACTCGGCCCGGCCCCTGCTCTCCGAGGAGCTGTGCGCCGCGGTGCTGCACGCAACCCGTGAGTACGGGGCCGCCATCCCGGCACTCTACGGTCCCGATCTGTCCGTGACCGGTGACGACGGCGCCTCGTCCGTGCAGCTGCACCGTGATCATCTGGTCCGCGCGCAGACCCCGCAGGGCTTTGCCGCCCGGCCCCTGGTCGACGCCTACGAGGCGGCGGCCCGGGACGGACTGGACGCCACGGACACGGCCGGTTGCGTCGCCCGCTACACGGACCTGTCCATCCGCTGGATCTCCGGGGAGGACCAGAACTTCAAGATCACCTACGCCCACGATCTCGTCGTGGCCCAGCAACTGCTCGCCGCCCTCGACCACCAGGTGCACTGAGCAGGGGACGCGGCGTCCTCGAGAATTGAAGGTAGCGATGGAACAGATCCAGCACGCATCGTTAGTCTGCGCCTCGTGCCTCAAGGAGTGCGACCACGAGGTCACCTATGCCGGCCGGCTCGTGGCGGCCTTCAAGTGCAGCAACTGCGGGACACAGGTGAACATCCAGGTCGCGGACGACTATTTCCCCGATGTCGGCCGGCGCCTCGCGAGCAAGCCGCGGCGCATGATGCGGCGGTTCCGCAAGCACCCCCTGGGGTACACGCTGAGCCTGCCCCGGGCCGTGGCGACCAAGCCGCGGGAGGTGCTGGGGGAGGTGCGGCTCGCCATCGCCTCCCGGCAGCCGGCCGAGTACGAGGGGGACTCCTCCCCTCCGCTCGACCGGAGCATCGAGAGCCCCGCACCCCCGGGCTGCGAGCAGTAGCGGGGTGTTACCGCACGGGCTCTCCGCCGCGCCCGGACGCCCGGACGCCCGGACCAGGATTCCCGCGGTCGTGGTGGCGTAGCCGGAAGATGACAGACTGAGGCGGTGAGCACCATCCTGCCCCGCACCGGCATCGCCGTGGACGTCCACGCCTTCGGGCCCGAGGGCACCCCGCTGTGGGTCGCGGGGCTCGAGTGGCCGGGGGAGCGGGGGCTCGCCGGGCACTCGGACGGGGACGTCGTGGCCCACGCCGCCGCCGACGCCCTGTTCTCGGCCTCGGGCACCGGGGACCTGGGGGCCAACTTCGGCGTGGACCGCCCCGAGCTGAAGGGCGCGTCCGGGACGCGCATCCTCGCCGAGGCCGCCCGGATCGTGCGAGAGGCCGGCTTCGAGATCGGCAACGTCGCGGTGCAGCTGATCGGCAACCGGCCGCGGTTCGCGCCGCGGCGCGCCGAGGCCGAGGCCGTGCTCACCGCCGCGGCCGGCGCGCCCGTCACGGTCAGCGCCACGACCTCCGACCGCCTCGGGCTCACGGGCCGCGGCGAGGGTCTCGCGGCCGTGGCCACCGCTCTGGTCGTCCCCGCGGACGCGCGCGGGTCCTGACCGGCGCGCCACCGGCCGCCCTTATGATGGGCCGTGTGACTCTGCGCTTCTACGACACCGCCACCGCCACCGTGCGGGACTTCGCGCCCGCCCATCCCGGCGAGGCCCGTCTGTACTACTGCGGCGCCACCGTGCAGGGAATGCCGCACATCGGCCACGTCCGCTCGGCCCTCGTCTTCGACCAGCTCGCCCGGTGGCTCGCCCACCGCGGCTACCGGGTGACCACGGTGCGCAACGTCACCGACATCGACGACAAGATCCTCGTGAACTCGGCCGCGTCCTTCGCCCCCGACTACGACGGCGACCACCCCTGCGAGCCGTGGTGGGCGCTCGCCTACCGGTTCGAGCAGGCGTTCAACGCCGCCTACGACGCCATCGGCGTCGGCCGGCCCACCTACGAGCCGCGCGCCACGGGCCACGTCCCCGAGATGCACGCCCTGATCCGTACCCTGGTCGACGCCGGGCACGCCTACCCCGCCCCGGACGGCTCCGGGGACGTCTACTTCGACGTCCGCTCCTGGGAGCGGTACGGCGAGCTCACGCACCAGTCGGTCGACGACATGCAGGACGCCCCCGACGCCGACCCCCGCGGCAAGCGGGACCCCCGCGACTTCGCCCTGTGGAAGGGGCACAAGGCGGGCGAGCCCGGGACCGCCCGGTGGGACTCGCCCTGGGGCGCCGGCCGGCCCGGCTGGCACCTCGAGTGCTCCGCCATGGCCGCGAAGTACCTCGGCGAGCACTTCGACATCCACGGCGGGGGCCTGGACCTGCGCTTCCCCCACCACGAGAACGAGCTCGCCCAGTCGACGGCGGCCGGGCAGCGGTTCGCGACCCTGTGGCTGCACAACGGACTGGTCACCTACGCGGGCGAGAAGATGTCCAAGTCCATCGGCAACACCGTCTCCCCGGCGGACATGCTCGCCGAGGCCCGGCCTCTGGCCGTGCGCTACTACCTCGGCCAGGCCCACTACCGGTCCGTGCTGGACTACCGGCCCACCTCCCTCGCCGAGGCCACGTCCGCGGTCGAGCGGGTGGAGTCCTTCCTGCGGGCGGCCCGGGAGACCTGTGCTGACGTCGGGGGGGCGGCCGGGGACGTGCCGCAGGCCTTCGGCGACGCCATGGACGACGACCTCAACGTGCCCCAGGCCCTCGCCGTCCTCCACGAGACCGTCCGCGCCGGCAACTCCGCGCTCGCCGACGGCCTGGACGCCGCCGCACCCGCCCGCGCGGTGCGCGCCATGACCGACGTCCTCGGCCTGACCTGGCTCATGGACCTCGGGGACGCCGCCGGGAACGCGGCCGAGCACGCGGCCCTCGACACCCTCGTGCGCTCGCTGCTGGCCCAGCGCGACCGGGCCCGCGCCGCCAAGGACTGGGCGCGGGCCGACGCCATCCGGGACGAGCTCGCCGCGGCCGGCGTCGCGGTGCGCGACGCGACCGGCGGATCCACCTGGTCCGTGGCCTGACCGGGCCGCACCACCATCCACGACCGAACAGAGGTACCCATGCCAGCCCCCAAGCGTCCCGGCGCGATCCGCAAGAACAAGAAGGGCCCCCTGGTCGGCACCGGCGGCCACGGCCGCAAGGCCCTCGAGGGCCGGGGCCCCACCCCCAAGGCCGAGGACCGCCCGTACCACAAGGCGCACAAGATGAAGAAGGCCGCCGAGCGCCGGCAGAACCTGGGTGGCCGCTCCCCGGCCCGGACCCGCGGCAAGGTCCAGGAGGACCTCGTCACCGGGCGGAACTCCGTGGTCGAGGCGCTGCGAGCGGACATCCCCGCCAAGGCCCTGTACGCGGCCAGCAAGATCGACGTCGACGACCGCGTGCGCGAGATCCTGCAGCTCTGCGCGGAGCGCGGGATCTCGATCCTCGAGGCCTCCAAGGGCGAGCTCGACCGGCTCACCAGCGACGCCGTGCACCAGGGCGTGGCCCTGCAGGTGCCGGCCTACGAGTACCAGGACGCCGTGGACACCGCCCGCAAGCTCATGACCCAGTGGGAGAAGCGGCACATCCGGCGCCCCCCGCTGATGGTCGCCCTCGACGGGATCACCGACCCCCGCAACCTCGGCGCCATCATCCGCAGCGTCTCGGCGTTCTCCGGCAACGCCGTGATCGTGCCCGAGCGCCGGTCCGTGGGCGTCACGGCCTCCGCCTGGAAGACCAGCGCCGGTGCCGCGGCCCGGGTGCCCGTCACGAAGGCGGCCAACCTCAACCGCACGCTCGAGGAGCTCAAGGCCATGGGCTACTTCGTGGTCGGCCTCGACGGCGGCGGCGACGTCGACCTGCCCGGCCTCGAGCTGGCCACCGAGCCGCTCGTCGTCGTGGTCGGCTCGGAGGGCAAGGGCCTGTCCCGGCTGGTCACCGAGAACTGCGACCAGATCGTCTCCATCCCCATCGACTCCACGATGGAGTCGCTCAACGCCTCGATGGCCGTGGGCATCACCCTGTACGAGGTGTCGCGACGCCGTGCTGGTTCCTGAGCCCCGGCGGCAGGACACCGGCCGGCCGTACGTCTCCCAGCCCTACCCCCTCGGGGTCCACCCCTCGCACGAGCGCGACGGCAGCGCCAACGTGGCCGTCTACGCCCCGGGGGTGCCCGACCTCGACATCGTCTTCCGGCTGCCCGGCGGGCGCTGGCAGCGCCGACGGCTCACCGGCCGCACCGGCGGCGTGCACCACGGGACGATCCCGCCGGCCGAGCAGCAGCGGCTCTCGGAGACGGGCTTCGACTACCTGCGGCACCGGGACGAGGCCCCGGCCCTGCCCGCCGGCACGGAGTACGGCTTCGTGCCCGCCGACTCGCCGGTCGCCTCCCGCCACCGCTCCCCGGGCCCGGCCGACCAGCAGATCCTGCTCGACCCCTACGGCAAGGGGCTGCGCCGCGTCGCCCCGCCGCCCGGGGTCGACGCCCCCGGGCCCGACGCCTACGGGGGGCGCTACGTCTCCGTGGTCGTCCAGCAGGACTTCGACTGGGACGAGGACCGCCACCCGGCCACCCCGTGGCGGGACACCGTCGTCTACGAGGCGCACGTCAAGGGCCTGACCGCCCTCCACCCGGACGTCCCGGAGCACCTCCGGGGCACGTACGCGGGGCTCGCGCACCCCGCGATGACCGAGTACCTCACGTCCCTGGGCGTCACGGCCGTCGAGCTCCTGCCCGTGCACGCCCACCTGGACGAGCCGCACCTCACGTCGCTCGGGCTGAGCAACTACTGGGGCTACAACACGCTGGGCTTCTTCGCCCCGCACGCCGGCTACGCGACCGAGGCCGCCCGCGCCCGGGGGCCGCAGGGTGTGCTCGACGAGTTCAAGGCCATGGTCCGGGAGCTCCACCGCGCAGGTCTCGAGGTGTACCTCGACGTCGTCTACAACCACACGGCGGAGGCCGGCCAGGAGGAGCCCGCCTACTGCTGGCGGGGGCTCGGCGACGAGGCCTACTACCGCCACGGCGAGGACGGCCGCTACGTCGACGTCACGGGGTGCGGCAACTCCGTGAACTTCGGCAACCCGCGGGTGGTGCAGATGGCGCTGGACTCCCTGCGCTACTGGGTGGAGCGCTGCCACGTGGACGGCTTCCGCTTCGACCTCGCCCCCGAGCTGGCCCGGGACGAGCGCCACCGCTTCACCCGCAACCACCCCTTCCTCGTGGCCGTCGGCGCCGATCCCACCCTGTTCGGGACGAAGCTCATCGCCGAGCCCTGGGACGTGGGCATGGGCGGATGGCAGACCGGTCACTTCCCCGAGGGGTGGGCCGACTGGAACGACCGCTTCCGGGACACCGTCCGCGACTTCTGGCTCACCGGCCCGCGCAGCATGAGCCTCGGCGGGGACGGCGGCAACGCCGCACGGCTCGCCGGGGCGCTCGCAGGCTCCTCGGACATGTTCGCCGCGTCCGGGCGCAGCGCCCTGGCGTCCCTGAACTTCGTGACCGCCCACGACGGCTTCACCCTCGCGGACCTCGTCTCCTACGACAGCAAGCACAACCAGGACAACCTGGAGAAGAACCGGGACGGCACCAACGACAACCACTCGTGGAACCACGGGGTCGAAGGCCCGGCGCGCGACGTCCGGATCCGGGCCGACCGGGCCCAGACCTCGCGCAACGTCATGGCCACCCTGCTCTTCTCCCAGGGCGTGCCCATGATCACGGCCGGGGACGAGTTCGGCCGCACCCAGCGAGGGAACAACAACGCCTACTGCCAGGACAACGAGCTGTCCTGGGTGGACTGGCGGCTCACCCCGGCGGACCGCGCCATGCTCGCGGCCACCCGCTCCCTGGTGGGCGTGCGGGGGGAGTTCATGGCGGGACAGCCGTCCCACTTCCCGACCCGCCCCGACGAGGTCATGATGCACTGGTTCGGCCCGGACGGGTCGGCCATGACCGCCACCGACTGGCAGACCCCCGGGGCCCGGACCATCCAGGTGCTGATCGGGTCCCGCGGCGGCCGGGTGGCGGGGCTCATGGTGGTCAACGGCGCGAGCGCCGACATGGCGATCACCTTCCCGGACCTCGCGGACCTCCTCCGGCCGGACGAGGACGGGCACCCCCTGGAGAAGGCCGACGGCGTCTACTCCCTGATGCACAGCACGGCCTCCGTGCTGCACGGGCGCTACGGCGCGCGCTACCGGGCGGGCCAGGCCCAGGGCGTTCCCGCCAGCTCGGTGACCCTCTTCCGGGTGCTCTGAGCGGCAGCGGTCCACGGAGGGAGGGGCCGCACCCGCGACGTGCGGGTGCGGCCCCTCCCGTGCGGCGCGGCGCCGCGCCGGCTCAGGCGCTCGTCACCAGGCCCAGCTCCGCCTTGTCGGCGAGCTCGGGGTGCGCGGGCAGCACCCGGACCGTGTAGCCGAACGGGCCCGAGCGGTCCACGGTGATCGTGCCGCAGAACTTGTGCCGGCCGCCGCCGAGGTCGTCGACGGCGCTCAGGTCCGCGTACTTGCGCTCGTGGATGTGGTCCGTCTCCGAGACCCGGCCGTACCCGATCTCCGCGGACACGTCGTCCGGGCTCAGTGAGCCGAGCGAGACGTAGGCGCACACCGTGAGCTCGTCGCCGATCTGGGGCTCCTGGGCCACGCCCTCGGTGTCCACGTGCTCGACCGACACCTGGCCCCACGCCTGGCGCACCCGGCCGACCCACCGGGACTTCGCCCGGGCGGACGCGTGGCCGTCCAGGGCGGCCTGGCGGCCGGAGACGGCGGCCGGCACGTAGAGGTGCCGCACGTAGTCCTCGAGCATGCGCTTGGCGGAGACCTGCGGGCCCAGCGTCGCCAGGGTGTGCTTGACCATGGCCAGCCACTGGTGCGGCACGCCGTCGGTGTTCGGGTCCGAGCCCTCCGCCGTCTCGCCGTAGAAGCGCGGGGCCACGTGGTTCTCGATGAGCTCGTAGAGGGCAGCGGCCTCGATGTCGTCGCGCTCGTCCGGGTGCGCGCCCTCGTCGGCGGTCGGGATGGCCCAGCCGTTCTGGCCGTCGTACATCTCGTCCCACCAGCCGTCGAGCACCGAGAGGTTCAGCCCGCCGTTGAGGGCGGCCTTCATCCCGGACGTGCCGCACGCCTCGAGCGGGCGCAGCGGATTGTTCAGCCACACGTCGCAGCCCGGGAAGAGGGTGCGGGCCATCGCGATGTCGTAGTTGGGGAGGAACACGATCCGGTGGCGCACCTCGGGGTCGTCCGTGAAGCGCACGAGGTCCTGGATCAGGCGCTTGCCCTGCTCGTCGGCCGGGTGGGACTTCCCGGCGACCACCAGCTGCACGGGGTGCTCCGGGTCCAGCAGGATCCGCTTGAGCCGCTGCGGGTCCCGCAGCATGAGCGTGAGCCGCTTGTAGGTGGGCACGCGGCGGGCGAAGCCGATCGTGAGCACGCCCGGGTCGAGGACCGTGTCGGTCCAGCCCAGCTCGGCGTCCGCGAGACCGCGCTTCTTCCACGACGCCCGCAGCCGGGCGCGGACGTCCTCCACCAGGCGGGTGCGCAGCTCCCGGCGGACGGACCACAGCTCGGCGTCGTTGACGCCGTAGATCCGGCGCCACCGAGCGGCCCGGTTCAGGTCCGGGCCCATCGGGTCGAGGGCCAGCTCCGCCATGCGCGGGTCGATCCACGTCATCACGTGCACGCCGTTGGTGATCGAGCCGATCGGCACCTCGTCGACGTCGAAGCCCGGCCACAGACCCTGGAACATGCCCCGCGAGACCACGCCGTGCAGCTTGGCCACCCCGTTGGCGCGCTGGGCCAGGCGCAGGCCCATGACCGCCATGTTGAACTTGGCGGGGTCGCCGCCGTCGTAGTCCTCGGCGCCCAGGGACAGGACCTTGGCCGTGGGCACGGACGGGGCGAGACCCGCATTGAGGAAGTGCTCGATCTGCGCCTGCTCGAACCGGTCGATGCCCGCGGGCACCGGGGTGTGGGTCGTGAACACGGTGGCCGAGCGCACCGCGGTCAGGGCCTCGTCCCACGTCATCGGCTCGGTCCCGTCCGCCGGGTCCATGAGCTCCGCGATCCGCTCGACGCCCAGGAACCCGGCGTGGCCCTCGTTGCAGTGGAAGACCTCCGGGGCGGGCGCCCCGGTCAGCCGGGAGAAGGCCCGCAGCGCCCGGATCCCGCCCATCCCGAGGAGCAGCTCCTGCTGGAGCCGGTGGTCGCCGCCGCCGCCGTAGAGACGGTCCGTGACGTTGCGGGCGTGGTCGTCGTTGTCCGGGATGTCCGAGTCGAGCAGGAGCAGGGGGACGCGGCCCACGTCGGCCCGCCAGACGTGGGCGGACAGGGAGCGGCCGTTGGGGAGGGGCAGGGTGATCCGGACCGGGCTCCCGTCCTTCTCCCGCAGCAGCGTCAGCGGCATGCCGTCGGGGTCGAGCACGGGGTAGGACTCCTGCTGCCACGCGTCACGGGACAGCGACTGCTTGAAGTAGCCGTGCTGGTAGAACAGGCCGACCCCCACCACCGGCACGCCGAGGTCCGAGGCGCTCTTGAGGTGGTCGCCGGCGAGGATCCCCAGCCCGCCCGAGTACTGGGGGAGCACGGAGGTGACACCGTACTCGGCGGAGAAGTAGGCGATGGCCTTCGGGGCGTCCTCCGACTGGGTCTTCTGGTACCACAGGTCGTCGGTGAGGTAGCACTCGAGATCGGCGTCCAGCTCCTCGATCCGGCGCACCGTGCCGGGATCCTGGGCGATCTGCTGGATCTCCTCGCGGGTGAGGGAGCCGAGGAGCTTGACGGGGTCCCCGTGGACGGCGTCCCACGCCTGCGGATTCAGCTCGGCGAACAACTGTTCGGTGGGCCGGTGCCAGGACCAGCGAAGGTTCCTCGCGAGTCGGCTCAGAGGGGCGATGGACTCCGGCAGCACGGTGCGCACGGTGAATCTACGGATTGCCTTCACCCTGTCAGACTACCGGTGCCTCGTTGCCGGACGGGGGCGCCGCCGCCCATTCGTCCCCCGGCGCGCCGCGCCGCCCCACTGGGGCAGGGACACGGGGGCGGCGACACCGTCCCACGGTTCGACAGCGGGCTTAACGATCGCCGGGTTTGTCGCTAACGTGGTCCAGGTGAGCCAAGCCAACACGCCGCCCCCGTCCGACCCGGCCTCGAGCCCGTCCGGCGCGCCCGCCCCCGACCCGTCGACGACGCCCGCACCTCCCGGCGCCGAGACCGGCGCCGCCGCGGCGCCGGCCGAGCAGCCCGTGAAGAAGGCACCGGCCCGGCGCAGGGCGTCCACCGCCCGGAAGGGCCCGGACGCGGAGGGCACGACTTCCGTGGCCGACGAGCCCGGCATCGCCGTCGTCCCCGCGGCGGAGCCCAAGGCGCGTGCCAAGCGGACCTCGACGGCCAGGACCGCCGCCGCGAAGGAGCCCGCGGCCGCCAAGGCACCGGCCGCCAAGTCCGGTACCACGAGGACGGCCACCGCCAAGAAGGCCACCACGCCGCGGAAGGCGACGACCACCCGCCGGAAGGCCGCCGGAACGGCGTTCTCCCGCGAGGGCCTGGTCTACGGCCGGATCCCGGTCGTCGGGGTCAGCCCCGTGGTCGAGGACGGGCGCTTCCCGGCCAAGGCCGTACCGGGCGAGTCGATCCGCGTGGGCGCCACCGTGTTCCGCGAGGGCCACGATGCCCTGGGCGTGACCGCGGTGCTGTACGACCCGCAGGGCTCGGAGGCCGAGCGCGTGCCGATGCGCCTCACCACCCCCGGCACCGACCGCTACGAGGCGTGGCTGACGCCGACCGCCGAGGGCGCCTGGACCTTCGCCGTCGAGGGCTGGGGCGACATGTTCGAGACGTGGCGCCACGCCGCCGAAATCAAGGTCGGCGTCGGCCAAGACGTCGACCTCATGATGGCCGAGGGCGTCGTGCTCTTCGACCGCGCCGCCGCGGAGCCAGGCCGCCCGGACACCGACGCCGAGCTGTTCCGCTCGGTCTCGCGCACGCTCGGCAACGGCGAGCTGCCCGCCGAGCACCGGCTCGAGGCCGGCACCTCCGCCGAGGTCCTGGCCGTGGTCGCCGAGCGGCCGGTGCGCGACCTCGTGACCGAGAGCCGCCGCTACCCGCTGAAGGTCGAGCGCGCCGCCGCCGGCCGCGGGTCCTGGTACGAGTTCTTCCCCCGTTCCGAGGGCGCCATCTTCGACGCCGAGTCCGGCACCTGGACCTCCGGCACCTTCCGGACCGCCGCGGAACGCCTCGAGGCCGTCGCCGGCATGGGCTTCGACGTCATCTACCTGCCCCCGATCCACCCGATCGGCACGGCGCACCGCAAGGGCCCGAACAACACGCTGACGGCCGGTCCGCAGGACCCGGGGTCCCCGTGGGCCATCGGCGCCCCCGAGGGCGGGCACGACGCGATCCACCCCGACCTCGGCTCGTTCGAGGACTTCGACGGCTTCGTGGCCCGCGCCGGGGACCTCGGCCTCGAAGTGGCCCTGGACCTCGCCCTGCAGGCCTCCCCGGACCACCCGTGGGTCACGGCGCACCCGGAGTGGTTCACGACCCGTGCCGACGGTTCCATCGCCTACGCGGAGAACCCGCCGAAGAAGTACCAGGACATCTACCCGATCAACTTCGACAACGACCCCGAGGGCCTGTCCCTCGAGGTGCTGCGGATCGTGGAGCTGTGGATCTCCCACGGGGTGAAGATCTTCCGGGTCGACAACCCGCACACCAAGCCCCTGTGGTTCTGGGAGTGGCTGATCGGCACCGTCAACGCGAAGCACCCCGAGGTCGTGTTCCTGGCCGAGGCGTTCACCCGTCCTGCCATGATGCAGGGCCTCGCGCGGGTCGGCTTCCAGCAGTCCTACTCGTACTTCACCTGGCGCAACACCAAGAAGGAGATCGAGGAGTACCTGGAGGAGGTCAGCCACGAGACCTCGGCGGTGTACCGGCCGAACTTCTTCGTCAACACCCCCGACATCCTCACCGAGTACCTGCAGTTCGGTGGCCCCGCGGCCTTCAGGATCCGTGCCGTGCTGGCCGCCACGGGCTCGCCCCTCTGGGGCGTCTACGCCGGCTACGAGCTGTACGAGCACGTGGCCCGCGCAGGTGCCGAGGAGTACGTCGACAACGAGAAGTACGAGTACCGGCCCCGTGACTTCGCCGGCGCGGAGGAGCGCGGCGAGTCCCTGGCCCCGTACCTCACCCGGCTCAACGAGATCCGGCGCCGGCACGCCTCCCTGGGCGACCTGCAGAACCTGACGGTGCAGTCCACGTCCGACGACGCCCTCGTCGCCTACACGAAGACGAAGACGGTGCGGCACGGGGGCTCGAGCTACAAGGACACGGTCATCGTGGTCGTCAACGTGGACCCGCACGCGGTCCGCGAGGGCACCGTGTGGCTGGACCTGGAGTCCCTGAACCTGGACGACGCGGACTTCAACGAGGACGGCAGCTTCTGGGTGGACGACCTGCTCAGCGGGCACTCCTGGAAGTGGGGCACGCACAACTACGTGCGCCTGGATCCGCACTACGACCCCGCGCACGTCCTGCACGTCCGCCGCAACGTCAAGTAGGGGCTCGACCGCACCCCGTCGGGGCCCTCCCGGGCGACATCCCCGGGAGGGCCCACCTCAGCACCGATGGCCTCCGACCCACCTGTCCGAAAGGCGGCACCCCCGCATGAGCATCTCGCCGTACTCGCTCAACGCCCCCGGCATCTCGCACGACCCCGACTGGTTCCGCAAAGCGGTGTTCTACGAGGTGCTCGTCCGGGCGTTCTCCGACGCCAACGGTGACGGCTCCGGCGACTTCTCCGGCCTGATCGACAAGCTCGACTACCTGCAGTGGCTGGGCATCGACTGCCTCTGGCTGCCGCCGTTCTTCGAGTCCCCGCTGCGCGACGGCGGCTACGACATCTCGGACTACTACTCGGTGCTCGACGAGTTCGGCACGATCAGCGACTTCAAGCGCCTCGTGGCCGAGGCGCACGCCCGCGGCCTGCGGGTCATCATCGACCTCCCGCTCAACCACACCAGCGACCAGCACCCGTGGTTCCAGGCTTCCCGCGAGGACCCCGAGGGCCCCTACGGCGACTTCTACGTCTGGTCGGACACCGACGAGCTGTACCAGGACGCCCGGATCATCTTCGTGGACACCGAGGAGTCGAACTGGACGTTCGACCCGATCCGCCGACAGTTCTTCTGGCACCGGTTCTTCTCCCACCAGCCGGATCTCAACTTCGAGAACCCCGCCGTGGTGGAGGCCGTCCACGACGTGGTGAAGTTCTGGCTCGACATGGGCATCGACGGCTTCCGGGCCGACGCGATCCCGTACCTGATCGAGGAGGACGGGACCAACTGCGAGAACCTCCCCGGCACGCACGACTTCCTGGTCGGCCTGCGGCGCATGATCGACGACCAGTACCCGGGGCGCGTGGTGATCGCCGAGGCGAACCAGATGCCGCACGAGGTGGTGGAGTACTTCGGCAGCGAGGACGACCCCGAGTGCCACATGTGCTTCCACTTCCCGATCATGCCGCGGATCTTCTACGCGCTGCGGGACCAGAAGGCCGCCCCGATCGTGGAGACCATGCACGAGACGCCGGACATCCCGCGAGGGACCCAGTGGGGCACGTTCCTGCGCAACCACGACGAGCTGACCCTCGAGATGGTGACCACCGAGGAGCGCCAGGCGATGCTCGGCTGGTACGCCCCCGACTCGCGCATGCGCGCGAACGTGGGCATCCGCCGCCGGCTGGCCCCCCTGCTCGACAACTCGCGGGCCGAGATCGAACTGATCCACGCCCTGCTCCTGTCCCTGCCGGGCAGCCCTTTCCTGTACTACGGGGACGAGATCGGCATGGGCGACAACATCTGGCTCGACGACCGCGACGCCTCCCGCACCCCGATGCAGTGGACCCCGGACCGCAACGCCGGGTTCTCCAAGGCGGACCCGGGCAAGCTGTACCTGCCGGTCGTGCAGTCGCTGGTCTACCACTACAACCAGGTCAACGTGGAGGCGCAGCTGGCGTCGTCGTCGTCCCTGCTGCACTGGATGCGCCAGATGCTGGCGGTGCGCAAGGCGCACCCGGCGTTCGGCCTCGGTGCCTACGTCAACGTGGAGACGGACCACGACTCCGTGCTGGCGTTCCTGCGCGTGCTCCCCGACGAGGAGGCCGACGACGGGCGCGGAGAGACCGTGCTGTGCCTGTTCAACCTCGCCCACACCCCCGCGTGCGCGCGCATCCGGCTGCCCCAGTTCGCGGGCCGCGGACTGCGCGAGCTCTTCGGCGGCGACCTGTTCGGCGAGGTGGACGAGGCCGGGGAGTACCGCATCACCCTGGGCAGCCAGGACTTCTTCTGGCTGCGCCTCCGGGCTGCCCCCCGCGACGACGGCACGCACCCCCAGACCACGGCCATGCCGATCATCACCGCGACCAAGTCCTGAGCGCTTCCGTGCGTCCGGCCACCTCCTCGCCCGTCCCGGAAGGACCGACCCCATGACCGACCAGCACCCCGACGAGCTCCTCGACCTCCTGCGCCGGTGGCTGCCACGGCAGCGGTGGTTCCCCTTCGCGGACGGTGGTGCGGGGGTGGAACTGCGGGTCGTCGCGCAGCTGGCCCTGCCGGACCAGGAGGGAGCCGGCGCCCGGATCCTCCTGGTGGAGGCCTCCGAGGGGGCGCGCACCGAGCTCCTCCAGGTGCCGCTGAGCTTCCGCGCCACGCCCCTCGAGGGCGCCGAGCGCTTCCTCGTCGGGGAGCTGGCGCCGGCTGCGGCCGAGGAGGCCGGGACGGACGTCCCGCCGGAGGAGAACGCCACCCCGCGCCGTGCCGCGCGCTTCCTCCGGGAGCGGGCCGCCCGCGCCGGCCGTGCCGTGGCCCACCGCACCGGGATCCCGCTCCCGGGCGCGGAGGACGCCGTGGCCGGTCCCTGGGTCTACGACGGGGTCGGGGACCCGGCGTTCGTCGGGCCGGTCCTTGAGCTCATGCAGGGCGCTGAAGCGGTCAGCTCCGGCCCCCTGGGGCTGACGGTGACCGGTGCGCACGGTGACGTGCTGCGCGTCCCGTACGCGGTCGAGACGTCCGCGCAGGTCCGCGTGATCTCCAGCGAGCAGTCGAACTCCTCTGTGATCCTCACCCCGCCCGCGGGCCGGGCGGACGCCGATGCCGTGATCGTGAAGTTCTTCCGCGTGCTGGGGGAGGGCGACAACCCGGACGTCGAGGTGGGCCGGGAGCTCACCGCACTCGGCTGCCCCGCAGTGCCGAGCACCTTCGGGTGGCTCGACGCCCGCTGGCGCGCCGGGCTGAGCGCCGTGCAGGGCCAGCTGGCCGTGGCCACCGAGTTCCTCGCCGGCTCCGCCGACGCGTGGGGACGGGCCGTCGAGGCCGCGGAGCAGGACGCGGACTTCACCGAGGAGGCCCGGGAACTGGGCCGCACGACCGCCCGCGTGCACCGCGACCTGGGCCGCGCGTTCGGCGCGGCCGCCCCCGACGACGCAGCCCGGGCCCGACTCCTGAACGACCTCGGCGGTCGCCTGCGCTGGGCCCGCACCGAGACGGGATCCCTGTTCTCCGAGCACGCGGCCGCCCTCGACCAGCTGATCACGTCCCTCGGGGACGTGCCGGAGCTGCCCCCGCTGCAGCGGATCCACGGTGACTACCACCTGGGCCAGGTCCTGCAGACCGAGGACGGGCAGTTCAAGGTCCTGGACTTCGAGGGCGAGCCCCTGCGGGCCATCGAGGAGCGCACCCGCCCGGACGTCGCCCTGCGCGACGTGGTCGGCATGCTGCGCTCCTTCGACTACGCCGCCGCCTTCGGCGCCCGGGCCGGAGCGGAGGACGCCGAGGCGTGGGGCCGGCGCGCCGGCGACGCCTTCCTGGCGGGCTACGAGCAGGGCGCGGGGCACACGGTGGACCGGGAATCCCCCCTGTTCCTGGCGCTGTGGCTGGACAAGGCCCTGTACGAGGTCGTCTACGAGCAGCGCAACCGCCCCGACTGGGTGGACGTTCCGGCCGCGGCGGTTCGCCGTTCACTGGAGAGCCTCCGGTCGCGTAGCGTGAACCCTGATACCGCCGGTGCGGACCCCGCGTCCGGCACCGGCCACGACGACGACAGCTCCCGCTCCGCGCGGCTCATCCCAGCGGCAGCGGGAACGGAAATCGAGGACGCAGTGAGCGCCAGCACCCCGCAGGACCGATCCGATCCCGTCCAGAAGTCCCGCGCCGTCCCGGCCGGCCACGACGTGGCCCCGGCGGGACCGGTGCCCGTGGCAGAGCACGTGCTGGCCGCGGTGTCCGAGGGCCGCCACCACAACCCGCACGGCGTCCTGGGCGCCCACCTCAATCCGGACGGCAGCGTCACCGTGCGCACGCTGCGGCGGTTCGCGACGGCCGTGGCCGTCGTGACGCAGGACGGCACCTTCGAGCTCGAGCACGAGTGGGGCGGCATCTTCACGGGCGTGGTCCCCGCCCACGAGCCGGGTCGGATCCCCGACTACCGCGTGGACGTGACCTACCGGGAGCTGGAGCCGCAGCGGCTGGACGACCCGTACCGCTTCGGGCCGACCCTCGGCGAGCTGGACCTCCACCTGATCGGCGAGGGCCGCCACGAGACGCTGTGGACCGTCCTCGGCGCGCACGTGCGCCGCTACCCCTCGGCGATGGGCGACATCACCGGCGTGGCGTTCGCCGTGTGGGCGCCCAACGCCCAGGCGGTGCGGGTCATCGGCGACTTCAACGGCTGGGACGGCAGCGAGCACGCCATGCGCTCCCTCGGCTCCTCGGGCGTGTGGGAGATCTTCGTCCCGGGCCTGGGCTCCGGTTCCACCTACAAGTTCCGCATCCTCGGCCGGGACGGCGGCTGGCGCGAGAAGGCGGACCCCATGGCCTTCGGCACCGAGGTGCCGCCGTCCACCGCCTCCCGCGTCTTCGAGTCCGACTACGAGTTCCAGGACGACGCCTGGATGGCGCGCCGCGCCGCGACCGATCCGCACAACGCGCCCATGAGCGTCTACGAGCTGCACATCGGCTCGTGGCGCAAGGGCCTCGGCTACAAGGACCTCGCGAAGGAGCTCGTCGAGTACCTCACCTGGCAGGGCTTCACCCACGTGGAGTTCATGCCCGTGGCCGAGCACCCGTTCGGCGGGTCCTGGGGCTACCAGGTGACGTCCTACTACGCGCCGTCCTCCCGCTTCGGCAGCCCGGACGAGTTCCGCTACCTCGTGGACAAGCTGCACCAGGCCGGCATCGGCGTGATCGTGGACTGGGTCCCGGGGCACTTCCCGAAGGACGAGTGGGCGCTGGCCCGCTTCGACGGTGAGCCCCTGTACGAGCACGCCGACCCCCGGCGGGGCGAGCACAAGGAATGGGGGACGCTGATCCCGGACTACGGCCGCAACGAGGTCCGGAACTTCCTGGTGGCCAACGCCTCCTACTGGCTCGAGGAGTTCCACGTGGACGGCCTGCGCGTGGACGCGGTCGCGTCCATGCTCTACCTCGACTACTCGCGCAACGAGGGCGAGTGGGAGCCCAACGTCTTCGGCGGCCGCGAGAACCTCGAGGCCATTGCCTTCCTCAAGGAGGCCAACGCCACCTCGTACAAGCGCACCCCCGGGATCGTCATGATCGCCGAGGAGTCCACGTCCTACCCGGGCGTGACCCGACCGACCGACGCGGACGGGCTGGGCTTCGGGCTCAAGTGGAACATGGGCTGGATGAACGACACCCTGGAGTACATGGCGGAGGACCCGGTCAACCGGTACTACCATCACAACAAGCTCACGTTCTCGCTGGTCTACGCGTTCTCGGAGAACTTCCTGCTCCCGATCTCCCACGACGAGGTCGTCTACGGCAAGGGTTCCCTGCTGCGCAAGATGCCGGGCGACCGGTGGCAGCAGCTCGCCAACGTCCGCGCCTACCTGGCGTTCATGTGGGCCCACCCCGGCAAGCAGCTGATCTTCATGGGGACGGAGTACGCCCAGGAGTCCGAGTGGTCCCAGGAGCACGGCCTGGACTGGTGGCTGTCCGAGACCCCGCCGCACAAGGGGGTCCAGGAGCTGGTGCGCACTCTCAACGGGATCTACCGTGAGACCCCTGCGCTGTACGAGCGGGACAACAACCCCGCCGGGTTCGAGTGGATCGATGCGGCCGACGCCGGGCGCAACACCCTCTCCTTCACCCGCTGGGACGAGCAGGGCAACCCGCTCGTGTGCGTCGCGAACTTCGCCGGCAATCCGCACGAGAACTTCCGGCTGGGTCTGCCGTGGGCGGGCGAGTGGGTGGAGGCGCTCAACACGGACTCCGAGCTCTTCGGCGGTTCCGGTGTGGGCAACCTCGGCAAGGTCACCGCCACCGAGGGCGCGCACAACGGCAACCCCGCGTCGGTCGAGCTGACCGTTCCGCCGCTGGCCGTCCTGTACCTCAAGCCGGCCGAGCGCTGATCCGGCCCCGGTCGCGCCCACGGGGCGCGGACCGGAGCCACGGGATGGGCCCGGATCCTCGGATCCGGGCCCATCCCCCGGCCACGCGACCCTGGGGCGGCCACCTCGAAGGACCCCTCGACGGGTGGCGGCACGGGGCTGCGGCGACCGGTTTGCACGGGCCGCGGAAACGGAGTAACTTCTTCCAAGTCGCCGCGGCGTGGAACTCCTCCGGGAGATCCACGGGGCGGCTTCCCACATCGAGACGTCCGCGCCGAGCAGCCAGCCAGTTGCACGGAACCGGAAGAGTGTTAGAGTGGGAGATTGTGAGCTTCGCCGGAAGGCGGCGCCGTCACGATCAGGTAACCAAGAGTTCACCTGAGATTGACCGGGGTCGACCGGAAGGGCTAAGGTTGCAGAGCACTCCGGAAGCAAAGTGTCAAGTACGACACGCTGATCGGTCTGTTGTTTGAGAACTCAATAGTGTGCCATGTTTGTTGATACCGGATGTTTTATTCGGTTGATGGGTT